>JBBQWH010000153.1:0-1543 GCA_038210785.1 Sphingomonadales bacterium | reverse complement strand
GCGCTTTGGCCGGGCGCAGCCCGATCCGGCAGGCGGGGAAGCCGGGCGCGGATCGCCGGGCAGCACGCTGTTCGAACGGATGGCCAATCTTTCGCGCAGCACGGCGCGTGACGATGATGACGGCGATGATGATGGCGATGGCGATGATGATGGCCCGGCGCTCAGCATCCCGCGCTTTCTCGGGCGGCAGAACAATCAGTAACGCAATGCAGGCGCAGCCAGTCGATCGGTCGCCGGTCGGTCTGGCGTGCTGGCAATGCCGTTGATCGCTTGCGTTGGCCCCGCCTATGGCGGGACGCGGCTGGCGCGCTAGAAGCGAGATGATGAAACCCGCTCTGCCTGCATTCTCACCATCTGTTGTGGTACTTGGGCTTGCGCTGCTGGCCGGTAGCGCTGTGCCGCTCGCCGCGCAGGAAATGGTGGCGCAGCCGGTGGTGCAGGCGTTGCCTTCGGCCGAGGTGCAACGCCTCAACCGTGCGCTCGTGGCGCTGGCCAAAGCTCCGCGAGAGCGTGATGCCTTGCTCGAAGCTGGCCATGCGGCGATGGGCGTGGATGATCTTGAAGCGGCAATCGGCTTTTTCGGGCGCGCGGCAGAGGTGGACCCGAACCACCCCGGCGTTGCGCAGGGGCTGGGCGGGGTCTATCTGCGCTCGGGCCGTGCGGGCGAGGCGCTGGTGCAGTTTGAACGCGCTGTTGCCGCCGGGGTGCCGGAGCGCGACATCCTCACCGATCAGGGCCTGTCGCTCGATCTGGTGAGCGAACATGCGGCCGCGCAGGCCGCTTACACGCAGGCGCTTACCCTTGATCCCGGCAATGACGAAGCGCGCCGCCGCCTCGCGATCAGCCATGCGATCACCGGCAACCGTGTGCGATTTGAAGAAACGCTGCGTCCGCTGCTCGACCGGCGTGATACCGCCGCACAGCGCGCCCGCGCCTTCGGGCTGGCGATCCTTGGCGATGGAGACCGCGCGGCGGCAATTGTCGAACAGGTGATGCCGCGCGATATGTCGACCCGGCTGGTGCCATACCTTGGCTATATGCCGCGCCTGACTAAGCCGCAGCAGGCGGCTGCCGCCAATCTCGGCCTGTTTCCGCGTGCGGCGGATATCGGGCGGGATGATCCGCGGCTGGCCCGCTTTGCCCGCGAGGAACGCGCCGATAGCAGGCTGGCCCCGGCTGGCCCGCCGCTCGATGCGCGCACCGCGACGCCGCCTACCCTGGCGGAACTCGCGCCGCCGCGGGTTGTTGGGCAGGCTCCGATACCGGCCCCGATACTGGCCCCGATACCGGCTGCGACACAGGTTGCGGCTCCGGTCGTCACTCCGGTGGCAGTGGTCACCCCCGTTTCCGTGCCGACGCCGACGCCTGTGCTTGCATCCGCGCCGGTTCCTGCGCCCGTGCTGCCGCGGCCCGCGCCCATGCCAACTCTGGCGCCCGCGCCCTCACCCGTCCCGGCGCCACCGCAGCGCGTGGCCGATGCTTTCGCTGATCTTGGCAGCGCGCCTTTGCCCACTGCGATGGCCAGCGGGAACGCGGTCGATAT
>JBBQWH010000152.1:0-1569 GCA_038210785.1 Sphingomonadales bacterium | reverse complement strand
TTCGAGGCAAGCGACGATTACGCCGTAGATCAACTCGCCCGCCTCACCGTCACCACCGCCATTGGCGAAGGCGAGAATGTCAGGTTCAGTGAACGCAACCAGACAGTCAGAGGCACTGGCGATCCCCGGCGCCGGCGCTTTGTTATCGATCTGCCACTCGGGTCTTATGGCTTGCAGCCGGGAAGCGATCTGGTTGCACAGCTGACAGTCGCCGACACGCGCGCGCCCGGCCCGCAAATGGTGCGCGGCCCTGGCGTGATCCTGCGCTTCCCCGCGCCCAAGCCTGCTCAGGCCGAAGGGCTCGACCTGATGGCAAAGCAAGCAATGCCAGCCTACTTTCGCAGCCAGCGCCAAGTGATTATCGACACCGAAGCCCTGATCAAACAGCGCCGCAATCTGAGTGCCGACGAATTTATGGTGCGATCCGACACGATCGGAGTCGACCAGCGCTTGCTGCGTCTTAGGTATGGGCAATTTGTGGGCATGGAAGCTGAGGAAGCGCCCCGCCCGCCGCTGCCGACGTCCGACAAGGGCACGCCGGGACGCGAGGCTGAACCTGAACATCACGATGGCGATGGCCACGATCACGGCGCTGCCCCAGAATCGCCAGTATTCGGCGCGCTAGGCAACATTACCGCAGAATTCGGCCATGTTCATGATGAGAGCGAGGCGGCGACCTTGCTCGATCCCGATACGCGCGCTCTGCTCAAAGCCGCGCTTGATGCGATGTGGGACGCTGAGCTTAATCTGCGTTCGGGGCGGCCCGAAACCGCGCTACCGTTCGAGAACAAGGCACTCGACTATATCAAGCAGGTCCAGCAGGCGACCCGCATTTACCTGCCGCGGATTGGATCGCAGCAGCCCCCGATCGATATGGCGCGGCGACTGACGGGCAAGCGCGAGGGGATCGTCGGCGGACCGGCGCATCTGAACCCGTTTACCATCGAGGACGCAGTTCCGGCCACGGCTTGGCGGGCCTTGGCACAGCCGGGCACGATTGATTTTGAAGGGCTGGGCCAGTGGGTGCGCAGCAACAGCGCCCGGATCGGTGATCCGCTCGGCGTGCTGGCTGCGGTCGATGCGCTCCGCAACGAACCTGAGTCTCGTGCGCTGCGGGAAAGTCTTCGTGCGCAGCTTTGGACGGTGTTGACCCGTCCGCCTGCGCAGGTGCGACGTCGCCATGATGGCGGTGCCGTCGGTCGTCTTTACACGCAAGGTCTGCGCTGAATGATTGGGCCCGAAACCCTGTGTGCGCTAATGATTGCATCGGGCGCGCTGGCCGCGACCATCCGTCTGCTATTGCGGCGGCAAGGCTGGCGGGCGTGGTTGCTGGCAGCGTTATCGTTGGCGAGCGGGCTGTTGCTGTATCTCACCGTGTTCCCGCCCTTCTTTCCGATTGGCGGGCAGACGCTGCTGGTTGCAACGGCCGAGACGCCAGCCGGGGCCCGCGCCGGGCCGGGCGAAAGGCTGGTCGCGCTACCGGAGGCACCAGACCTCGCCAATGCCGAACGTGTACCCGATCTTGCGACCGCGCGACGCCGCCATGGCCAGGTCCAGCGCATCCGGATT
>JBBQWH010000151.1:0-1575 GCA_038210785.1 Sphingomonadales bacterium | reverse complement strand
GCACCACTGCTGGCGAGCGGCGATGCGCTGGTGCTGCTCCATTCGGCGGCCACCGCGCGCCATTTTGCGGCCGAGTGCGACCGCATCGGCCTTGCCCGCGGCGCCATCACGCTCGCGGCGCTTGGCCCGCGCATTGCCGATGCGGCCACGGCGGGCTGGCGCGCAGTCCACACCGCTGCCCGCCCCGATGAAGCCGCCATGTTGGCAATGTCGCACGAACTGTGCAAATAGTCGGCCAAGCAGGGTCGCAAGAAGCGGATCATAATGGCATCACAACCTGTCGCATCACAATTTGGTAGCCGCCGAAAGCCTTCATCGGGGCGCGGGATCATCCTTGCCGCCTTGTTCGCCTTCATCCTTGGCGGCGCACTGGTGGGCTGGGTGATGTGGTACAACCTCAAGTCCGATCGCACCGAAGTGCCAACCGCCGCAGCGTCGGTCTCAGCGGGGGCAACGCCCACGGCTACGCCAAGCGCTGCGCTGCCGGGTGGAGCATCGGCTGTGGCCAATGCTGCCAAGGCGCAGCAGGCGGAACAGGCGGTCGAACGGGTGGCCGAACAGCAAGGCGGGCTGGATCAGCGCCTTGCCGCAGCCGAACAGCGCCTGACGCAGCTTGATCTGCAAGCGCAAGCGGCTGCTGGCAATGCGGCGCGGGCGGAAAGCCTGCTGATCGCCTTTGCCACCCGCCGCGCAGTCGAACGCGGGGCTGAGCTTGGCTATCTTTCCGACCAGCTGCGCCTGCGCTTTGGCGATCAATGGCCCAATGCTGTCAGCACGATTGTGGAGTTTTCGCGCAATCCGATCCGGCTGGATGGGCTGGTCGCGCGGCTGGAAGGGCTGGGGCCAAGCTTGCGCGAAAGCAGTGAGGGGCCTTCGTGGGCGACATTCCAGCGCGAGCTTGGGCAGCTGTTCGTGGTGCGCCGCGAAAGCACGCCGTCACCGCAGCCGCAACGGCGGCTCGAACGGGCGCGCTGGGCGCTCGAACAGGGACGCTTTCAGTCGGCGATTGACGAAGTGAAGGGCATGCCCGGCGCCAGCAAGGCCGAGGCGTGGATTGCCGATGCCGAACGCTATCGCAAGGCGATGGAGGCACTCGAAGTGATCGAGACCGCCGCCGTGCTCGACCAGCGCGGATTGCGCGACGGGGCGGGCAATCGGGTGCGGCAATCGAGCCCGCTGATCAGGCCCTGACGCTTACGCCCTGAGGATTTCCGGCAAATCGCCGGAAACCCCGCGCGCTTCGTCCATGAAGAAATCTTTCAGCATCGGCGTGCGCTGCACGGCCGCCATGCCAAGGCGCCGCACCGCCGACGCTGCCTTGCCCGGCACACCGAACAGCCGCGTCAGCCCGTCGGTCGCCAGCGCGACCATGAAGCTATCCAGCCCGCGCCAGTTTTCGTAACGCTTGAGCAATTCGGGATCGCCCGGATCGAGGCCGAGGCGCGCGCCATCGGCCAGCACCTCGACCAGCGTGCCGACGTCGCGCAGGCCAAGGTTCAACCCTTGACCAGCAATCGGGTGGATCCCGTGACCGGCAACACCGATCAGCGCCAGCCGCTCTGCCGTGATCTTGGC
>JBBQWH010000150.1:0-1581 GCA_038210785.1 Sphingomonadales bacterium | reverse complement strand
GCCATAGTCGCCTTCGCCATCAATTGCCCTCGGTATCAAGAGTTCGTGCGTCTTCGTTTGCTTGGCACAGATTTGCAAGCCGCGCTTCCAATGCGTGGCGTTCCTTAACCAGCGCAACCTGCCGTTCAAAGGCCTCATCGGAGAAACGCATCTTGAGCGCCTCTGTTGCATCAGCCAGCGCGCCATCCACTTCGGGGCGCGCGACCAGGATAGAAATTGCCTCGTGCAGATCGGCACTTACCCGTGCCGGCGCCGCATTTTTCTGCGTGAACGTATAGGGTGTCGCATCCGCCCGGAGCAAATCTGTCGCCATCTGATCAAACCCGGATTTGGCCAATATGGTGCGTAACCGCTCGCTATCAAGCGCTCCGTTCTCAACAGCGCCTTCAAGCGCGACATCGATGACGGCTTCGAACAGCCGACCAAGCGCCCCGCCAGCGAATCGCAGCGCCCCCAGCATCTCCACATGACGGGCAATTTCGGCCGGGTGGCGGATCAGCCCCGCGAGGACCGCCTTGGCAAGTATTGGATCAATGCCACTCGCCTTTACACCTTGCGCCTTTGGGTGATCGCCACCCGTCGGCGGGGCAGGGCGCCACTTGCCGCCGCGGACAGCGCTTCCCTGGCCCCTCGGCGCATTCCACACGCGCGGTGGTGGCGCGAAATGGGCATCGAATCGCCGCCGGAAGTCGGCGAGATATTCCTGCCGTACCGACGGATCGGCAATCGTCTGCGCCAGATCGGCGAGCCGCTTCTTCAGTCCCGCGCGTTCTTCAGGCGTGCCCAGCGGCCCGCCGGCAAGTTCGTCCGCCCATAGCCGGTCGACCAGCGGCTGAGTTTCGCCAAGTAGCGCTTCAACCGCCTGCGGTCCCTTGGCGCGCACAAGATCGTCAGGGTCTTGCCCGGGCGGCAGCGTGACGAAGGCCAAGCTGCGGCCCGGTGCCAGCATCGGCATCGCGCGGTGGGCGGCACGAATGGCTGCTTTCTGCCCGGCATTGTCGCCATCGAAGCACAGGATCGGCACATCGCTCAGCCGCCACAGCCGCTCCAGCTGCGCCTCGGTCAGCGCGGTGCCCAGCGGCGCGACCGCCTCGCCAAACCCCGCCTGCGCCAGCGCGATGACGTCCATATAGCCTTCGACGACGATCACCCGGCCCGATTTCCGGCTCGCAGCGGCGGCACGATCGAGGTTGTAGAGCGTGCGGCCTTTGTCGAAGAGCGGGGTGTCGGGCGAATTCAGGTATTTGGGCTCGCCGTCTCCGATCACCCGGCCACCGAACGCAATCACTCGTCCGCGCGGATCGCGGATGGGGATCATCAGCCGACCGCGGAACCGGTCATAGGGTTCTTTGTCATCGACCTTGATCAGCAACCCTGCCTCGACGAGCAGCGGATCGCCATAATCCTTCAGCTGCGCTTTCAATTTGCTGCGCGAATCGGGGGAAAAGCCGAGCCCGAACGCCTTTGCCGTCTCTGCCGTGATCCCGCGCTTTTCGAGCACCGTGCGCGCCTCGCCGCCCGCAATCCCCATCAGCTGATCGGTGAACCAGTGGGCGGCCTCGTCCATCGCCTCGTACAGCC
>JBBQWH010000149.1:0-1595 GCA_038210785.1 Sphingomonadales bacterium | reverse complement strand
GAACTGAAGCGCTGGCTGGCCGGGCAACACCACAACAACAACCCGTTCCGCACCGAAGAAGCGGCCTGAGCTGGAAGGCGAGCGAGGGATGAGACTCGCCACCCGCTCCCCGCAGAATAGCGGTGTCTGGCCCAGCCCGGTATTCCCGGGCGAGGTTGCCGTTGCTGGCGGCACTGTGCCGATTGCCATGGCGTGCGAGACCAAGGGCGATGCGCCGCCGGTGATCATGCTGCATGGCTGGACGCTGGATCACCGCATGTGGCAGCCGCAGGTCGCCGCACTGGCACAGGCGTTCTTCTGCGTCATGCCTGACCGGCGCGGGTGCGGCGCGGCCACCGCTCCGCCTGATCTTGCGCAGGAGGCGGATGATGTGATCGCCATCGCCGATTTCCTCGGGTTTGAACGCTTTGCCCTTGTCGGCCTGTCGCAAGGCGCAGTGGTGGCACTGGATGTGGCGCGCAAGTTCGCATCACGCGTGACCGGCGTGGTGGTATCGGGCGCGCCGTTGCCGTGCCTGGTCGAACGTGACGAGCCGCTTGATCTCGATCATTTCCGCGCATTGGCGGCGGCGGGCGATCTGGCGGCTTTGCGCGCAATCTGGTCGCGCCACCCGCTGATGCAGGCCCATACGCCGCAAGCGCGCAAGCTGCTGACTACGATGCTGATCGATTATGACGGGCGCGATTTGCTTGCGCCCGCAGCCCCGCCGGGCCTGCCGCATGAAGCCTTGCGCGCGCTGGCCGTGCCGGTGCTGGCGCTGGCAGGCGAGCACGATACCCCATGGCGCCGCGCCTGTGCCAAGGCGCTCGCCAAGGCCGCGCCGCGTGGCCGCTATGCCATGATCGAAGGCGCGGGCCATCTGGCCAATGCCGATAACCCCTCCCGCTTCAACCGGCAGGTAAGCCAGTTCCTGCACACCTGCATCGACCCCAAAACCCATCCCAAGATAGGGCCCGCCGCATGACCCAGAACCACTTCCTCACCACCCATGTGGGCAGCCTGCCGCGCCCCGAAGCCCTGCTGGATCTGGTGTTCGCGCGCGAGGGCGGGGAGGCTGTGTCCGAGGCCGCTTTCGATGCAGCAGTGGAAGAAGCCACCGCCTATGTTATCAAGCGCCAGATCGAAGCGGGCGTGGCCATCGTCAATGATGGCGAAATGTCCAAGCCCAGCTACGCCACCTATATCAAGCACCGCCTGTCAGGCTTTGGCGGCGAGGCCGGGCAGTATGAATTTGCCGATCTTGAAGCCTTCCCCGGCGCCAAGGCACAGGTGTTCGGCAACAAGGGCCGCGCCAAGCGTTCGGCGCCCGCCTGCACCTCGGCCATCGAAGTGATCGACATGGAAGCCCCGCGCATCGATGCCGAGCGGCTCAGCCGCCTCGCCAATGGCCACGCGACCTTCATGTCCGCTGCATCGCCGGGCGTCACCGCGCTGTTCTTCCCCAACCAGTTCTATGCCAGTGACGAGGAATATGTCTTCGCGCTGGCAGAGGGCCTGCGCCACGAATACGAGACCATCGCCGCTGCCGGGATCACGCTTCAGGTCGATTGCCCTGATCTGGCGATGGGCCGCCATGTGCAGTTCACCGACCTGAG
>JBBQWH010000148.1:0-1687 GCA_038210785.1 Sphingomonadales bacterium | reverse complement strand
CGTCGCTTCGGGTGGGATGCCGATCGTTTCGATCGCGGCGAGCAGGGTGGCTTCCTTGGTCGCTGAATCCACGATCGGCCGCGCGACCGTGCCGTCCAGCTTTCCGTCGGCAAGACCAAGCCGGTTGGCGATCACGCGGTCAAAACCGATCATCTTGCCAACCGGATCGGCAAAGCGCGTAAAGCCGCCCGACACGAGGATCGCGGTGCCGCCCCGCGCCCGCATCGTCCGCACCAGCGCGATCGCGCCCGGCATGATCTCCACCCGTTCCGCCAGGCACCTGTCGATCGCTCCTTCGTCCAGCCCGGCCAGCAAGGCCACCCGCGCATCAAGGGCCTCGGCAAAATCGAGTTCGCCGCGCATCGCGGCTTCGGTCACCGCGGCGATCTGGGGCTTGATGCCGGCATAATCGGCGAGTTCGTCGATACATTCGACGGTGATCATGGTGGAATCCATGTCGGCGATCAGCAGCGATTTCGGGCGCGCCATCATGCTTTGGACGACGACATCGACGCGTTCAAAGACGCTTTCAAGGGCGGTACGCGCCGCATCGGGTGACTGGCCAAACATCAGATCGGCGGCGCGTCCTGGATCGAGCCAGCCCGATCCCACAGCGGCGCATCCCGCCGCGTTCAATCGATCGAGCCCTTCCGAAACTTGACCTGCATCCAGCTGGTCTGCTGCTATCAGCGTTGCAATGAACATGGCTTCATCCCCTTCAGCGCAGGCTTTGCCTCGGCGCGTCGCGCTCATCGCAGGGCCAACCGCCAGCGGCAAGTCCGCACTGGCGATGGCGCTGGCGGAGCGGCTCGGCGGCACGGTGATCAACGCCGATTCTGCCCAGGTCTATGCCGATCTGCGGGTCCTTTCAGCGCGTCCGAGCGTCGCCGATGAGGCTCGTGTGCCCCACCATTTGTTTGGCCATGTCGGTGCGACTGAAGTCTATTCGGCGGCGCATTGGGCACGCGAGGCGACAACCGCGATCGACGCTGACCACGCCGCCGGTCGCTTGCCCATCCTGGTCGGGGGCACGGGCATGTATGTGCGGACGTTGCTCGATGGGATTGCCCCGGTTCCTGATATCGATCCGGCCATCCGCGCCTCCGTGCGGGCGTTGCCGGTCGCTTCGGCCTATGGGCAGCTGGAGCAACTCGATCCGCAAGCGGCAGCTCGTCTCTCACCCGGTGATTCTACGCGCGTTGCGCGCGCGCTTGAGGTGGTTTTGTCGACCGGTCGGGCGCTGGCGTATTGGCAGACCCAGTTTAGCGGCGGGATCGCCCATCGGATCAATCTGCTGCCGCTGATCCTTCTGCCCGATCGCGCGTGGTTGTTGGCGCGCTGCGATGCGCGGTTGGAAGCAATGTTTGACACCGGTGCAAGGGAGGAGGTTGCTGCTTTAATGGCCCTGTCCGATATCGATGAGACCGCGCCGATCATGCGCGCAATCGGCGTGCGGGAGATTGCGGGGTGGCTGCGTGGTATCCACGACCGCGCCACTGCCCTCGCCCAGGCCCAGCTGGCGACCCGGCGCTATGCCAAGCGACAATTTACCTGGTTCCGCAACCAGCCCCCGCTGCACTGGAGCCGAATCGACGAACGCGATCCAGAAGCCTTAGCGTCGATCGCGTTCGATCTGGCAGCTGATCGCGGCGTCGGGATAGACATCGGGCTTCGATGACTGCACTCG
>JBBQWH010000147.1:0-1717 GCA_038210785.1 Sphingomonadales bacterium | reverse complement strand
AGCGGGCGCGATTGCCGTCGTTGCCCGCGCTGAAGCCCGCGTCGAAGGTGCGCTGCACATTGCCGACGCCGTCCCCCGACGCGCCTTTGCGCGCCTCGCCGCGGGCTTTTTTTCTCCTGTGCCAGCCACACTCGTCGCGGTGACCGGCACCAACGGCAAAACATCCTGTGTCGAGATGACCCGCCAGATCTGGCGCATGGCGGGCGAGCGTGCGGCGAGCATCGGCACGCTGGGCGTCACCACGCCTGACGGCAGCGTTTCGACCGGCCTGACCACGCCCGACATCGTGACCTTCCTCGCCAATATGAGCGGCCTTGCGCGTGAAGGCGTAACCCACGTAGCCTATGAAGCATCAAGCCACGGGTTATCGCAATTCCGCAACGAAGGCCTGAAGGTCGCGGCCTCAGCCTTCACCAATTTCCGCCGTGACCACCTTGATTATCACGGCACGATGGAAGCCTATTTCGCGGCCAAGATGCGATTGTTCACCGAGGTTGTTGTCCCCGGCAGCCCGGCGGTGATCCATGACGCAGGCGATGGTTCGCAATGGACTGCGCGGGCGATTGCCACGGCAGCGGCGCGCGGGCTGGATGTGCGCACGGTGGGCGAGGGCGGCAGCTTCCTGCGGCTCGAACAGCGCGATCCCGGCCAGTTGGGCCAGACCCTCACAATTGCCTACGCTGGCGAGACGCGCACAATCAACCTGCCGCTGATCGGCGCCTATCAGGCGGCCAACGCGCTGGTTTCCGCAGGCCTCGCGCTGGCGACGGGCGTGGCGGCCAGCGCGGTCTTCGACGCGCTTTCCCGCCTGCAACCGGTGCGCGGGCGGTTGGAGCGCGCCGCGCTTAATCAGGCGGGCGCGCCAGCCTATGTCGATTATGCCCACACGCCCGATGCGCTGGAAGCCGCGATTGCCGCGCTGCGCCCGCACGTGGCGGATGGCGGACGGCTAATCGTGGTGTTTGGCGCAGGCGGCGATCGTGACACCGGCAAGCGGCCTGAAATGGGCGCAGTTGCCGCCCGCGCCGCAGACATCGCCATTGTCACCGATGATAACCCCCGCAGCGAAGATCCGGCCGCCATCCGCGCTGCGATCATCGCCGGGGCGGGCGACGCCCAAGGCAACGGTGCGCGCGAAATCGGTGACCGCCGCGCCGCGATTGCTGCCGCAATTGGGGAAGCTGGCGCGCAGGACATTGTGCTGATCGCTGGCAAAGGGCACGAGCAGGGTCAAATATTCGGGTCTGGAGAAACAATGCGGATCGAAGCTTTCGACGATGTCGAAGTCGCGCGCGAATGTGCAGGGAGCGCCGGGCAATGAACGCGCCGCTTGCCCATCCGATGCTGCGCCAATGGCCGGTTGCGCCGGGGGATGCCCTGCCGCTTGCGCTGTGGAGTTCTGCCGAGATCGCTGCGGCGTGCGGCGGGATTGCCAGCCATGATTTTCAGGCCGCAGGCGTCGAAATGGATTCGCGCGATGTGAAGCCGGGCGATCTGTTCGTGGCGCTGAAGGGCGAGGCGATGGACGGTCACAAGTTCTTACGCCAAGCCTTTGAAAAAGGCGCGGTTGCCGCGATCACTGATCGTGCGGTTGATTATCCGCATTTGCTGGTAGCAGACACCACGCAGGCGCTCCACGCGCTCGCCCATGCGGCGCGCAATCGAAAAAGGCGCGGTGGCCGCGATTACCGATCGCCCGGTTGATTTCCCCCATGTG
>JBBQWH010000146.1:0-1739 GCA_038210785.1 Sphingomonadales bacterium | reverse complement strand
GGGGAGAGTTTGCCTCCGAGCTTTCCGAAGTGCTTGAAGTGCAGGCCCTGCATCTGCGAAGGCAGGCGCTATGGCCGATCCGCCGACCGATTCCCTGCCCCTGTCTCCTGCCGCTGGCGCTGCGGGCGGGTATCGTATTGCGCAAGTGACGCTGGATGAAGCGACGATCCTGTGGCGCAATGCCGATGTCGAACAGGAACGCCGGGTCGCGATCTATGATCTGATCGAGGAAAACGCCTTCAAGCCGGTGCGCAGTGCCGAGCGCGGGGCGGGCGGGCCGTATCATCTGCACCTGTCGGTTACAGATGGGCGGCTGGTGATGGATATCAGCGACACTGCCGGGCAATTGCTAGAGACGCTGGTGATCGGCATGGGCCGGTTCCGCCGCCAGATCCGCGATTACTTTGCGATCTGCGATTCGTATTATCAGGCGATTCGCAAGGCCACCCCGGCCGAGATCGAGACGATCGACATGGCCCGGCGCGGCATCCACAATGGCGCGGCGGAACTGCTGCTGGAACGGCTGGAGGGCAAGGTCGCAACCGATTTCGCCACCGCCCGCCGCCTGTTCACGCTGATCTGCGTGTTGCACATTAAAGGCTGAGAGATGGCACGGGGCATGGCGCGGGGGCGGAAGAAAGGCGCAGGGCGCGGCGCGCGTCGCTGGCTGGTGCGCGGCGTTGCCCTTGCGGCGCTGTTCGGCCTCGCCTTTGCCGCGTGGCTGTGGTGGGACATGCGCGAGTGGCGCCCGGACGAGGCGCTGTATCCCGAGCAAGGCGCGATGGTGCCCGCAGGCCCGGCCGAAATCAGGTTTGCCACGCTCAAGGCGATTGGGGCGCAGTTCGTCTATCTGCCGCTGGCGCTGGTGCCTGATCCTTCGGCCCCCGGCGGCTTTGCCGATCGCTTCGCAGGAGCCCGCGAGGCGGGCATGAAGGTTGGCGTGGTGCTGGCGTTTGATCCTTGCGCGCCTGCCGACCGGCAATCGGGCCTGTTTGCGCAGATGGTGCCGCGCGATCCTGCACTGCTGCAACCGGCGATCGCGCTGGGCCGCCTTGCCGATGACTGCAACCCCAAGGTCAGCGATGCCGCTGTCGAAAGCGAGTTGATGACGCTGATCAACCAGATCGAGATGCACAGCGGCGAGCCGGTGATCCTGAAGCTTTCCCCGGCATTTCAGGATCGCCATAACACCGCCACCGCGCTCAGCCGCGACCTGTGGCTGACGCGCGATCGCGCGCGGCCGAACTATGCGGGCCACCCGTGGTTGCTATGGAGCGCCAATAGTCAGCTGGTCAGCGAGGCGAGCGAGGAGCCGATCGAATGGGTGGTGGTGCAGAAATGATCGTGGAACCCGCGCAGGAACAGGCGCTGATCGCGGCTGCCTTTGCTGCGGCCGAGCAGGCCTACGCGCCCTATTCCGATTACCCGGTCGGCGCGGCTTTGCTGTTCGATGATGGCGCGGTGATCACCGGCTGCAATGTTGAAAACGCCAGCTACGGCCTTGCCCTGTGTGCCGAAACGGTCGCTGTCGCCAAGGCGTTTGGCGAAGGGCGGCGCGGCGGCCTGCTGGCGGTTGCGGTGGTGGGCCTTAAGGCTGATGCCGAGCCGATCACGCCGTGCGGTCGCTGTCGGCAGGTGCTCAACGAAGTCGCAGCGCTGGGCAGCACCGATCCGCTGGTGCTGTGCGTGAGCAAGGACGACGTGCGCCGCGTGGCGCTATCCGCGCTGCTGCCGCACGC
>JBBQWH010000145.1:0-1772 GCA_038210785.1 Sphingomonadales bacterium | reverse complement strand
TCAACCTTCGCCCGTGGCGCGCCGCTGGCGGTACGATGAGGATCGCGGAATTTGGCGGGTGACAGCGGCGTGGCACCGATCAGCGCAAAGGGCGATCGCGACGCGGTGAGGTGCGGCCAGCGCGCCAGATCTTCAGGCCGGTCGAGATCGGCGAGTTCCGGCAGCAGCACCGGCGCCAGCGCCTGCTCGCCAAGCCTCGCCATCGTTTCGATCAGGACGCGGTCGCCGCCCCAGGGCATTTCATCGAACAGGAAATCGACGCGGTGCGGCAGCCCGATCAGATAATAGCCGCCATCCTCGGCCGGGCCGAGCACGATCCGCCCTGCCGCCACCGCTGTTTCGGCCGCCCGCAAATGCTCGACGCTAAGATCGGGGATATCTGCGCCGATGATGATCGCCGGTGGTACAACCCGCGCCATCCGATCGCCCAGATCCCCCTCGCCCTGCTCGACCAGCGGCACATCTTCACCCAGCCAGCGCGCAAACCGCGACGTGCTCGCGCCGGTGATCTGCACCTCGAACGGCAGGCCGCTGGCGCGCAGCATCGCCAGTGTTTGCTCGACGAGTCGGGCGTGGAGCGCCGCCGCCGCCTCGGCGCTCAGCGCGGGCACCAGCCGGGTCTTGGCGACGCCGGGGGTGGGAAAGCGCGCGAACAACACCACCCGGACGGCGGGTATCGTCATCGGCCTGCCTTCAGCACCTGCCACGCTGCCCAACTGCGCTGTATCACGGTGAGCACGCATAGTGCCGCGAAGATGCTCGCCAGCACGGGAAATCCGCTTGGCCACAGGCACATGGCGAGGAAGAACGCGATCGTCTCGCCACCCTCGGCAATGCCGGTATTATAGAAAAAGCTCTTGTCGCCGTGCGCGGTCGTTTCCAGCCCGCGCTGGGCGGCCAGGACGGCAAAGGCCAAAAAGCTGATCCCCGTCACCGTGAAGCACGCCACCAGCACCAGCGCATAGGGCAGATTGGCCGGATCGGCGAAGCCGAACCCCACCGGTACCGCGACGTAGAACGCGAAGTCGCAGACGATGTCGAGGTACCCGCCGAAATCGGTTTTGCTCGTCGCGCGGGCGATGGCACCGTCCAGCCCGTCGAGCAGCCGGCTGATGATAACCAGCGCGAGCCCGATCCAGAAATGTCGCCCAGCAATCATGATTGCCCCGCCCATTCCGATCGCAGCGCCTGCGAGGGTCACCTGGTTGGCCGTCACCCCCGCGCGCGCAAGCCCCCGCCCCATCGCATTGAGCGGTGGATCGATCAGCGGGCGAAGGCGCGCGTCAAACATTACCCTAGGCGAACGTCACAAGGCCGATCACGGCTCCGGTCATCGCCGATGCAGCATTGCCCGCAATCCAGGATTTGATCCCCAGTGCGGACACCTCCGCCCGCCGCGCGGGGCACAGGGTGCCGATCGTCGAGACGAGCAAGCCGATACTTGCCAGATTGGCGACGCCGCAAAGCGCATAGGTGACGATCAGCTTGCTGCGCGGATCGAACGTCCCGGGCGGCAACGCGGCGAGATCGAGATAGGCGACGTATTCGTTGAGGATCGTCTTGGTGCCCATGAGTCCACCGGCCGCACTTGCCTGATCCCAGGGAATGCCGAGCGTCCACATCAATGGCGCGAACAGCCACCCCAGCGTTCGTCGCAGCGTCACGGGAGCGCCATCGACGAACGGGATCACGCTCAACATCTGATCGACCAATGAAACCAGTGCGAACACGACGATAATCACCGCGATCACGGCCAGGAACAGCTGGAGTCC
>JBBQWH010000144.1:0-1860 GCA_038210785.1 Sphingomonadales bacterium | reverse complement strand
GTCGGGCGGCGGTATGACTCCACCACCTATTACGGCACCTTCACCTACGTGCCCAACCAGCGCAGCGCCTTTGCCGTATCAGCCTATGACGGCGTGAGCGGGTTTGGCGGGGTGTTGAACAACAGCCTGGCCGGGCTTGACAGCGATTTCGAGGCGATCCGCAATCCGGTGACCGGCGATTTCGGTGGTCTGGTGAGCGGCACCGAGGGGCAGGCTCTGATCGGCGGGCTTGGCTCGGCCCGATCGGCAGCGTTCCGGGGCCGGGGGTTCCGCGCTTCGTATCAGCGCACTGTGGGTCGCACCACGGCGGCGCTGGGCGCAGGGTATGACCGACGCACCTTTATTGCAGCGCCGGGCACCGTTCTGGCTGTGGTCGATGGGCTGACGGATGAAAGCTACTACGTGATCGGTGGCCTGACCCGCCAGATCGGGCAGAGCGCCAGTCTGACCACTAATGCTTACGTCAACTGGTTCGACGGGGCGGGGAACAACAACGTGACCGCCATGGGTGCTTCGGCAGCCTACAACCAATCGATCACCCAGCGCCTGACGGGTCGTGCGGCGATTGCGGTCGATTATTTCGACAGCGAATTCACCGCTGAAGACTTCGCCTTTGCCACCGCGCTGGTTGGCCTGCGTTACAATTTCTGACGGGGATTTAAGCCTCATGTACGAGCACCACTATGGCTTCAGCGCACGGCCTTTCCAGCTAACGCCTGATCCGAGTTTCTATTTTGAAAGCACCAGCCACAAGAAGGCGATGAGCTATCTTGGCTATGGCCTTGGGCAGGGTGAGGGCTTTATTGTCATCACCGGCGAGGTTGGCGCGGGCAAATCGACCCTGGTTGCGCACCTGATGGAGCGGATCGATCCGGCCGCGCTGAGCGTGGCGCAGATTGTGACCTCGGCGCTGGACGGGGCAGAGATTGTGCATGTTGTGGCGCAGGCTTTCGGGCTTGCAGTCGAAGGGCATGACAAGGCCGGGGCGCTGGGCGCGATCGAGCGGTTCTTGCAGGACGAAGCGCGCGCCGGGCGCCGATGTCTGCTGGTGGTGGACGAGTGCCAGAGCCTTGATCTGACCGCGCTGGAAGAGCTGCGGATGCTTTCGAACTTCCAGCTCGGTTCGCACCCGTTGCTGCAGACCTTGCTTTTGGGTCAACCCGAATTTCGCCGCACCTTGGCGCATCACCCCGATCTTGAACAACTGCGCCAGCGGATCATTGCCTCGCACCATCTGGAAGCGCTGGATAGCGACGAGGTGGAAGCCTATGTGCAGCATCGCCTTGGTCAGGTGGGCTGGAACGGTCACCCCGCGTTCGAGGATGGGCTGATTGATGCGCTGTATCACCAGACAGATGGCATTCCGCGCCGGGTCAATCAGGTGATGAACCGCTTGCTGTTGCTCGGCGCGATCGAGGGGCGCGACATCCTGTCGCTTGCCATGCTGAGTGATGTGATGACCGAAATGATGGCCGATCAGAACCGCGGCGCACGCGGCGGTTCCGATCTGCGCAGCGCGCCTACGCCTGCCGCAACGGTTCCTGCGACTTTGGCACCGGCGGCACAAGACAGCCTGCCCGCGACCGAAGTTGCGGCGCTGCTGGCGACCCGCGATGCGCGCACCGCAGAGCTTGAAGCAGCGATCAGCGAGTTGCAGGCGGCCGGCACGAACCAGCGCGATGCGGCAGGTGATCCGATGTCGGCGGAACAGGCCCAGCTTGCCGAGGCTCGCTTTGCCGCTGCGCTCGAGCGCATTGAGGCACGGCTTGCGGAGCAGGAACAATCCTTCCGCCACGTGCTCACGATGCTGATCGAATGGCTTGAGGAAGATCCATCGCGCGAGGCGGCGTGAGCATGAAC
>JBBQWH010000143.1:0-1870 GCA_038210785.1 Sphingomonadales bacterium | reverse complement strand
CCCGGCATCGCCCCGCCACATTTCGCGATACCATCCGCCTTCGGGATGGGCGGCCAGGCCCAATTGTTCGATCAGTCCTGCCGCGCTATCACTCATCATCAAATCCTTGCCCGTATCTGCGGGCGCTCTACCTTCGGGAGCCTTGTCCATGCAACTTTTTGCGCCGTCTCTTACCGTTCTGGCCGCTGCACTGCTGCTGGCAAGCCCTCTTGGCGCGCAGGTGGTTGATCCTGCCACTGCCACTGCCAATGCCGCGCTTGAAGCTGCGCCGGTGTTTGACGGGCATAATGATGTCCCCAACCAGCTGCGCGCGCGCGTCGCAAACCAGATCAACGGATTCGATTTCGAAGACACCTCCGATACCGGAGAAGCCCACCCGCAAGGCAGCATCATGCAGACCGATCTTGCGCGTTTGGCCGAGGGCAAGGTCGGGGCGCAGTTCTGGTCGGTCTACGTTCCTTCCAACCCTGATGAGGCCGAGGCCGTGCAGCAGGTGATCGAGCAGATCGATGTCACCAAACGCCTGATCGCGCGTTACCCGCAAGGCTTGCGCTATGCCGAAAACGCCGATCAGGTCGAACGCGCCATGGCCGATGGCAAGGTCGCCTCGCTGCTCGGGATGGAGGGGGGCCATTCGATCGGATCGAGCCTGGCCGTGTTGCGCCAGCTTTATGCGCTGGGCGCGCGCTACATGACGTTGACGCATAACAGCAACACGCCATGGGCCGATGCCGGAACGGACAATCCGGCGCATGGCGGTCTCAGCCCGTTCGGAATGGATGTGGTGCGCGAAATGAATCGGCTGGGGATGCTGGTCGATCTTTCGCATGTTAGCGAGGCGACGATGCTCGACACCCTTGATGTGGCCAAGGCGCCGGTGATCTTCAGCCATTCGGGCGCGCGGGCCGTCAACGGGCACCCCCGCAATGTGCCCGACAGCGTGCTGGCGCGTCTGCCTGATAATGGCGGGATCGTGATGGTGGTGGCGCTTCCCGGCTTCCTCAATGAAGAGCGGCGACAGTGGTTCGCCAGGCGGTCAGCCGAAGAAGCGCGCTTGAAGGCGCTGTTTCAGGGCCAGCCCGATACCGTGAAGGCGACGATGGACGCTTGGGACAAGGGCAACCCCGAACCGCCGACCACGATCAAGCATATGGCCGATCATATCGACCACGTCCGCAAGATCGCTGGCGTAGAATCGATTGGCATCGGCGGTGATTTTGACGGGATGCCATCCGGCCCAGTCGGGTTCGAGGATGTGCGCGGGTACCCGCTGCTGTTCGCAGAACTGGCGCGGCGCGGCTATTCGCAGGCCGAGCTTGAAATGATCGCGAGCCGCAATGCGCTGCGGGTCATGCGTGCTGCCGAGGCCTATTCCGCCAGTGTGGCAGACATGGCCCCGATCGAAACGCTGATCAGCCCGTCAGCCAAACCCTGAGGTATCAGTGGGCGAGGGCGGGGATGATCCAGACCGCGCTCATGGCGATGATCGCAAGCGCAAGGCTGAAACCCAGAACATAACGCAAGCCGGTGTTGCTTACAGCGCCACGTGCGGCTTCGTCGTTGATGCGGATGGCTTCGTTCTGATCGACCATGAATGTTCTCCCCCTTGTTGTTATGACGTCACGGAAAGTGCTTCCGTAACGTCAACCAACTGCGGGGCGCAGGGTTGGTTCCCGGATGGCCGCTGACGGGGCTCAGTCAACAGCGCTCAATTGCTCTCGCGCTCGGCTTCTGTCCGCTGGGTTGCAGTGCCTGCGCTTTCGACCGGATCCTGCGTCAGCGCGCCCGTCACCCAGATGATCGTCAGCAACACAATCGTCAGCGAGAGGCTGATCAGCAAAATCCAGCGCACCGATCCGGTGTTGCTGCC
>JBBQWH010000142.1:0-1875 GCA_038210785.1 Sphingomonadales bacterium | reverse complement strand
CCGATCCCTACCCGGCTGCGGGGCTGAAGGATGTGCGGGTGGCGCTCGCGCCCAGCGATCAGGGCTTTGGTCTGGATGTCGAAGGGCAATCGCTGCTGGGGCCGTTTGATGGCGCGCTCCAGCTGTTCCTGCCCGAAAACGCGCCCACCCGGATCGCGATTGACCGGCTCAACATTTATCGCACCAATGTCACCGGCGATGTGGTGCTGGGGGATGCGGGCGTTTCGGGCGATCTGCGGCTGGCGGGCGGCGGGGTTGACGGAACGGTGAACTTCCGACCGCAAGGGGGCGGCGCGATTGGCTTCGCGGTGGATCTGGCCGCACGCAATGCGGCGTTTGGCGGGGCCACACCGATCACGCTGGCCCGCGCCGACATCACTGCAACCGGGCGCTATGCCGACGGGAATACGCAGATCGATGCTGATGTCAGCGCAGGCGGGTTTGAATACGGCGCGTTCAGCATCGCCAATCTCACCGCGAAGGCCGCCATCGATAACGGCCGCGGCAAGGTGACCGGAGCGATTTCTGGGCGCAGGGCTGATCGCTTTGCGCTGAACTTCGATGCCAATATCGCGCCGAAGCAGATCGCCGTTGTCGCGCGCGGGCGGTTTGGCACGGCTGCCATCACAATGCCGCGCCGCGCCGTCCTGACGGCGCAGGACGACGGCGGCTGGCGCCTCGCCCCGACGCAGATCGGTATTGCCAGCGGTTATGCCGTTGCCGAGGGCAGCTTTGGCGGCGGCACAACGGCGCTATCGCTCAAACTGGCGCGGATGCCGCTGCGCCTGCTCGATTTGGCTGGCGCTGATCTTGGCCTTGGCGGACGACTGTCTGGCACTATCGATTACAGCCAGCAAGGGCGGGCAGCGCCGTCGGCCACGGCGCGGGTGCAGATTGACCGGTTCAGCCGCGCAGGGCTGGTGCTGTCGTCAAAGCCCGTCAACGTGCTTGGCGTGGTGGAGCTTTCGCCCGATCGCCTGACCGCGGCCGGACGCTTGCTTGAAGGCGATGCCCGGCGCGGCGATGTGTCGTTGGCGATCACCGGGATTGGCGGGGACGGCGCGCTGACCGACCGGTTGATGCGCGGCAGGCTTGATGCGCGATTGGCGTTTGACGGGGCGGCGGAAACGCTATGGCGCTTGGCTGCGGTGGAGGCTTTCGATCTCACCGGCCCGGTCACCATCGCAGCGCGGGCCACCGGCACGCTCGCCGCGCCGCGCATTGCCGGCACCGTGGCAAGCGACGATCTCAAGCTCGAAAGTGCACTTACCGGCACCCGGATCGAAAAGATCACTGCACGCGGCCGGTTTGCCGGATCGCGGCTGGAGCTTTCGCGCTTTGCCGGCAGCACGCCGGGCGGCGGGACGATTGCGGGCAGCGGCACTGTCGACCTTGGCGGGATGAGCGCCGCGCGCGGCCCGCAGCTTGATCTGCGCGCTTCGGTGAAGAATGCGCGGGTGCTGGATGCCAACGGGCTTGAGGCAACCATTACCGGCCCGTTGCGGATCGTTTCGAGCGGGCTGGGCGGCACAATTGCCGGGCGGGTGATGATTGATCGTGCGCGCTGGGCCTTGGGCACGGCCGCCGAGGATGTCGCCTTGCCCCGGATCGCCACCCGCGAAATCAACGGCGAGGCCGGGCGTGGCCGGACGCAGGTTTCTGCACGTGACACCGCGTGGCGCTACTTTGTGAACGCTTCGGCGCCGAGCCGCGTGGCAGTTGAAGGGATGGGGCTGGAGAGCGAATGGGGAGTGGACATTGCCTTACGCGGCACTGTCAACGATCCGCGCATCGGCGGCAGCGCGCGACTGGTTCGCGGCGATTATACCTTCGCTGGAACCCGGTTCGAACTCACCCGTGGGCGCATCCAGTTCG
>JBBQWH010000141.1:0-1909 GCA_038210785.1 Sphingomonadales bacterium | reverse complement strand
GACCTTGGGTACCTCGACCCTAGCGGGCGAATTGTCCGCCTTGTTCGCCTGCCCAAAGGCTGCCCCAGCAATGCCGAGAGCGAGGAGCAGCAGGGCAGCAACAGAGAACCGCGACAAAACCTAATATCCTCTTCCCAAAGCGCGGCGCTGCGCAAACGATCCTTTAAACGACCCCGTTTGACTTGAAATGCGCCAGCAGCCGCGCCCAGCCGTCCTTCGCATCCGCTTCGCTATAACTGGGCCGGTAATCGGCATGGAAGCCGTGCTGGGCACCGGTATAGACCTTGATGTCGCTCCCCGATTTGCCGGCTGCCTTCAGCGCGGCGACCATCGCGTCGACATCCGTCACAGGAATGCCGCTGTCACGCTCGCCATATAGTCCCAGCACGGGCGCCTTGAGTTCGGCGGCGCGCGGGATGAGCGCCTTCAACTGGCCGTACCACGCAACACCTGCCTTGATGTCAGCATTCACCATCGCCGATCGCCACACGACCGCGCCACCCCAGCAGAAGCCTGTGATGCCGATCTTGCCCGGTTTTGCGAACTTCGCTGCCTTGATCCAGGCAGTGGTTGACTTCACATCGCCATCGACCTGGTCGGGAGTCGCCTGTTGCACCACGGGCAGGATTTCCTTGAAATTCTTCAGCGCGGGCAGGTTGACGCCCGAACGGTAGAAGAAATCGGGTGCAACCGCGACATAGCCGAGCGTCGCCAGCCGCTTGCACACGTCCTTGATGTAATCGTGAATGCCGAAAATCTCGTTGCAGACGATAATCGTCGCGTGCTTGCCCGCACCCTTGGGCCGCGCAACATAAGCGGGAAGCGGATTCGCTGCACCGTTGGGGATCAGCACCTCCTCGATGACCAACCCGTCGGCGGGCGTCGTCACCGGCTTGGCGTTCGCCGCGACTGCTGCCACTGCATAGCCGGCGAAAAACATGCTGACCGCGGTGCGTCGGGTAAGATGAAAATCCTGCGGTTCCGATCCATCGGGGCGGGTGAGGTTCAGCATGGCGGGTCTCCGGTGGTGAATGGCTGGTGGCAAACTAGGCGCTGTGGGATCGTCAATACAATGGCTTGCAAGACTCAATGACGCTGATTTCGGTGACTTGTTTTGTTCGCCCCTCCGGCATAGGTTGTGCTCGATGAACAAGCGCCTTGCCTTGACCACGACTACCACCACCCGGGGCTTCCCGGGGGGGCTGGGGTTGCGCGTCACCGGCTGACGTCCGCGCTTCAGGCTCCGCCCGGGAACGGGGGAGGCTGGCGTCGCTCTCTCGTTCTCCTCTTTCCCCTGACGCCTCTTTGTGCATAAGCGCGCCGATGCGACAGGAACGATCATGACCAAAGTTTACGCGATTACGCTGCCCGATGGTGCCGTCCGGCAAGTCGCGCCCGGCACGACCCCGGCGGATATCGCTGCGGCGATCGGCCCCGGCCTAGCCAAGGCGGCGATCGCCGCGCGCGTGGACGGCGAATTGTTCGACATCGGTCGCCCGTTTGAGGGTGACGCGAAGCTCGCGCTCGTCACCAATCGCGACGAGGCCGATGCGCTGGAAATGGCGCGGCACGATTTCGCGCATGTGCTGGCCGAAGCCGTGCAGCAGCTGTTCCCGGGCACGCAGATCACGTTCGGGCCGTCCACCGACGACGGTTTCTATTATGATTTCGCGCCGAAGGATCGCCCCTTCACCGATGACGATCTGCCCGCCATCGAAGAGGCGATGCGTGGCATCATCCGCGCGAACAAGCCGCTGCGCCGCGAAGTGTGGGACCGTGCGACCCTGATCAGCCGCTGGAAGCAGCAGGGCGAGACGTTCAAGGCCGAATGGGCCGCCGAACTGCCGGGAAACGAGCCGCTGACGGTATACTGGTCGGGTGATGACTGGCTGGACATGTGCCGCGGCCC
>JBBQWH010000140.1:0-1955 GCA_038210785.1 Sphingomonadales bacterium | reverse complement strand
CCATGCTCTACATCGCCTATATCATCGGCCGCCTGCTGGGCATCCGGCACCGTTCGCGCCAGCGTCGCAGCCTGTCCTGAAACGGCCTTCACCCAGCGCAAGCTTGCGTAGCCGCGCTGTCTCACCTAGCTAACGCACCATGCGCGATCCTTACAGCACGCTCGGCATTGCCCGAACCGCCTCCGAAGCGGACATCAAGAGCGCCTATCGCAAGCTCGCCAAAGAACTGCACCCGGATCGCAACAAGGACAAACCCAACGCTTCGGAGAAATTCTCCGACGTTACGCGCGCCTATGATCTGTTGTCGGACAAGGCCAAGCGCGCGCAATATGATCGCGGCGAGATTGACGGCGAAGGCAACCCCGCCAACCCCTTTGCCGGAATGGGCGCACGCGGCGGCTATGGCCGGGGCGGCACTTATGGTGCCGGGCCGGGCGGCCAACCTGGCGGAGGCGATTTCGGCGGTTTCGGCGCGGATGAAGTCGATCTTGGTGACCTGTTCGAAGGGCTGTTCGGCGGAAAAGCACGCCAACAGCCGGGCGCCAAGCGCGGGTTTGGCCGCCAGCAACCGCCCCCACCGCCGCCCCGGCGCGGAGCCGATATTCAATACCGCCTCGCCGTGCCCTTCGTCGAAGCGGCGGCGGGGCGTGATCAGCGCATCACGCTGGCCGATGGCAAGGCGATCAACCTGAAGCTGCCCGCCGGGGTCGAAGATGGCACGATGATGCGGCTCAAGGACAAGGGCCATGCCGGCACCGGCGGCAATGGCGACGGGATCGTAATGGTCGAGGTGGGCAGCCACCCCTTCTTCCGGCGCGAGGCGGACAATATCCGGATGGACCTGCCGGTCACCCTCGACGAGGCCGTGCGCGGCGCGAAGGTCAAATGCCCGACAGTGGACGGCGCAGTGATGCTGACGATCAAGCCGGGCAGCAGCGGCGGCACCATCCTGCGGCTTGCAGGCAAGGGCTGGACGCGGAAAAGCGGCAAGATCGTGGATGGCAAGCCCGAGCGCGGCGATCAGCTGGTGACGCTCGAAATCCAGCTCCCGGCCGATCTGGCGGCGCTGGAACAGCGGCTTGAAGGCTGGGTCGATGTCGCCCGCCCGCGCGAGAAGTTCGGCCTTTAGCGGGCCGGGCGCCCGGGGCTGCAGCCAGTGAAAGACACTGCTTTCTTCCAACGGGCCTGGCCGGTTATCCGGCGGGTCGGCGACGGGCTGTTCAGCGACGGCTTTGTCCACGCAGGCAACCTTGCCTATCTGTCGATGCTGTCGATTTTCCCGTTCTTCATTCTTGGCGCGGCGCTGTTCGATCTCATCGGCGGGCGCGACAATGCCGAGGCGATGATTAGCGCAGTGTCGCAGGCATTGCCGGAATCGGTTGCCAGCGTGATCGGGCCGGTGGCCGAAGATGTCATTTACGCCCGCTCCGGCTGGCTGCTTTGGATCGGCGCGGGCGTGGGCCTGTGGACGGTTTCTGGCCTGATCGAGACGATCCGGGGCATCCTGCGCCGCGCCTATGGCACCCCGCCCGTCAGAGAATTCTGGATAAGCCGGCTGTTTTCGATCGGGTTGATACTGGCTGCGGTGGTTGTGCTGATGCTGTCGCTGTTCGCGCAGGTGGTGATCGGCGCGGCGCAGGAAGTGATCAATGCCGCCTTCCCGCAACTGGCCGAAGTGATCGCGACGCTGCGCCTGTCGCGGCTTGTGCCTGCGCTGGGGCTGCTGGGGTCGCTGTATGTCTTGTTCGCCACGCTCATGCCCGTCCAATTTCGCAAGCGCCGCGCGCCGCGCTGGCCCGGAGCCGTGTTCACGATGGTCTGGTGGATCATTGTCGCTGCGGCGCTGCCAGTGGTGCTGCGGCAGTTCTTCACCTATGATCTGACCTATGGCAGCCTTGCCGGCAGCATGGTGACCCTGTTGTTTTTCTGGCTCGTCGGCCTCGGCCTCGTTATCG
>JBBQWH010000139.1:0-1988 GCA_038210785.1 Sphingomonadales bacterium | reverse complement strand
GCCGCCGCCTAAGGTGTGGGAAGCCGATTACACCCCCAACGCCACCGGCACGGCCCGCGCCTATCTCCCGCAAGGTTCGCTCGAGCGCGGCGGCAAGCGCGCGCGGGCAGTGGGTGATTACGAAGCGTGGGTGCCCGGCAGCGCGGACAGCTGAGGCCCGCGGTGCGGCCTTTCTGCCTAGCTCCCGCGCTGGCCGCGATGCTGATGCTGGCAGGCTGTGACAGCGGGACGTCTTCGCCCGAGACAGTCACCGTGCCGCTAGGCGAAGCGACGCCGGCTCAGGCGGCCACCCGTTCCGCTGCCGGGTCCGCCCCGGTCAATGACTACGGCGCCACCCCCATGAACGAGCGGGTCGCGGTGCTCGGCCTGCTCAACAAGCGCAACAATGTCTCCGAGGAGATCAAACTCAAACCGGGCGAAGCGCGCGAGATCGGGCCGGTGATCATCCGCGTTTCCGCGTGCGAGCGCACCGCGCCGTGGGAACTCCCGCAAGAAACCGGCGCCTTTGTGCAGGTGGATATCCGCGAGCGCGGGCAGCAGCAGCACGCCCGCGTGTTCTCGGGCTGGCTGTTCAAGGAATCGCCCAGCCTCAGCGTGGTCGAACACCCGATCTATGATGTCTGGATCAAGGACTGCACGATGCGCTTCCCGGGTGAGGAAGGCTCGGCCGCCGCTGCCAAGGAACCCGCGGGCAAGCCCGCCGCCCGGCCGTCGGCCAGCCCGTCACCCACGCCAGCGCCTGCCGCCGCCCCGCTCGCGGCTGCGGCAGCATAGGCCCCGCCGCCCACGTTGAAGCTGCGCCACGCTGTGCCGAGGCTGGTGCGTGGCCGGCCCCGCGCCTGGTCCACCAACCGCCGGTAATCGCTCTGCGCCAATTCGGCCGCGCCCATGCTGCGCAGATGCTCGGTCATAAACTGGCAATCGAGCATTGCAAACCCTGCCGCGCGCAGCAAAGCCACCAGCCATGCGAGCGCGACCTTGCTGGCATCGGGCAGCCGGCTGAACATGCTCTCGCCGCAGAATACGCGGTCGAACGAGACGCCATACAGGCCGCCGACGAGGGCGGGCGAGCCATCCTGGTTGTTCACCCAGCATTCGATCGAATGAGCGTGGCCGGCGCGGTGGAGGCCGATGTAGCTTTGCACAATCCGCTCGCTGATCCAGGTTTCAGGATGATCGGGGCGCGGCTCAGCGCAGGCGCGGATCACCTGTTCGAACACGCGGTCGACGGTTACGGTGAAGCGATCGGCGCGCAGCACCTTGCGCAAGGATCGGGAGAGATGCAGCCCGTCCAGCGGAATGATCGCCCGCTCGCGCGGCTCGACCCAGAACACGTCGTTGTCAACGCGGTTATCGGCCATCGGGAAAATCCCGCTGCGATAAGCGAGCAGCAGAGTCTCGACCGGGATCGGAGGGCGGTGGGGCGCGTGCATGACAAAGGAAAGATAGAGGGGTGCCCGCAGGGACGCCAGCGCGAACACACGCGCGGGCTGCGAAATGGGGCAAACAGCATTGCCTATCGCCCGGGCCTTCGATAAAGGCACCGCTTCAACGCGCTGCAGGGGTGTAGCTCAGTTGGTAGAGCATCGGTCTCCAAAACCGAGGGCCTGCGGTTCGAGTCCGCACACCCCTGCCATTACTCGAGAGTAATGTAAGCCTCTGAATTAAAACACGCTTCCCTGCGAATCAAAACCACGTGGCACCCTGCCGTGGCACCCTAGTGTGGTCTTGATGTGAGCATCATGATTCGAGGGAGCAGGCACCGCAAGGGCCGCGGCGAGAAATCGCTGATTATGCACAAGGCCATCAACACTTTTGTATCTCATTTTCGGGCAACTATTCCTTCGTAACGAAGGCGCAATTTGCGTTCACTAAGCCGGAGCTGGCAGTATGTCGTCGGCTGTATCTTCATCCGTTTCAACATCCTCCCCTTCTTCTGGCACATTCCCACTATAAGAAGTTTTTCCCATCGCCGCTTCAATCAGGTT
>JBBQWH010000138.1:0-2007 GCA_038210785.1 Sphingomonadales bacterium | reverse complement strand
GGCTGCCCAGCAGGTCGCCGGTCAGGCAGGCCGAATGCAGGCGCACCAGCACCGGCCCGGCCCGCGATGGATCGGCGATGACCAGCGCCAGATGTTCCGGGCCACCGTCGGCCGGCCGAAACGCCACGACTTCGGTATCCTCGGCCAGCGCCAGCGGCAGCCGCGCGCGGGTCGAAATCCGCACATCCGCTGCCATTACGGGCAGCGCCAGCACCGCCGCCGCATCGGCGACCACCAGCGGAGCCGCCGCCGCAATGGGGACGGCATACACCGCCGGCAGCAACCCGGCGTGCTTGGCGAGCAGCACCGCAGCCCGCGCCGCCTGCGCATCATCGCCAAGCGCGCGGGCGCGAAATGGCCCCTTCATCGGCGTCGCAAGATCGCGCACCGGGTCGGCCACCGCCCGCTAGGCTGCAAGGTCGAGCCAATCGGGCCGCTCCACCCACACCGGCTCCGCATCCGCGACCGCTGCAGCCAGTTGATTGGCAAGGTTGAGCACCGCTGCCCGCAGCGCCGTGATGATCAGCCCGGCGCGCGCCTGTTGCTCCAGCAAGGCCAGGGTCGCCGTATCGGCCAGTTCCACCGACGCCACCGCCAGCGTACCGACCCCGACGACCCGCCCGCGCCGCAACGCATCGACCGCCGCCTCGGCCGCATGGTCCGCCGCAATGCTCACAGGTCGAGCGTCACGATCTGCGGCACATGGTCGGACGGCTTGCCCCAGTCACGCGCATCCTCCAGCACCGTGAAGCCGAACGCCGCCCGCGCCGCCGCCGGTGATGCCCAGATATGATCAAGCCGGCGGCCGCGATCGGACGTGCGCCAATCGGCGGCGCGATAGCTCCACCAGGTGAACAGCCGCTCCGGCGCGCGCACGAACTGGCGGCCGATATCGACCCAATCATGGCTTTGCTGCAGGGCATCCAACGCCGCCACCTCGATCGGCGTATGGCTCACGACATCCAGCAGCGCCTTGTGGTTCCACACATCGCATTCCAGCGGCGCGATATTGAAATCACCAACAATAACAGTGTCATCCCGCAGCCCTTCGGACCAGCGAGTCATGCGTTCGACAAAGGCCAGCTTCTGCCCGAACTTGGGGTTGGCCACCGCATCCGGCACATCACCGCCGGCCGGCACATAGACATTTTCTATGAGCAGCCCGTTCGGCAACCGCGCGCCGATATGCCGGGCCTCGCCATTGTCCTGCCAGTCGTAACGCCGCTCCTCGATCAGCGGCAGTTTCGACAGCGTCGCCACGCCATGGTGCATCTTCTGGCCGTTGAGCAGGCGATGCTCATAGCCAAGCGCCGCAAAACTGGCGTGCGGAAAGGCCCCGTCGATGACCTTGGTTTCCTGCAGGCAGAGCACATCGGGGCTGTGTTCCAGCAGGAACCGCTCGACGATATCGAGGCGGAAGCGAACCGAATTGATGTTCCAGGTGGCAATGCTGATCGGCATCCCCATCCTCTAGGCGATAGCCATGCGTGCGTCACGCCCCGCTTGCGCCACACACAATTAGGCCCCCGCTCCGGGGGCATGGAGCGGGGGCCATTTTGCGCTCGTCACGCAGCAGATGGTGCATACGCCGCGGCCAGATAACAGGGGGCAAACTCTGGCCACGAACACCGTCCGCATTCGTGGTTTACCGTGGTTTACATTTATCCCGAATGAACAATGTTGAGACAAATGCGCCGGGCGAGCGAATTTCAGCCGGAACGGACAATCTGCGTCCGCGGGTCCTTGAAGGTAAAATTCACCCGCTTCAGGTCGATATTGTAACGCGCATTGTTCAGCCGCATTTCGCTGCGCCCGCCCTGGGCATCGCGCACCGTCCAACCTGCGAGCGACAGGCCGCCGGGGGCCGCCGCATTGCGGGCAAAAATGATCGACAGCGTGCCGAATTCCGGGCGTTTCGGGTCGCGCGCTTCAACGAACACCGTATCGGCGGTGGTGCCGGTCACCCGCGCCACGCCAGACAGATCGGGTTCGGACGACAGCAGGATG
>JBBQWH010000137.1:0-2094 GCA_038210785.1 Sphingomonadales bacterium | reverse complement strand
CCTGTTGCCGCGCGGTCGCATGGCCTATAAAGCGCCCACGAGCCGCGTCCACTGCGGCGCACCTGCGGGGACAGCTTGCCGTCCCTTTCACAGCCAGCTCCGGATGGGGTCAGACACGCAATGCTTTCGTTCTTCCGCCGTTTTTTCCAGTCGAAGATTGGCCTGCCGATCTTTCTTGCGTTTTTGGCGTTGATGGCGCTCGCCTTTGCCGCGTCGGACATCAGTGGCAACGCCACCTTTGGCGGGGTATCAAACAGCGATCGCGCCGCAGTGGTGGGCGGCGAGCCGGTGCCTATTTCCGATCTGACCATGGCGGCCAACACCGCGCTTGGCCAGATACGCCAGCAAAATCCGGCGCTGACCATGCCCGAATTCATCGCGGAAGGCGGGTTGGACGAAGTGATCCGCCAGCTGATCGACCGTTACACCGTCGGCAATTATGGCGAGAAATACGGCCTGCGTGCGGGCGAAAATCTGGTGAACAGCGAAATTCTGCAAATCAGCGCGTTCCGCGGGCTGACCGGCGAATTTGATGTGCAGGCCTATCAGGCTGCGCTGCGCCAGCAGGGGCTCAACGATACCATTTTCCGGCGCGACCTTGTGGACGGGCTGATTGAACAGCAATTGCTCAAGCCCGCTGTTGCCGCGCCGCAGCTGCCCGAAAAGATCGCGCGCCAATATGCCGCGCTGGTGCTGGAAAAGCGCAAGGGCGAAATCGCGCTGATCCCCAGCGCCGCTTTCTCCCCCGTCGGCAATCCGACCGAGGCGCAGCTGACCGCGTGGTACAACGACAACCGCACCCTGTTCATCCGCCCCGAACGCCGCACCCTGCGGTTTGCGGTGTTTGGCGAGGACCAGCTTGAGGTCAATGCAGCACCGACCGCCGCGGAAATCGCCGCCCGATACAAGCGCGATGCCGCCAAGTATCAGGCGAGCGAGCGCCGCGCCGTGACCAGCTTTGTTGTTCCGACTCAAGACGCCGCGCGCGCTTTGGCTGCCAGGGTTCGCGGCGGCACCTCGCTTGAGGCTGCCGCACGCGAAGCCGGGTTTTCTGCCTCGCCCGCTGAACTGCGCGACCAAGAAGCGATGGCAGGCGCAACCAGTGTGGCTTTCGCCCAAGCCGCTTTCAAGGCCGCGCAGGGCGGGATTGTCGATCCGGCGCAGGGCACGCTAGGCTGGTATGTGGCGCGGGTCGATCAGATCGAACGCAACGCTGCCCGCACATTGGCGCAGGCAACGCCTGAAATCACCGCACAGCTGACGACTGAAAAACGCGGCGCTGCCGTGGCCGATCTCACCGCTGAAATCGAAGCCGAAGTCGATGGCGGCACCGCATTGGCAGAGGTTGCCAAGGCCTATGGCCTGAAGCTCGAAACCTCGCCCGCGCTGCTCGCCACCGGCCAGGCTTTCGGACAGCCGGACGTGCAGATCGTGCCGCAGCTCGCGCCATTGCTCGCCACCGCGTTCCAGATGGAAGAGAGCGAACCGCAGCTGGCCCCGATCATTGATGGCCAGCAATTCGTGATCTTCGAAGTCGCCCGGATCGAGGAAGCCGCCGCGCCGCCGCTGGCGCAGGTGCGCGAAGCCGCGATTGCCGGATGGAAGCGCGCGCAAGGCGCAAAGCTTGCCAAGGCCGCAGCCGAGCGGATCATCGCCAAGGCCCGCGGCAAGACCACGCTGGCAGCCGCGCTTGCCGCTGAAAACAAGCCGGGGTTCGAACGCGAAGTGATCGATCTTGAACGCCGTCAGCTGCTCGCCCGCCAGCAGGGCAACCTGCCGCCGCCGCTGGTGCTGATGTTCAGCATGGCCGAAGGTTCGGTCAAATTGCTCGAAGCGCCGCGCAACCTCGGCTGGTATGTGATCGCGCTTGAAGACATCAGCACCAGCCCGGTGGATCAGGAACCGGGTCTGGTCGCGCAAACCCGCCAGCAGCTTGGTCAGGCCTTGTCGGATGAGTATCGCCGTCAGGCCACAGCCGCGATGCGCACCGTACTTGGCGTGACTCAGAATGATGCAGCGGTTGCGGCCTTGCGCTAGCAGCTTTCCGGCGAGCAATAGGAGTGCCCGAGACTTTAGCCGCGATATCTATGGGTG
>JBBQWH010000136.1:0-2101 GCA_038210785.1 Sphingomonadales bacterium | reverse complement strand
ACCCCGGCGGAACAAACCGTGGCTGCGCGGGCTGAAAAGCGGTTCCTGCTTGGTCCAGCGTGCGACCTGACGCTCGAAATAATTGCCCGGCCGCCCATACTCGCTGAGGCCAGCTGCCACATGATCAGTATTGTGGAGCGCGGCCAGCGTATCGCACATAGCATTATAGACGTCGGCTCGCTCATTGGGCGCGTAGTCGGGCAGCGTCCCGTCCCAAAGATTGCGGCCATCGGCGAAGCCCATGACGTAGAAATCGGTGCCGAGGACATCCGGGTCGGTGCACAGCCCATAAGGTCGCGCGACCGGAAAGCCGGTCGGATAAAGGCCCGCGATCACCCGGTACTCCCGGTCGACGGCATGCGCGGAGGGGAGCAAATTGCCGAACGGCTTGCGCCGCAGCACATAGTCGCCCGATGGCGCGCTGATCTTGAAGGTCGGGTTGGACTGCCCACCGGCGAATTTTGCATAGGTGAGTGGCGGTTCGAAGCCTGTGACATTCGCCACCATCCACGCAGTAAGCTTCGCTTCGTCAAACCGGTCCTTTTCAGGCACCTCGATCGTCTGCGGGGCGGCATCGGCGATGGTCATCAGGCGAACTCGATGACCGAGCGGACCGTATCGCCCGTGCGCAGCTTCGCCAGCGCATCATTGACCCCGTCTAGCGTAATTCGTTCGGCCACCATCGAATCGAGATCGAGCTTGCCGTCGAGGTACAGCTGCACCAGCCGTGGCAAATCAATCGGGAAGCGCGTTGAGCCAAGCAGCGATCCTTGCAGCTTCTTGCCCGTCAGAAAGCTTGGCCCGGGTATGCTTACCATATTGCCCGGCGCGATCATGCCCAAGATCGTCGCGGTGCCGCCGCGCTTGAGCAGCGCCCAGGCGAGTTCGGCGGTGTTGGAACGCCCTACCGCTTCGATTGCGTAATCGACTCCGCCACTCGTCAGGCCGGCAATTTTCTTGGCCAGATCAGGCTCATCTGGCGAAAAGCCGTGCGTGGCGCCGAGCCGTTCGGCGAGCGCGCGCTTGTCCGCCACCGGATCGATTGCGATGATGATCCCCGCGCCCGCGATTTTGGCAGCGTTGATGGCGGCAAGGCCGATGCCGCCGCAACCGATTACCGCCACCGTTTCCCCGCTACGCAACCGGCTGTCGTTGAAGATCGATCCTGCGCCGGTGATCACCGCGCAACCGAGCAGCGCGGCCCGATCCAGCGGCATATCCTTGCTGATTGCGACACAGGCATTCTCATGGACCAGCATCATTTCGGCATAGGCTGACAGGTTCAGAAACGGCGCGAGCGGCGTGCCATCCTGCAGGCTGATGCGCGGTGCCGCCCCCTTGGGGCGCTTGGTCGACGGATCAACGCATAGCGAGGGCCGGCCGGTAACGCACATCTCGCAACTGCCGCAGAAAACGGTGAAAAATGTGATGACGTGATCGCCCACCTTCAGCCGAGCGACATCGCTGCCCACCGCCTCAACAATCCCCGCCGCCTCATGCCCCGGTACTGTCGGCATCGGATGCGGGAAGCTGCCATCGACAAAGTGCAGATCAGACCGGCACACCCCGCACGCGACTGTGCGGATCAGGACCTCTCGCGGACCCGGATTGTCGATGCGGATATCCTCGATCACGAGATCCGACTTGGGTTCGTACAGAACGGCTGCTTTCAACTTTCAGTACTCTCTTCCGTTCGGGCTGAGTTCGCCGAAGCCTTGCCCTTTCTTTCGACCGTCGCCAAGAAAAGGCAGCCCTTCGACAAGCTCAGGGCGAACGGCTGTGGCGCAGATGCGGCTACCTATTAGCGCCGCACCATTTCCTTTGCCGCAACCGCTTCCGGCAGATCAGCATATTTGCCGAATTCGTTGCGGGCGATGGCACGGTTATGCACTTCATCGGGACCATCAGCGAAGCGCAGCGTCCGCATCGCCGCCCAGGCATGCGCCAGGTGGAAATCGTCGGACACGCCGCCGCCGCCATGTGCCTGAATCGCGTCATCCAGGATCGACAGCGCCATGTTGGGCGCCGCCACCTTGATCATCGCGATTTCCTGTTGCGCGCTTTTGTTGCCGGCCTTGTCCATCATGTCCGCCGCCTTCAG
>JBBQWH010000135.1:0-2119 GCA_038210785.1 Sphingomonadales bacterium | reverse complement strand
AATGTAACGGAAACCGCGCGCCTAAGCGACAAGCTCGGCCGAGTCAAGAAATCCGCTCATCGGGCCGCCCTGCCCTTCGCAGGGATCGTTCGCTGTGAAACCACCTTGCCGATTCTGGGTTGTGCCCGCATGACCACCGCCATGACGGACGTCACCCCGCCCTCGACCCGCGAGACGGCCCCTTTGGTAGAAAGCCATGTCGTGGCCGGCAACCGGCTGACAATGCTCGAAACGGGACCCCAACGGATTGAAGCGCTCATCGCGCTGATGGATTCGGCGCGACACACGCTGCGGGTTATCTACTACATCTATGTCGACGACAGTGCAGGCGCCCGGGTCCGCGACGCGCTGATCCGGGCGGCACGACGCGGCGTCACCGTATCGCTGATCGTCGACGGGCTGGGCAGCGAGGCGGCGGACCAGAATGATTTCTTTGATCCGATGCGTGATGCTGGCGTCGATGTCTGCCGGTTCGTCCCGCGCTGGGGGCGGCGCTATCTGCTGCGAAACCATCAGAAGCTGGCGCTTGCCGATGGCGAGAGTGTCGATGCTCGCGCGATCATTGGCGGTTTCAACGTCGAGGATGCCTATTTCGGCACGCCGGCCGAACAAGCTTGGCGCGATCTGGGGCTTGAGATCCAGGGGCCGGCCGCGCAACGGATCGCCGGTTACTTCGACGCGCTTGCGCGCTGGGCGCGCCGACCCCGCCCCCCGCTTCGGGCGCTTCGCCGCGCCTTGCAGGGCTGGAGCGAACCCGGTGGCCAAGTACGTTGGGTGTTCGGCGGACCAACCCGGCGTTTGTCGCCCTGGGCGCGCGCGATCAAGCGCGATATCGAACAAGCTCGCCGGCTCGACCTGATCACCGCCTATTTCGCGCCAAGCCCGGCAATGCTCCGGCGGCTTTATGCAGCCGGGATGCGGGGGCAGGTGCGGATCGTGCTGGCATCAAAGAACGATCATGGCGCCGCCATATGGGCGTCGCGTTTCACCTATGCCGGGCTGCTCCGCAAACGCGTTGAAGTGTACGAATATCAACCGACCAAGCTTCACACCAAGCTCTTCCTGATCGACGATATCGTTTATATCGGATCGTCCAATTACGATGTGCGCAGCCTGTTCATCAATCTGGAGATGATGCTGCGGATCGAAGATGCGGCCTTTGCTGCCCATGTCCGCCGCTATCTCGACGGCGAGGTCGCCGATTCGGAGCGGATAACGTCCAGCCTTTACCGCGAACGAACCAGCTGGTGGATGCGGATCAAGCAGGCCGTCGCATTCTTTGCGATGACCGTGCTCGATTATCATGTGACCAAGGGGCTCAACTTCGGCCCTGACCGAAGTCGATGACGCAGGACAATCCACAAACCAGGTTGCCGGGGTTGCGCCGCTGCCCGAACTGCCTAATCGGGGAATATGCACAAGCGCCTTGGCCAGATTGCCGTGATTTTCGTATCGATCCGCACCGATGACGATCATGCCGGCTATGCGGCTGCCGCAGAGGCGATGGACAGGCTGGCCGGCGAGCAACCTGGCTATCGCGGCATGGAAAGCGCGCGCGGCGATGACCGCTTGGGGATCACCGTCAGTTACTGGGCGGATGACGCGAGTGCCAAGGCATGGCGCGACAACCCCGATCACAAGATTGTCCGCGATACCGGTCGCGGGCGCTGGTATGAACGGTACGATCTGGTCGTTGCCAAAGTAACCCGCGATTATGATTGGCAGCGCGATCCGGCAGGAACGCCCGAGTGACCCTGCCCAAAGTCACCGATCGCGATTTTGCCCTGATGTTCCTGGTGATGCTGACGATCGCCGCCGGCAATACCGGGCTGCAATCGATTCTCCCCGCGCTTGGTCGATCGCTGAATGTTGCCGACAGCGGGGTGGCCGCTGCCTTTTCGATCTCAGCATTATTGTGGGTCATCGCCGCGCCCTACTGGGCAAAACGATCGGATCGCCATGGCCGCCGTGCGATGATTCTGGTGGGGATGATCGGCTTTGCCGTGTCGCTGGGTCTATGCGGGCTGTTCCTGATGGCGGGAATCAATGGCTGGATCAGCGGAACGCTGGCGTTTCTGCTCTTCATCGGTGGTCGGCTGATCTACGGGACATTCGGCGC
>JBBQWH010000134.1:0-2136 GCA_038210785.1 Sphingomonadales bacterium | reverse complement strand
CCAAGTCCAAAGCGAAGGTCACCGCGCCCAATGCCACCAGCGCGAGCGTCCGGCCGCCCATCCCCGTCAGCCGCTGGCCGTTCGCCCGCGCCAGCAGCACCAGAAACGGGAGTGCGAGGAACAGCCGCCAGAACCCGGCGGCGACCGGACCGGTATCTGCAATTCGCACAAACCACGGGCCGATCGCCAGCGCCACGTTACCGCCGAGCAGCGCGGCGAGCAGCAGCCATGCCGCCGGGCGCGCAGTTAGCTGCGGGGCGGAGCTGACAATATTCTCTTGGGCTGCACCCTCATTTTCCATGCTTGCGCCCTAGCCCCGCAGCCGCCAAGTGGATAGCCAATCGAAACTGGTTCACGAGGATTACCCACACATGCACGACGCCCTGTTCCAGCCGCTCCAGATGGGCGCGCTCCACGCGAAGAACCGCATTCATATGGCTCCGCTTACCCGCGGGCGCGCGGCCGAGCCGATGTTCACTCCCAACGCGCTGATGGCGACCTATTACCGCCAGCGCGCAGGTGCGGGCATGATCCTGACCGAGGCGACCGGCATCAGCCGCGAAGGTCTGGGCTGGCCGAGCGCGCCGGGCATCTGGAGCGATGAGCAGACCGAAGCGTGGAAGGCTACCACCACGGCGGTGCACGAAGCCGGCGGGCTGATCGTGATGCAGCTGTGGCACATGGGGCGGATCGTCCACCCGGTGTTCCTCGATGGCCAGCCGCCGGTCTCGGCCAGCGCCACCACCGCTCCCGGCGATGCACACACCCCTACCGGCAAGCAGCCCTATGCGCAGGCGCGCGCCATGACCCATGAAGACATTCAGCGCACGATCGGCGATTACCGCTTCGCCGCCGAGAACGCCAAGAAGGCCGGTTTCGACGGGGTGCAGCTGCACAGTGCCAATGGCTACCTGGTCGACCAGTTCCTGCGCGATGGCACCAACCTGCGCACTGACGAATATGGCGGGACGCCGGAAAACCGCACCCGCTACATGCGCGAAGTGCTCGAAGCGCTGATCGATGTGTGGGGCCCTGACCGGGTCGGTATCCGGCTTTCGCCCAACGGCGATTCGCAAGGCACCGATGACAGCAACCCGGCGGCGACCTTCGGTGCGGCAGCCAAGGTATGCGAAGAACTGGGCCTCGCCTTTGTCGAACTGCGCGAACCGGGCCCGGATGGCACCTTCGGCCAGACCAATGTGCCCAAGCAAAGCCCGCTGATCCGCCAAATCTTCACCGGCCCGCTGATCCTCAACTCCGACTACAGCGCGGAAGAAGCCGAAGCTGACATCACCAGCGGCAAATGCGATGCGGTGACCTTTGGCCGCCCGTACATCTCCAACCCCGATCTGGAACAGCGAATCGCGGTGGGCGCGCACTGGAACGCCAACAAGGACGTGCCCAAAAGCTGGTACTTCCCGATCCCGCAGGGCTACATCGACTACCCGACGCTCGCCGAGGAACAGGCGCAGGCCGCCGAGTAACTACCCGGCAGGCACGGTTGCAGGGGCCGGCGCGGCAGGCGCCCCGCCTTCGGTCCCTGCGCCTGGCGGCCCGCCCTCAATCCCCGGCATCGGGGACACCTCGGGCTGCTCGGCATCGATGTCGGTGGCCGCTGGGCCCTGACGCGGAGCGAGCGGGCCCTGTGACTGAAGTTGGTCCAATGGGACCATCGCATCGCTGATCGAGCCTGCCAGCACCTCGCCCGCCGCTGCCTCGCCTTGTTCGGTGGGCGCAGCCGCGTCCTCGCTGCAACCGGCAGCGACGAGGGCGAGAGAGAGGATCGCGGCGCGCTTCACAAACACGCCTTTCGCGCAGGCCCGCCGAGCGCGTCAAGAAAATCATCGCTGGTCGCGATCAGCGCGGCGTCCCAGTCTGCGGCGGACACGCTGAGGCCAAGCCGCGCGAGGCTGGTGACGCCATATTCGGCAATCCCGCAAGGCACGATCCCGCCGAAGTGCGAAAGGTCCGGGTCGAGGTTCACAGAAAAGCCGTGCATCGTCACCCAGCGCCGCACCCGCACGCCGATCGCGCCGATCTTGGCCTCGCTGCCATCGATGTCGCGGGTCCAGATGCCGACCCGGCCCTCGGCCCGCCAGCTTGTCACCCCAAAGGTGGCCAGCGCCCCGATCACCC
>JBBQWH010000133.1:0-2553 GCA_038210785.1 Sphingomonadales bacterium | reverse complement strand
GCTGCATCGCGCATCACCTCGGAATCCTGCGCCTGCATGTAAAGGAAGCCTGCGACGACAAGACCGACCACAACCACCAGCGCCAGCACAATCCCGCCCGAGCCGCGCTTTTCGCGGACGATGGTGGTGGTGGAGTGCGTGGGGGCGGCGTTTTCGGTCACTTCGGTCTCGCGTTCGGTTTCCATCGGTGTTCTCCCATGATGGCTCTGCAATTCAATGGTAGGCGAACCACCCTGCAGCGACGAATGTTCCATCAGGAGCCCGCCCCTTGGCGCCGGTCTCAGCCGGATCTCACGCTGGCAAGGCGCGCTGGCGCGGGGGTAAGGCATTCGGTGCGACCACATCTCCCGCACGGCGTACCCAGCGGGACTGCGTCGGCCCGGTCTAGCGATTGACCGCGGGCATGGGCGAGATCTGCGGCAAAGCGCGCTTCGATCCCCAGCACCACTGCGCGGCGGCCGGCACACATCACGCCGTCACCATCAACCGTGCGGGTGATTGTGAACCAGTGGCGCGCGGCGCCTTCGCCCTCGCCAAAGGTTACGGCCTGGGTCAGAACCGTGCCGGGTCGCTCGAATGCAGCGAACGGCACCCACGCGGGCCAGCGCGCGCCATCGAGCGCATAAAGCGCCCCGCTGCCGCCCGCGGTGAAATGCGTCATGCGTCCCGCACGGTCGATGGTGGCGGTAAAGAACGGCAGGCCACGCTCGCCCACCCGGCCCAGCGTGGTCAGCCGTTCGGCCACCTGATCGAAGCTGACCGCAAAGCGGCGTTGCAGCACCGCAAGGTCATATCCCGTCGCTTCGCATGCCCGCAGAAACCGGCGATAGGGCAGCAACAGCGCACCTGCGAGGTAATCGGTGATGTGTTCGCGCAAGTGCTCACGCGCCTCGCCCGACGCAAGGTTTGCGCCCGCCACCAGCGTATCTATCGCCTCGCGCATTTCGAGCGCGCCCACCTGCCGCGCGATTTGGAACCGCCGCGCCGCACCGGGCAGCATTTCAGACAGCTGCAACTGACGGGCGTGCAGATCAAGCCGGTGGACCTGCCCCGGCATGACCTCGGCAGGAAGAATGCGCACCGAGATCTGGTGTTTTTCGCGCAGCCGCTCGGAAAGGGCTGCGCTGATTTCCCCGCGGGATAGCCGTAGCTCGTCAGCCAAGTCTTCCGCCGCGTGGTCGAGGTCGGCGAAGTGGTTCTGCCAGCGTTCGATTGCGCGGCGTGCCGCAGCGGCAGCATCCTCGCTTTCGCCCCGCCCGCCGCCGCTGCCGCCGGTGTCGTAGAGCCGCGCAAAAGCGGCCGCGATCTGCGGCGCGGCGGACAGGAACTCCTGAACCTCTTCGCGATCAATCCCGAGGTCGGCGAAGCGCCGGTCGGTCATGCGCCGCACCAGACCATCAATGCCGCCTATCGCATCATCCTCGCGCAGCGAGCGCGGGTCAAAGTCGAACCGCTCGATCACCCGCACCAGCACGTTGGCCGACAGTGGCCGCTGATTGCGCTCGATCAGGTTGAGGTAGGAGGGTGAAATGTCGAGCACGCTCGCCATCGCGGCCTGGGTTAGGCTTTCGCGCTTGCGCAGGCGGCGCAACGCCGGGCCAGCGAGGAGATTGGTGTCAGCCATCCCTCCTTGTAAATAACTTTACTGATTTACACAAGATTGCGGGCAAATGTCCGCATAGCGACACGAATTTCTGTAATTATTCCTGTCTTGCTGCGGCGCAACACGCCAAAGCCTGCCCATCCAATGGCGCGAGTCTCTTAGGCTTCAGCCCCTCCCCAGGATGGACAGGAGATACATATGACTTACCAGAACACCATCACCCACATGCGCGACATCGTGACCGCCAACGGGCCGAGCTGGGCCGCGATCGATCCTGAAAGCGCTGCGCGCATGGCGATCCAGAACCGCTTCGCCACCGGCCTCGACATCGCCAAGTACACCGCCAAGATCATGCGCGCCGACATGGCCGCGTATGATGCAAACCCCGCGCAATACACCCAGTCGCTCGGCTGCTGGCACGGCTTCATCGCGCAGCAAAAGCTGATCGCGATCAAGAAGCATTTCGGCACCACCAAGCAGCGTTACCTGTACCTGTCCGGCTGGATGGTCGCTGCTCTGCGCAGCGAGTTTGGCCCGCTGCCCGACCAGTCGATGCACGAGAAAACCTCGGTGCCCGCGCTGATCGCTGAACTCTACACCTTCCTCAAGCAGGCTGACGCCCGCGAATTGGGCGGAATGTTCCGCGCGCTCGATGCTGCCCGCGCTGCGGGTGATGCGGTTGAAGCCAAGCGGCTCGAACACGCCATCGACAACTACGAAACCCACGTCGTGCCGATCATCGCGGATATCGACGCAGGTTTCGGCAATGCCGAGGCGACCTATCTGCTCGCCAAGAAGATGATCGAAGCGGGCGCCTGTGCTCTTCAAATCGAAAATCAGGTCTCGGAAGAAAAGCAGTGCGGCCACCAGGACGGCAAGGTCACTGTGCCGCACGAGGATTTCCTCCAGAAGATCCGCGCCTGCCGCATGGCATTCCTTGAGATGGGCGT
>JBBQWH010000132.1:0-2568 GCA_038210785.1 Sphingomonadales bacterium | reverse complement strand
GCCGATGCGCAGCCACGTCGGCGCGCCGACCTCGACGATCTTGCGGCCGATCGCCAGCGTGCAGTCTTCGTGGAAGGCACCGTGATTGCGGAAGCTGCTGAGATAGAGCTTCAGCGACTTGCTCTCGACGATGGCTTTGGCCGGTGCGTAGTCGATGACGATGTGCGCGAAATCGGGCTGGCCGGTCATCGGGCAGAGCGAGGTGAATTCGGGCGCCGTGAAGCGGATGAGATAGTCGGTGCCGGCTTGCGGGTTGGGCGCACTTTCCAGCACAGCCTCGTCCGGAGAGGCGGGGAGCTTCGTCGGTTGGCCGAGCTGGGTCAGGCCCTTCGTCTTGGCCATCAGGCGCTCCTGTAGGTGGCGGCGTGGCCCAGTGACGGGCGGCGCACGGTGACGGCGGCGAGTTCGGGATAGGCGGGCTTGAGGCGGCGGAAAATCCAGACGGCGATGGCTTCGAGCGTCGGCTTGTCGAGGCCCTCGATCTCGTTGAGGACGCCGTGATCGAGGATCGCGCGGGTATCGTTGAGCGCCGTGTCCAGCGTGTCGAAGTCGCGGATCATCCCCTGCCCGTCCGGCTCACCCGCCAGGACGATTTCAGCCACGAAACTATGCCCGTGCATCCGGCTATTGGGATGCCCGACGGGTGCGCCTGGCTGAAAATGGGCGGCCTCAAAAGCGAAGGTTCTGGCGATCTCGAACATGGGAGGCGGGGCTATATAGACCGGGGGGGCGGAGATCAAACCTCAGTCCAGCGGATGGGTGCCGCCATTGCAGCTAACAGCCCCGCTATCACAGCCTTCCTTGAGCCCTCAATTGACTTGCTGTGCCGCAAGCGCCTTGTCCGCCAGATCCCTGCACGCGGCTATCCCGCCGATCTGCGCGCAGAAGTCGGGCCACTGGCCACTGTCGCGCCAGTACTTCGCTAACCCTTTGGCCGCGAAGATTTTCCAGAACAGAGGGTCCTTCCAGAGATCGGAGAAAAAGGCGTTTGTCAGATAGGACATGGGCACGCGTCCGTTGGGGTATGCGGTCGGGACGATTCCCTGTCCTTCAGGCGGCCCCGCCTTATACCCGTCCTGCAGATAGAGCTTTTCAAGCACGTCCTTCAGTAGCTCTGTTTGGCCCATCAATGCGAAATCGAACACCGTCTGTGCAGCGGCCGCTTGACCCTTGCTGAGGTCCTCCATCGACTTGGCCACGATAGCCGAAATCTTGACCGGATCTCTGGTCTCCAGAGCATCGAAGATTCCATCGATCTGCGCCTTTGCCTCGTTTATCGGCGAGTTCGGAAAGTCTTTCGCAAGCCGATCATAGGCTGCAAAGAGTTTTGCCTTGTAGGTTCTGGCCCCGTCAAAATCGCCTTTGCGCAGGCTATCCACCATCATCGGCTGCCAAAGAACCCCGGCGACCGGATCGCCGGCCTCGCGCTCGACGATCAGCTTTTCGAGGCCGAGTTTGTCGCCGGTCGCGATTAGCGCCTCGCTGTAGCGATTAACCAACAGCCGCGAACTGGGATCGATCTCATAAGCACGCGTCAATTGACGTGACGCCTCTTGCCACTGCCCGATTTCGGCCAGCCAGAAATTGGCATGGAGCATCAGAACGTCGCCATCGTTCGGTTCGGCCGCGAGGGCCTTGGCGAACAGAGCGCCACGCTCAGCCCAGTCGCTTGATGGGGAAAAGCGGCCGAGAACAATATAGGCCTCGCCCAGCGTCGGATCGATCTCCAGCGCCTTGGATGCGGCATCGCGGGCCTTCTCGATCAGCGCCGCCTGCTCATCCCCGACCGACCAGTTTTGCCGTTGGGCATAGGCGCTTGCGAGCGCAACCCACGCGCGGGCGAAGTTCGGCGCGATTCTCACAGCCTCTTCCAGATTGCTGATCGCCGACTTCGGCACCGCGCCCAGGCCTTCGCCGCCAGTGCGCCATAGGTCGCGCCCGCGCAGGTAAAGTTCGAAGGCGCGCGGATCGATCGTCGCCGACTTCGCCGATTCCGGCGCCACCACGCTCAGCGCCTGTGCTACCTTGCGCGCGATCTCGTCCTGAACCACCACCGTCTCCGCGATCGGCCGCTCGAAGCTGTCCGACCAAAGGATTTCCCCGTCGGTCCGCGCGAGTTGGGCCGAGACGCGGACGCGGTCGCCATTCTTCTTCACAGAGCCGGACAGGAGATGCGTCGTTCCCTTGGCCTCCCCGCCCTTGGCCCCGGTGCCGCGCATCACCACGCGGATGCCCTTGATGCGCGAGACTGCGTGCTGAATCTCCTCCGTCATCCCGGTCGAGAAATAGTTGAGCGTTTCATCGCCGCTGATGTTGTCGAATGGCGTCACTGCGACCACCGGCTGCCCGCCCGGCTGCGTGAGACCTGCTACGCCGTCCGGCGCAGCCTGCCTAAACACCAGCGCGGCACCGGCAACCATGGCCACCGCGACGGCAGCCGCGAGGCCGGCCTGAACCATTCGCCAGTTGTTCTGGCGCATGCGCTGCACCCATGTGCGCTTCGCCTTTGACCCCGGCCGCGCCAGCGCGAACAGGTCCACCTGCCGCGCCATCTTGTCGAGCTGCGTC
>JBBQWH010000131.1:0-2600 GCA_038210785.1 Sphingomonadales bacterium | reverse complement strand
TCATCGATTGCTCGGGCTTTCGCGGGTTGTTGATCGAACAGGCGCTGGCGACCGGGTATGATGACTGGAGCCAGTATCTGCCCTGCAACCGCGCGGTCGCCCTGCCCTGCCGGCGCGATGATGGTAGCCCGCCCCCGCCCTTCACCCGCGCCACCGCGCATAGTGCAGGCTGGCAATGGCAAGTGCCGCTGCAACACCGCAACGGCAACGGCCATGTCTATTGCAGCAGTTACAGGGAGGACAATCAGGCGCTCGACATCCTGCTCGGCAATATTGCTGGCAAGCCGCAGGCCGAGCCCAACTGGCTGCGGTTCACCACCGGGCGGCGCAAGAAGTTCTGGAACAAGAACGTCGTCGCGCTGGGCCTTGCGGCCGGGTTTATGGAGCCGCTGGAATCCACTTCGATCCACCTGATCAATACCGGGATCGACAAGCTGATCTCGCTGCTGTCGCTAGACGGGGTGACGCAGGCGCAGGAAGATACCTTCAACCGCCTGACGGGGCGCGAATATGCCCGCATCCGTGATTTCCTGATCCTGCATTACAACGCCACGCAGCGCACCGATTCCGATTTCTGGAATTACGTTCGCACGATGGATGTGCCCGATACGCTCAAGGAAAAAATCGAAATCTTCAAGGCCAACGGCCAGATCTTCCGCGAGGAGGACGAGCTGTTCACCGAAACCAGCTGGGCGGCGGTGATGATGGGGCAAGGCATCACCATGGGCGGCCACAACGCGATGGCCGATGCGCTTGATCCTGCCAAGACCGCAGAGGAAGTGAACGAGATGGAACGCTCGATCCGCTACCTCGTGCAGCACATGCCGGGGCATGGCGATTATCTTGCGCGCTATTGCCCCGCGAAGGCGGCCGCGTGACGCGCGCGGGCGTTTCTTGACAAATCCGGGCGTGGCTTGGACAGAGCGGCTTCTTCGCACCCTGCCTGCCTGAGGTTTGCCCCCGCCATGAATGATACCACGTCAGGCTGGACAGCGTTGGTGCTGGCGGGGCAGCGGCCCGGTGTCGATCCGATGGCTGCCCATTTCGGGTTGGAAGCCAAGGCGCTGATCGCAGTCGCGGGGGAGCCGATGCTGGCGCGGGTGCTGCACGCGCTTGCCGCCGCGCCGCAGGTGGCACGGATCATCGTGCTCGCGCAAAACGCAACCGATCTGCTGGCCCACCCGGCGCTGGCGTGGGCGGCGAACGATCCCCGCATCGAAGCGCGAATTTCGGGCCGCACGATCAGCGGATCGGTTCTGGCATCGGTCAGTGACCCGGCAATCGGCCTGCCTGTGCTTGTCACCACTGCCGATAATGTGATGCTGACCCCTGCAACGGTGGCCGAATTCATCGCGGGCGCGGGCACCAGCGATGTCAGCGTGGCGCTGGTCGAGCGCACCCGGCTAGAAGCCGCAGTCGGCCCCAACCGGCGCACCTGGCTGACTTTTCGCGATGGAGTCTTCACCGGGGCCAATCTGTTCGCGCTGACCGCTCCTGCTGCCACCAACGCGCTCAGATTCTGGGAAAAGGTTGAACAGGATCGCAAATCGGTGCTGCGCCTTGCGTCGCATTTCGGCCCGGTGCTGATGGCCAAGCTGCTGGCCCGGCGGTTGACGGTGCACGATGCACTGGCGGCGGCGGGCACGAAGCTAGGGGCGAGCGCCGCGCCGGTGTTGCTGTCTGACGGGCGCATGGGCGTGGATGTCGACAAGCCCGAAGATCATGCGCTGGCCGAACGTCTGCTGGCCCAGGACCCGCAAGCGAAGCGAGGCTGAACAATGCAGCGCATCGCCCTGTATGATCTCGACCGGACGGTGACCCGCGCGCCGACCTTCACCCCGTTCCTTGTCCACATGGCGGCGACCGGCAATCCGCTGCGGTTGCTGGGCGTGCCGTTGTGGGTGCTGGCGATGCTGGGTTACAAGGCGAAGCTGTATGGCAGAAAGCCGCTCAAGCAGTTCGGCCTGCGCCTGCTGGTCGGGCGCACAGTGCGCAGCCCCGCCTTGCAAACTAGGCTAGACCGTTTCGTAGCGCGACAGATTGCCCGCAACATCCAGCCCGGCGCAGCTGCGCAGATCGCGGCTGACCGCGCCATCGGAGCAACGCTGGTGCTGATCACCGCCGCGCCTGAAATCTATGCCGAGGCGATGGCGCTGGTGCTCGGTTTCGACGCCTGCATCGCCACCTGCCACCAGCGCGATGCGCAAGGCAATCTGCTGGCGTTGATTGACGGCGCGAACAATTACGGCGGCGAGAAAGTAGGTCGGGTCGAAAGCTGGCTCGCCGCGCAGGGCCTTGCCCGCGAAAGCCTCCACCTCACCGCCTACACCGATCACGCCAGCGATGCGCCGATCCTTAACTATGCAGATACTGGCGTGCTGGTGGGCCGATATGCCAGCCCCGATCCCAGATGGGCGCAAGTCGACTGGAGCGGAGAACGGTAACGCCGATCGGGCATCGCACCCCAAGGGGCGACAATATCGAGATTAAGCCCTTATTCATTGGCCCGGCGCGATACCCGCCCCATGCGAGAACCAGCAAAACATCATCTTCTTCAGCCCAAAAGCAACGTCATGACCGCCAAAATAGCCGACCTGTTG
>JBBQWH010000130.1:0-2692 GCA_038210785.1 Sphingomonadales bacterium | reverse complement strand
CCGCACGGCCTATGCCGCCGGCCTTGCTATCGCCCAGCGGCTTGCGGCGCAGGACCCGGGCAACAGCGCATGGCAGCGCGACCTCTCGGTCAGCCACGACAGGCTCGGCGATGTGGCGGTGGCGGAGGGGGATTTGCCGGCGGCGCGCACGGCCTATGCTGCCAGCCAGGCGATCTTAGAGCGGCTGGCGGCGTTGCGGCCGGACCATCCCGGATTTGCCGCTGATCTGCGCATCACCCGTCGCCGCATCGCAGAGCTGGAAGCCGCTGCAGGCTGAGCGCTGGTCATTGGCTCGCGGCTATGGCTAAACGGCGGCCATGTCGTTTCCCGCCTCCCCCGCCATGGCGCGCGCGCTGGAGCTTGCGCGGGCGGCGGCCGGCATGGGCGAAGTGCCGGTGGGGGCGGTGATTACCGCAGCGGATGGCACGCTGCTGGCCGAGGCGCACAACCGCACACGCACCGATGCGGACCCGACGGCGCATGCCGAAATGCTGGCGATCCGCGCGGCGGGCCAGGCGCTCGGGTCCGAACGGCTTGTGGGCTGCACGCTGTGGGTCACGCTGGAGCCATGCGCCATGTGCGCGGGGGCGATCGCGCATGCGCGCCTCGCCCGGCTGGTCTATGCCGCCGCCGACCCGAAGGGCGGCGGGGTGGAGCATGGCGCGCGGGTTTTTGCCCACGCCACCTGCCACCATCGCCCGGACATCATCGCCGGGATTGCCGAAAGCGAAGCGGCCGACCTGTTGCGCGCGTTCTTCGGGAGCCGTCGTTAGGCGGGTCTGGCGCGATCATGCCAAGCCAGCGCGGCGAATTGCAAGCCGCGCCCGCAGAGGTGTCACAGATCGGCGCGCGGTTGTGCTTGCAGCGTTTCGGCGGCGACGGGTTGTGGTCTGCCGGATGCAGCGTGCATCCTGTTCAGGGCCGTATGGTCAATCCGTTGTCGACCACGAATTCCGCCCCCGTCACAAAGCGGGATTCATCGCTCGCCAGATAGAGCACCATCGCTGCAACATCCGATGGCGCTCCATTCGCGCCCGGCGGCAAGACCCCGTCCGCCACCGGCTCCTCGACGCCCGGACGGCCGCTGGCATCCTGCACCATCGGTGTCTCGATGGCGCCCGGATGCACCGAGTTGCAGCGGATCCTGTAGCCCTTCTCCTGGCACATGACGGCAATGGACTTGGTCATCGATCGCACGGCGCCCTTGGCCGCCGAATAGGCAAAGAACACCGGATAGCCCAGCAGCGCGCCAGTGGACGACATGTTGATGATCGAGCCGCCGCCGCCCTTCGCCATCAGGGGAATCGCATGTTTGCAGCCCAGAAACACGCCTTCGCTCATGATGCCATTCACCCAGCGGAATTGCTCCAGCGTCGTTTGCTCGCAATCGGCCACCACCACCACGCCGGCATTGTTCACCAGGATGTCCAACCGCCCGAACCGCGCCTCGATTGCTGCAATCGCATCAATCCAGGCCTGCTCGGATGCCACATCCAGCGCCATCGCGGTGCCGCCGATGGCGTCCGCCACTTGCTGTGCCGGCTCCCGCTTCACATCGGTCACGATCACCGTCGCGCCCTCCGCCGCCAGCAATTCGCAATCCGCCTTGCCCAGCCCCGAGCCACCGCCCGTCACCAGCGCCACCTTGCCCTGAACGCGTCCCTGCACCTGTGCCATCTAGGCTGCTCCACCCTCGTTGAAATAGTCCGGCATGCCGCCCGGCCACACCACGCCCCACTGCGCCTGGCCGCCATCGATGACCAACAGTTCGCCGTTCACGAACCGCGCGGCCGGGGATGCAAGATAGGCAATTGCTTCTGCCACATCCCAGGCGTCGCCGCGCACCTTCATCGGATTGGCCTGATGAAACCGCGCCAGCGCTTCCTCGGGATACACACCGAACCCCTCCGTCTCGATCACGCCCGGCCCGATGCAATTCACCCGGATGCGATGCGGCGCCCATTCGGTCGCCATGGTCTTGGAGAGATAGATCACCCCCGCCCGCGCCGCGCAGGTGTGCGCCGCCTGCGGCATGCCGCGCTCCACATTGGCCACGATGTTGATGATATTTCCCGGCTCGCCGCGCTCGCGCCACAGCTTGGCTGCCTCCTGCATCATCCACCAGGTGCCGTTCAGATTTGTGTCGATCACCGCCAGCCAGCCCTTGCGGCTGAAATCGATGGCATCCTGCGGAAATTGCCCGCCGGCATTGTTCACCACCGTGTCGATGCTGCCGAAATGCGCGGTCACGTCGGCCAGGAACAGCGCGACCGCGTCAGGATCGCGGATGGTCATGGCGCGCGCAAAAACAGCGGCGCCGCTTGCCTCGAGGATCAACGCAGCAACCGCATCCAGCTTGCCTTGCGAACGGCCGCACAGCGCCAGATTTGCCCCCAGCCGTGCCGCCAGGATGGCCGCCGCCTTGCCCATGCCGCTGCCGCCGCCGGTGACAAGCAGCGTGTGTCCGGCCAGCAGGCCCGGCCGGTAGATGGTGGACCTCACAGCAAGGTCCGCATCGGTCATCCCGCGCCGCGGCCGGCTCGGATCATGCGGATCGGGCCGCACATGCGGTCGCACGGCCGTCACCCGGCATTTCCCGTCTGCTGCCCTGTAACACACCCCATTGCTCGCCCTCCCGCGTCGCAGCCTGTCGCCAGAAAACAAACAGCCATGCTTGTTTATCGTAGCGCGC
>JBBQWH010000129.1:0-2746 GCA_038210785.1 Sphingomonadales bacterium | reverse complement strand
AAGCGTGGATATTATTCCTATATAGGTTGAATGGCGCTCCACGCTCTCACGATCACGATCTCCTTTTTGCGCGGGCACCCTCGCGCAGAGGAGGAGGAAGGGGGTAGAGGTTTTTTGGATTCGAATAGCCGAAACCCCGGCCGACTGAGGCTCCCGGCAAGCATCGAAAACCGAGTTCAATTCGTCCAGCCCTCGCGAAAACCGACAAACGAATAGATATCCACAGGGCCAAAACGCAAAAACCGACAAACGAACATATAAAATTTCGCGCTCGCGCAATTTCGTTTCGCCCACCGCACCGCAGCACGGCTTCCCCTTGACGGAGGCCGCACCCGGCTCCCAAACCCACGGCCACGAAAGTCATAAATCGGAGGAGACACCCATGGGCGTACTGGACGGAAAGGTCGTGCTCGTCACCGGCGGCGCGAACGGCATCGGCAAGGAATGCGCGCTGCTTGCGGCGCGCGAAGGCGCCAAGGTTCTGGTCAACGATCTGGGCGGTTCAGCCGCCGGCGGCGACGAAGGCTCAGCCGGTCCCGCCCAGCAGGTTGCCGACGAGATCAAGGCGGCCGGCGGCGTTGCCATCGCCAACTCCGAAAGCGTCACCAACCGCGCGGCAGTCAAGCGCATGATCGAGCAGGCCAAGGACGAACTCGGCGGCCTCCACGCCGTCATCAATCCGGCCGGCATTCTGCGCGACAAGATGTTCCACAAAATGACCGACGAGGAATGGGATCTCGTCATCGATGTCCACCTGAACGGCGCCTACAACGTCACGCGCTATTCGATCGAGCATTTCCGCGAACAGGGCGAAGGCAGCTACGTCCTCTTCACCTCCACATCGGGCATTATCGGCAATATCGGCCAGGCCAATTACGCCGCCGCGAAAATGGGCGTCGCTGGCCTCAGCCGCATCATCGCCATGGAAGGCGCTATGAAGGGTGTCCGCTCCAACATCATCGCGCCGTTCGCGTGGAGCCGCATGATCGCGACCATCCCTGTGAAGGACGAAGCCTCGGCCAAGCGGGTCCAACGCATGAAGGATCACATGCGCGCCGATCAGGTCGCCCAACTCGCCGTCGCCCTCGCTGCCCCGCCGAAGAAAACCGAGGCCGGCGCGGTAGACGACGCCACCGGCCAGGTCTTTGTCGCGCGCGGCAACGAGGTTTTTCTGATGAGCCAGTCCCGCCCCGTGCGCGGCATGGCCAAGCTCGAAGGCTGGACGCCCGAAACGATCAACGAGCACTGCTTCGCCGCGCTCAAGCCCAACTTCTACGACACGGGCGCTACCACCTCAGTCTTCGGCTGGGATCCGGTCTGAACGTTCAACATGAACGCAGCGCCGCGCGGTTCACCCCGCGCGGCGTGTTCTTTTGGCTAGACGGTGCGTCAACGCCATAGCGATGCAGTGGCGCAGCAGCGCTGCATCCGGCACCTCATCCGCCTCGAACAGGATGGCCCGGTTGCCCTCAAACAGCAGCCTATCGCCATAGATCTCGCGAAACGTCGGCACGAGCCCACTCTGACAATGGAAGTAAAGGGCATAGCCACCGCCCTTACGGGCATCGATGCGGATTGTGCTGCCGCTCTTGCTCTGCGCCGTCTGATAGCTCGGCTGACCCCACTTCAAGGTCTCCTCGATCGGCCCAACACCTTGTGTCTTTACTGCGACATCGAGGATCAGCGTCCGCATGGCATCCAATCCAGTGCGCTCAGCCTTGGGATAGCGTGCGAAGACAGATGCCACCGCTGGTGGCTTACGCAGGCTCACCACACCCCATCCGGCACGCGCGCGCCCGCCAACTCCGCCACCCGGTTGCGCGGCCCCCGGCCAGCATATTTGGGCAGCGCATCCGGCGCAAAGAACCGCCACTCGGCGATCTCGATATTGGACTTGAAATCCATTTCATAGGAAGATATTCTATAAAGCGCGACATGGCTTGAGCGGGGGTCTGCGGGGTTCGTGTAAACGCCCACCAACTGCGGCTCGCCCTTTACGGCGATCCCCAACTCCTCGCGCAGCTCGCGATGCAGCGCGGCCAGGACGGTCTCACGCTTGTGCACGCCGCCCCCCGGAAAATGCCAGCCGCGCATATTAGGTGTGCCGCACCAGCAATATCTCGCCCGCCGCGTTGACCACCATGGCGCTTGCCCCCATCACCGTCGGCCGCCGCAGCCGCCACCACGCCCGCTGCATCGGGCGCAGCGTCCGGGCGGCCTTGATGATAAGACGTTCGTGAAGCGGGCGGGGCATGGCAGACATATTCGCTAGCATTTAAAGCAAGTTCGAGGCGGCTACGCAAAGCGCTATGAACACCTCATCAGCCAAGATGCGCCCGATTGGTTAAGGGGTCCAACATCCATGCTGAGCTTTTCGCGCCGCAAACTCGAAGCCGTGCCGGCTGTCGCCGAGCCGGAGCCCGAGCTGGTCATCGACGTCGCCCGCGCCCGTCTGGCCCTTGCCAGAAAGGGGCACCGCGCCGGCCCCCGGGCCCCCGCCATCCGCCTGGCGCTCGGCGCCATCGAGGACGCCCTGATTTCGGTCGATTCTATCCGTGCGGCGCTCGATGAGGCCGCCGAGCTCACTGAGGAAGCCCTCGAAATCTCAGACGAAGGCCGCCGCGCCCTCTGCGCCGAGCGCTATGACGATCTGCGCCGCGCCATCAACGAATCCTGCGGTGCCAGCGCCCCTGAGGGCGATTGCCTGACCGCCCATGCCAAGGCACGCTTGGAAGTGACCCTCGAT
>JBBQWH010000128.1:0-2766 GCA_038210785.1 Sphingomonadales bacterium | reverse complement strand
AGCGTGGTCTGCCACAGTTGCTCGGCGTTCATTTCGCCAAGGCCCTTGTAGCGGCTGATCGACAGGCCCTTGCGCCCCGCGGCGAAGATCGCTTCGAGCAGCTGGGTCGGGCGGCTGATCGTGCCCGCGCCGCTCGATGCGCCGCTGAGCGCGAGTGCGGGCGGAGCGTCGTCAGCCTCGCCTGCGAGCGGATCATCGAGCGCCGGTTCGGTCGCTTGTTCCTCGGCTTCCTCGGCTTCCACCGAGCCCGCGCGGACCAAGTTGACGGGCGCCGCATAGGTCTCGGCCTGCGCGGCGGCGAGGCCGTGGAGCTTGTGCGCTTCGGTGCTGGCGAGGAACCGCGCGTCGATCTCGTGCACATCGGTGACGCCGCGCCACAGGCGTTCGAACACCACGGCGGCATCGTCGCGCTGCCGTGCGCTCCAGCGCGCCTCGCGGTCGCCCGCACCCAATCGCTCAGCCGCGCGGGTCAGCGCTGCGGCCAGCTGCCCGCCCACCAGCCCCGGCTCGAGCGCGCCGGCCAGCGCCATCTGTTCAACAATGCCGCTGTCATAGCGGCGCGGTGCGAAGGCCAGCAGGTTCTTCAATCGCAGCGCGCCATCGACCAGGGCACGCAGGTCCGCGCCGCCGCGCGCGCCCTCGGCGGTTTCCAGCACCCGTCCATGCAGCCCGGCATCGACCAGATAGCGATCGAGCGCGGGCTGATCCTTAAGGTAGACCTCGCTGCGCCCCTTGGCGACCTTGAACAGCGGTGGCTGGGCGATGAACAGGTGGCCGGCGCGGATGATGTCGGGCATCTGACGGTGGAAGAAGGTCAGCAGCAGCGTGCGGATATGCGCCCCGTCAACGTCAGCGTCGGTCATGATCACGATCTTGTGATAGCGCAGCTTTTCGAGGTTGAATTCGTCGCGGATGCCGGTGCCCATCGCCTGGATCAGCGTGCCGACTTCCTTCGAGGAAATGATCCGGTCAAACCGCGCGCGCTCGACGTTGAGGATCTTGCCCTTGAGCGGCAAAATCGCCTGCGTCTTGCGGTCGCGGCCCTGTTTGGCGCTGCCACCGGCGGAATCGCCTTCGACCAGGAACAGTTCGGACTTGGCCGGATCGCGTTCCTGACAATCAGCCAGCTTGCCGGGGAGCGAGGCGATGCTCATCGCGCCCTTGCGGCTCATTTCGCGCGCGCGGCGGGCGGCTTCGCGCGCGGCGGCTGCATCGATCACCTTCTGGATGATCGAGCGCGCATCGCCGGGGTTTTCTTCCAGCCATTCGCTCATCTTCTCGCTCATCAGCGCTTCCAACGGTGAGCGCACTTCGGAGGAGACGAGCTTGTCCTTGGTCTGGCTGGAGAACTTGGGATCGGGCAGCTTGACGCTGACAATCGCGGTCAGGCCTTCGCGCATGTCTTCGCCCGACAAGCTGACCTTCTCCTTCTTCAACATCCCCGACCGCTCGGCGTAGTTGTTGATCGTGCGGGTCAAGGCGGCGCGGAATGCGGCCAAGTGCGTGCCGCCGTCGCGTTGCGGGATGTTGTTGGTGAAGGCCAGCACGTTCTCGTAATAGGAATCGTTCCATTCGAGCGCGACGTCGATCCCGATCCCGTCCTTTTCGGCCGAGACCGAAATCGGTTCGGCGACCAGCGGCTGCTTGTTGCGGTCGAGATATTTGACGAAAGCGGCAATCCCGCCTTCGTAATAAAGATCATGCTCGAGCACTTCTTCGTGGCGCAGGTCGCGCAGTTTGATGCGCACGCCCGAATTGAGGAACGCCAGCTCGCGGTAACGGTGTTCAAGCTTTTCGAAATCGTAGTCGGTAACGTTCTTGAAGGTGGCGTGGCTGGCCTTGAAGGTGACGCGGGTGCCTTTCTTGAAGCCATTGTCATCGGCATTGCCGGTCGCGCGCGGCGCATCGCCCTTCAGTTCGAGCGGAGCAACCGCATCGCCGTAAGCAAAGCGCATCCAGTGCTCTTGGCCGTCGCGCCAGATGGTCAGCTCGAGCCATTCGCTGAGCGCGTTGACCACCGATACGCCGACGCCGTGCAAGCCGCCGGAAACCTTGTAGGCGTTGTCGTCGCTGGTGTTCTCGAACTTCCCACCTGCGTGCAGCTGCGTCATGATCACTTCGGCGGCCGAGACGCCTTCTTCGGTATGCATGCCCGTAGGGATGCCGCGCCCGTTATCTTCGACGCTTACGCTGCCATCGGGGTTCAATTCGATCAGCACGAGGTCGCAATGGCCCGCCAGGGCCTCGTCGATTGCGTTGTCCGAAACCTCGAACACCATGTGGTGCAGGCCGCTGCCATCATCGGTATCGCCGATGTACATCCCCGGGCGCTTTCGCACCGCATCGAGGCCTTTGAGAACCTTGATCGAATCCGCGCCATACTCGCCCATCTGGCGGACCTTTTCAGGGAGGCTGACGGCAGTCGGTTCCGGGGTCTGCTCAGGGGCCTGCTCGGGGGTTTGACCAGATGCTTGCGAGGTGTTGTCGTTCATGCACGTCATATAGGCGCTCGGCCCACGAAACCCAACTGCGGGAGCCCCCGCAATGGGGCTTTTCCACGAGTGTTCAGGGCGTTTCGTCGACGCGTTCGGAGGGCGCTCTAGAAGGCGGGACGAAAATGCACTGTGCCCTGCCACATGGACACATCGAACAGCCCCATCATCCCTGCCCGAGTGGCAGTATCGAACTGGGTGACATGGCACTGCGCGGCGGCGGTGGCTGCGGCGAGATCGGCGGGGGTGTAGGGTATGGTTTCAGTCAGCAGCG
>JBBQWH010000127.1:0-2843 GCA_038210785.1 Sphingomonadales bacterium | reverse complement strand
AATTACGGCGAGGATTTGCTGAAAATCGCCGAATGGTTCCGGTCGAAATTGCCCGATTACGAACGCTTCAAGGTGCTCGAACAGCAGGCGCGCGACATTATTGCGGGGAAAAATGATGTTTGAACTGCTGGCGGTGAACGCCGCGATCCTGTTGGCGCTGGTGCTGATCCAATGGGCGATTTCGGTGAAAATCGACGATGTCAGCTTCATCGATGCCTTCTGGGGCGCAGGGATGGGCATTCTCGCTGTGGCGAGCTGGCTCCATGTCGGCGGCGGGCCGGGCCAGCTTGCCACGCTGATTATGATCATGACCGCCGCCTGGGGCTTTCGCCTCGGCCTCTACCTGTTCCTGCGCTGGCGCAAAGAAGGCGAGGACAAGCGTTACAAGATGATCCTCAAAAAGGACCGCGAGGCCGGAAACTTCGCCCGCGCTGCGCTCACCCGCGTGTGGCTGATGCAGGCGGTGCTGCTGTTCGCGGTCTCGTCGCCTGCGCAGGTCGGTATTCTGGCGAGCGGCGCGCCCGCGCCGATCCCGCCGCTGGCATGGGCAGGTTTCGCGCTGTGGAGCATCGGCGTGTTCTTCGAATGGGTGGGCGATTGGCAGTTGACCCGCTTCAAGGCGGACACTGCCAATCACGGCAAGGTGCTAAATACCGGGTTGTGGCGTTACACTCGCCACCCCAATTATTTCGGCGATTTTGCCGCGTGGTGGGGCATCTGGCTCGCCTGCGCGGCGGCCGGGTGGCAATATGCCGCAGCCACCATCATCGGCCCGCTGTTCCTCAGCTTCACACTCACCAAATGGTCGGGCGTGACGCTGCTGGAAAAGGGTTTGGACAAGTCGAAGGGTGACAAATACGCCGAATACAAGCGGCGCACCTCGGCGTTTTTACCTATGCCGCCAAAGCGCTGACCCGAAAGAAATCGACCAACTGCGCTGCTGCGGCGCACAAAAAGCGTGCGCGCACCCTTTAAGCCCGCGCCTGCTTGGCCTATGTTGCGCGCAATCAAGGAGGCGCGCGTACCTATGGCTCTCAACCCGACCTTGCGTGAGCAGGAACGTGAGCGGATCGCGCGCCATGTGCTCGATCTGGTCAAGGAACGCGGCGCGGAAATCCCGTGGACGGTGGCGATGGCCGAAAGCGGGCTGACCCGTGCGCGGTTCGAAGCGCTGTTTGCTGATTATGATGATATGTTTGATACCGTCGCGCAGACGTGGCTCGCCCCGCAGCTGGCAGTGATGGAGGAGGTGCGGGCCACCACGCTGCCGCCGCCGCGCAAGATGTACGAATTTTTCCGCCGCCGCTTCGTCATCGCGCAGACCCGCTTTCGCGAAGACCCGGAACATTTTACCATCCTGTGCGAAATGGGTGCGGCGAATTTCGAGCGGGTGCGAAGCTACGTCGATCTGGCCGATCATTACCTGTGCGAGCTGATCGCCGAAGCGCAGGCCGAAGGGTTCTTTGCCGGGCTTGAGATTGACGAGGCGCTGTCGCTGATCAACCAGATGATCTCGAACTACACCTTGCCCGATGCGCTGATCTATCTTGGCGACAAGCTGACCGAACAGAAGCTGGCGCGGATCGTTGATACGATGTTCATCGGCTTGTCGGGCGAGGCCGGGGCCGATGCCTCGGGGGTGAATACGTTCAAGGTTGCCTCTTGACGGGCTAAGCCTCGCTCCACCACGCTGCCGCAGGATCATCCGACCCCCGCGCGCCGCGGCGCTGTAAGCCGTCGAACAGCCCGCCGGTCAGCTGCATGGTAGCTGGCGATGTACGGTTCCAGTCCATCACGTACAGCCGCTCGGCAATCTGCCATCGGCCTTCGCGCTTTTCCAGCGTATCGAGGTAACGCCCGCCGACGACCAACTCGACTTCTGGCAGCTCGATCTCGCCCGCAGGCGCAGGGATCAGGTGGAGCGCAACGCAGTTCGTCTCGGCCTTTGCCCGCGCGCCGGTAATCTGCATCACGGTGTTGGAGATGTTGTGCTGCGTCAACCGCATCGCGCCGAGCCCCGCCATCAGGCCGGGAATTGTGGCGGCAGGGGATTTCGGCCCGTCGCCATAGTCGATCCGGGCATCAGGGGTGAACACGGCAGCGAGCAGTGCTGCATCGCAGCGATCAATGCCCCGGCAGTAGCGTGCGAGCGTTTCGGCAATCGCCAGCCGGTCAGCGAGTTCGGTCAGGTCCATGGCCCCAAGGTTACTGCTCGGCCAACGGCTTGGGGACTGGCAGTTGCGCCAGCGTTTACCCTCAGCTTTTGGTACGTTTGAACTGCAACACATTGGCTGGCCGCTTGGGCGGCGGTGGGCGCAGGCGCTGTTCGGACAAGGCATATTTGAGCGCACCGCCCACCATCACCGCTGAAAGCAATATGATCGCACCGGCCCAGAACCAGTGCGGCAGGCCCAGCACCGCTTCTATCTGCCCAGTGTCGGACAGGATCGTCTGGCCATTGATCACCGCTTCTTCGGTGAACAGATAGCCCCAATCGCGCAGCATACTCAGCGCACCAAGCACGCCGAGAAATTGCAGCGTAAAGCGTGCAAAGCCCGGTTTGGCGCGCCATGCAACCAGCGCCAGCACGGCGGCCACCAGCGGCAGCGTCCAATACCCGGTGGGCGAACGCACCCAGATCGCCACGCTGAGCAGGATCGCCGCTGCGGAAAGCCAGAGCACCGGCCGCCACAATTTGGGATGGGCGCTGGCGAGGATCAAGCTTGCGCCCACAAAGCTGGGAGCCAGTGGGCCACCCGCTGCAATCGCACCCAGCGTCAAGCGCGAGGCATCGGCATCGACCGCGCTCTGCGCCACGCCCGATCCGTGGGGGAAGATCATCA
>JBBQWH010000126.1:0-3020 GCA_038210785.1 Sphingomonadales bacterium | reverse complement strand
TAGTCAGCAGCGCTTTGTGCCAAGTTGCCAACCTGTTCCGGTTGAGTAGCGCAGGCTCCTCCCCTAATCGCTGGACCTGTGATGTCCCGCGCCCCCTACGCCGCCGATCCTGACGCCCATGGCGGGCGCGAGTGGAGCCGGCCTTTTGGCGGCGAGCAGCGCGGCCCGCGCAGCGCCTTCCAGCGCGACCGCGACCGGATCATCCATTCAATGAGCTTCCGGCGGCTGAAGTCCAAGACGCAGGTGTTCATCGCCCCCGAAGGCGATCACTACCGCACCCGCCTGACCCACAGCCTCGAAGTCGCGCAAATCGGCCGGGTAATCGCGCGCGCGCTTCGGCTGGACGAGGATCTGACCGAGGCGCTGTGCCTAGCGCATGATCTCGGCCATCCGCCGTTCGGCCATGCGGGCGAGGCGGCGCTGGCGGAATCGATGGAACGGCACGGCGGCTTTTGCCACAATGCGCAGGCGCTGCGCACGGTGATGCGGATCGAATGCCCCTACCCCGAACATGACGGGCTGAATCTCACGTGGGATCTGCTTGAAGGGCTCGCCAAGCATAACGGCCCGGTAATCGCGCCCAATTGGGCGCTCGCCGAACTCGATGCCGCCTTCCCGCTGATGCTTGGCACGTGGCCCTCGCTCGAGGCGCAGGTGGCGGCGGTGGCGGATGATATTGCCTATGATAATCACGATATCGATGATGGCCTTCGCGCCGGGTTTCTGGCGCTTGATGACCTCATCACCCTCGATTTCCTCGCAGACCAGTGGCGGGCGGTCGAAAACCGCTTCCCACACGCCCCGCGTGAGCGTCTGCTGCGCGAGATGATACGCGATTCTATCGGGATAATGGTGAATGATGTGCTGGAGCACACCGCAGCGCAGGTGCAGGGCCTGAGTTCGGTGGCCGAAGTGCGCGCTGCCGGGCGGCAGCTGGCGGGGTTCTCGCCCGCAATGGCCGCGCAGGAACGGCGGCTAAAGGCGTTCATGTACGAGCGGCTGTATTACCACCCTGAACAGATCGCCGCTGCGCAGCGCGCGCGCGATGTCGTCGCCCGGCTGTTTGCCGCCTATTCGCAGGATACGCGGCTGATGCCGGCCGAATGGCAGGCGCGGCTCCCCGAACACGAACCGCAGCGCTCCCGCGTAATCGCCGATTTCATCGCCGGGATGAGCGATCGCTTTGCCTTGCAGGCGGTGAGCAACATCTATGGCACCAGTCCGGTCGGGCTGATCAATGTCTGAGCCGCGCCAATCGGGCCCGGTGCGGATCGCGTTGGTGGGGGCGACCGGGCTGATCGGCCGCCACGTCATCGACATCGCCAGCGCTGGGGATGACGTGCGGATCGTCGGCATCGCCCGGCGCGAGGCATCGCTGCCGCCCGGCGCGCGGATGGAAATGTTTGTCGCCGAGCCTGCCAAGTGGGGCGATGTGCTCGAAGCGGTGCGCCCGCGCGCGCTGATCTGCGCGCTTGGCACCACTTGGAAAAAGGCCGGGCGCGATGAAGCGGGATTTCGCGCGGTCGATCACGATCTGGTGATTGCCACCGCCGAGGCCGCCAAGCGCGCGGGCGTGCCGGGCATGGTGCTGATCAGCGCCGCCGGCGCCAATGCGCGTTCCAAAAGCCTCTACATGCGGGTGAAGGGCGAGACCGAGGATGCGTGCTCGGTGATCGGGTTCAAGCGGCTCGACATCCTGCATCCGGGCCTGCTGCGCGGCGAGCGGCTGGGCGACCTGCGCCTGGCTGAACGCGCCGCGCTGATCGCGGCCCCGCTGGTCGATCCGCTGCTCTCGGGTTCGTGGGAGCGGTTCCGGTCGGTCGATGCTGCGCTGGTGGCGGAAGCCGCGCTCGGCCTTGCGCTGCGCCGCGCGGGCGGGCGGTTCACCCACGATAACGAGGCGATGCGCCGCGCCGCGCGCGAATGGCGGCGCGCGCATGAGATTGGAGAGGCGGCATGATCGATTGGGAGTTCGTGTTCAACGCGGTCAACCTGCTGGCGATGATCGGATGGGCCGCGCTGATCGTGCTGCCGCGCTGGCCGGCGCTGCTATCGGGGGTGCTGTATCTCGGCATCGGTCTGCTGTGCCTAATCTACGCCTGCGGGCTGATTGGCTTGCTGTCCGGTCTGCTTGATCCGGGCGGCGGGAGCGGCGGCGGCGGAGCGGATTTCACCACGATCCCCGGGATCCGGGCAATCTTTGCGCGCGACGCCGGAGTGGTGATTGGCTGGACGCATTACCTTGCCTTCGATCTGTTCGTGGGCCTGTGGATCGCGCGTGACGGCGATGCCAAGAACATTTCGCGGCTGATCCAGGCGCCGATCCTGCTGGCGACCTTTATCGCCGGGCCGCTGGGGCTGGGTGTGTGGCTGCTGCTACGCGAACCGGCGGCGCGCAAGCAGGGGCGGTTCCGCTAGCTTTCTGTTGTCGCATCGCTTGATGCCGAAAACCGGTTCCCACTTTTCGGCGCGAGGCTCGGATTCGCAGGTAGACCGGCGCCGTCGTTTCCGCCTAACCTCTGCCCCAACAGCTTTTGGGAGAGAGCACGGCCATGGCGAACAACGCCTATCATGATTCCGCGACTTTCGATGCGATCCTGCATTTCTGGGCGCAGGAACGCCCTGACGGCCCGGCCTTCGATCAGGATGGGCGGGTTACCACCTATGCCGAGGCTGACCGCCTTACCCGCCAACTGATCGCACTGTTGCAATCGCGCGATATTGCGCCGGGGGACCGGATCAGTTGGCTGGGCAAGAACCGCGATATCTATTTTCTGCTCTATATCGCGGCGGCCCGCATGGGCGCGGTGATGGTGCCGATCGGCTGGCGGCTTGCCCCGCGCGAGATCGCCTTTATCCTCACCGATACCGAAGCGAAGCTGCTGTTCGCCGATGCCGATTTCATCGAGACCGCGCATGCGGTTGCCGCCGATGTTCCGGCCAATCCCGAAGTGATCGAGGGGGAGGCTGCCCGGCTGGCTGCCGCCGGATTCGAACCGGCGGAATACACTCCTCCCGGC
>JBBQWH010000125.1:0-3102 GCA_038210785.1 Sphingomonadales bacterium | reverse complement strand
GGTCGAGCGTCATTTCAAACGCCGAATTGACCATTTCCTTGTTGGCGATCACCGCCATCGGCGGCATCGCTGCGATGGTCGCCGCGGTCTTGAGCGTTTCGGCGATCAGCTCTCCATGCGGCACCACGCGGGCCACCAGATTGCTGCGCTCGGCCTCGGCTGCTTCCATCATCCGCCCAGTGAGGCACATTTCCATGCTCTTCGACTTGCCGATCGCGCGGGTCAGCCGCTGCGATCCGCCCATGCCGGGAGCAACGCCCAGCTTGATCTCGGGCTGACCGAACTTGGCCTTGTCCGAAGCGATGATGAAATCCGCCATCATCGCAAGCTCGCACCCACCGCCAAGCGCGAAGCCGTTGACGGCTGCGATCCACGGCTTGCGGGTTTTCTTGACGATCTCGGCCGTCCAAGGTGAGAAGAAATCATCGAGGAAGAAATCAGCCGCTGCCTTATCGCTCATTTCCTTGATGTCTGCGCCTGCGGCAAACGCCTTGTCGCCGCTGCCGGTGAGGATCGCGCACAGCTGCGAGCCGTCGGCCTGATAGGCAGCAAAGGCGTGGATCAGTTCCTCCAAAACCTTAGAATTGAGCGCGTTAAGCGCCTGCGGGCGGTTGATCGTCAACAGCGTGACGCCCTTGGTCCCGCGTGCGTCGGTCTCGGCGGTGATGGCTTCGTAGCTCATAGCGGCTTCCATTTTTCTTGGGCTGGCAGGCCCGCAAAGATCGCGTCCAGCAATTCCTCGCTCACCTCTTCGGGCGTGGCCGGGTCCCACTTGGGGTCGTTGGTTTTGTCGATGATGACCGCGCGCACGCCCTCGGCAAAGTCGGGGCGGGTGAGCACGCGTGACGCGATGCGGTATTCCATCCGCATATTGTCGGCAAAATCCGTCATGGCTGCCGAAGCTGCCAACTGCCGCAGCGCGACCTTGCAGGTCTGCGGACTCTTGGTGCCGAGCGTGTCGCGCTCCTTCACTGCCCAGTCGTCTCCTGCGTCGATCGCGGCTTCGAGGCTAGCGAGAATATCCTCGTAACTATCCGAGGCAAAATGCTTGGCGATCCGGTCAGCATTGGCCTCGATCCGCGCCTTGGGCAGGGTGCCGACAGGTTCGGACAGGATGCCCGCGATCCGGTCCGGGTGATCGTGGATGCGCGCCTTGATATCGGTGAGCATCTCGCTCGGCACATAATGTGTCGCGAGGCCCGTCCACTGACATTCGGCCCCATCAAGCCGCGCGCCGGTGAGCGCGAGGAACTGCCCCAAGCGCCGCCCAAGCCGCGACAGATACCAGCCGCCGCCGACGTCCGGGAACAGCCCGATCCCGGTTTCGGGCATGGCGAACCGGGTGTTCTCGGTCGCAACCCGGAACTTGGCGGGCTGGCTGATGCCGACCCCGCCGCCCATCGTGATGCCATCCATGAAGGCGACGATCGGCTTGGCGTAGATAAACATCTGGTGGTTGAGCTGATACTCGTCGTGGAAGAATCTGCGCCCGGAAGCGCCGCCATCATTGAGCGCCGAATCGCGCAGGAAGGCGATATCCCCGCCCGCGCAGAAGCCCCGGCCTTCGTTGTGGTCGAGAATCACCGCCTGAATGCTGTCGTCGTTCGACCACGCGGTCAGCGCCGCGCTCATCGTGCGGCACATCTCAAGCGTGAGCGCGTGCAGCGCCTTGGGACGGTTCAAGGAGATATAGCCGATCGGGCCGTCAGTTCGGATCAGGACGTCATCGGTGATTGGGCCGGTCATTGGATCGGTCATTGGGCCGTATCTTTCGGTTCGATCAGGTCCCAGCGATTGCCAAACGGATCGCTGAAGACTGCAACAGTGCCAAAACTTTCATGGCGCGGTTGCTCTTCAAACAGCACGCCTGCTGCGGCAAGGCGTGCCTGAGTGGCTACAAAATCATCGGTGTGGGCAAAAAAGCCGACCCGCCCGCCGGTCTGGTGGCCGATTGCGGCGGCTTGCCGCTCATTGGCGGCCTTGGCCAGCAGCAGGTGCCCGCCGTCCGGGCCGCCGACCACCACCCAGCGCTTGCCACCGCCCATGTCGCTGTCCTCGATCAGATCGAAGCCCAGCGCGCCAACGCAAAACGCGATGCCCGCATCATAGTCGGGCACAACCAGCGTTGTCAGGGCGAGGTGGGTGCCGGTCATGGCGCAGCTTTGCTCAATATGCCCGTGGGAAACTCTGCAACAAAATTCTCTGGCACCGAGCCATCTTCTCGAAATGGGCCAGGCTCACACCAGACACCGACGTCAGGCAGACCTTTGCCGGTCCATTGCCGCGCGACATTTGAATTCAATAGTCGGGCAGTCATCTGACAATTGTTGATATTGTAGTCGTTCGCTTCACCCGTTACGTCGAAAGACGCAACATGAAGCCGGAAATCTTTTCTAAGCGAACCGTTGCGGTAAAGCGTAGCAATCTGCTGCTCAGAGCCATCGGCTTTCTGCGCGTCTCGACAGCCCGCAGTTAAAATGGCAATCGTCATCACAGTAATTGTGGCTACCAATCTCACTGGCGCAGCAAGTCCCGGCCCACGACCATGCGCATGATCTGGTTGGTGCCTTCAAGGATCGAGTGCACGCGCAAGTCGCGCCAGAAACGTTCAATCGGGTAATCCTGCAGATACCCATAGCCGCCAAACAATTGCAGTGCGCGGTCTACGACCGAGGAGCCATTGTCGGTCGCCAGACGCTTCGCCATTGCGGAGAACCGCGTCTTGTCGGGCGCGTTGTCGGTCACCTTGGCGGCCGCGAGATAGAGCAACGCGCGCGCGGCCTCCAGATCGGTCGCCATGTCGGCGAGCGTGAACTGGGTGTTCTGGAACTCGGCCACCGGCTGGCCGAACTGGGTGCGTTCCTTGGTGTACCGGATCGCTTCGTCGAGGCAACGTTGCGCCCCGCCGAGCGAGCACGCACCGATGTTCAGCCGTCCGCCATCCAGCCCCATCATCGCAATGCGAAAGCCCTCGCCCTCCCCGCCGACGAGGTTTTCGACCGGCACTCGGACATCCTCGAGGATCAGCTGCGCGGTCGGCTGCGAATGCCAGCCGAGCTTGCGCTCATTCGCGCCAAAGCTGACACCGGGCATGTCCTTTTC
>JBBQWH010000124.1:0-3354 GCA_038210785.1 Sphingomonadales bacterium | reverse complement strand
GGTAGCTTTGCCCGGTGATCCAGCCCGGATCGGCCACCACGAACAGCGTATCGCCGGGGCGCGCATCAAAGCTGACCGTCATTGTCTCGGCAATGCCAGCGGCATAGCCGTGCGCATGGACGATCCCCTTGGGCTTCCCCGTCGAACCCGATGTGTAGATGAAAAACATCGGGTAATCGGAATCGACCGGCAGCGGCTTGGACGCAGCCCAGATGGCACGGACGAAATCACTGTCGGGCAGCGCCAGCAGATCGGCCTCGCTCGTCACTGCAAAGCCCGCAGCCTGAGCCTTTTCCAGCACTGTCAGCAGCGCCGTATCGGTCAGTTCATGGCTCCAGCGGTCGCGTTCCTCGCGCCAGATCACATCGGGCTGCGCGGTGTGGCGGCAGACGATCACCGCTTCCACGCGCGGCGGCAGCGTGACGAGACTTGAGGCAATCGCGATTCGCACGCGGGCAGCGTCAGCGGTGGTGATCCGACCTTCAGCGCCCAGATTGATCAGCGCCCGGCCCACGCCGCGCATCACGTCCGAACGGTCAACGGTGATCTCGCCGGAAAGCGCCTCGCGCACCGTATCAACGATGGTCGCGGCGTCATCAGCCGGCAACCCCATGTCGAGCGCCGATAGGATCGCCAGCGCCGTTGTCACCGGCACGAAATTGTCGAGCGCGGGGTCGGTATAGGCGTTCTTGAATGCGGCGACCTGTGCGTTGCGATAGCTGCCGTCAGACGTGACGATGACCCGCGCGCCGGTATCGGCGATCCGGTCTGACAGAGTTTTGTCGGAAAAGCCGCCGAACACGGCGGTGTAGACCACACCCATCCGCTTGGCCGCTTCGGTCCAATAAATTTGCGGCACGATGCTGGGCATGTTCAAGGCCATGCGGTCACCCGGCTTCAGGCCCAGCGCCTCCATCGCGACGGCGCATTTGGCCACTTCGAGCAGCAAACGCTTGCGGCTGACGGTGAAGCAATCGAGCGGCGCGCCCTTGCCGCCGCCTGCCGACATGTCCCATCGGTCGCCTTCGAACACCAGCGCAGCTTCATCGCCGTGGCCCGACAGCACATGGCGATCGATTTCGCTGAAGGCGGCATTGGTGCGCCCGCCCACAAACCAGCGCCAATGCGGCGCGGCAGAGCCATCGAACCCGGTGTGCCAGGGGGCAAAATCGACGGGCAGATCGGGGCTGACAGGCGCGGCGGTGGCAGCATCCCAGCCGTGCCAGCGGCCATCGTCGCTGCGCGCCAGCCACGCGCCATCGCTGCCCACTCCGGCCACGAACCAGTGCATGTTGCGCGCTGCAATCTCGCCATGGAACGCGCCGGGATCAGCCAATGCAGCGCTGCGCATGGCGTCCCAATCGGCACGCGTGCGCACAGGATTGGTCATGGCAGCAGACGCGCCGCCAAGCAAAGTGTTCTCAGGAATTATTCGATCCCCCCGATAATCGCAAAAACTCGCACTGCGCGATCCCTGACGCTCGGCGGTAATGCATTAAAATTACACAACGCACCGCCACCATGCAAGAAAATGCTGCGGCAGGACATGTCGCTGTAACGCAGTCCAGTCCGAACTGTTCCCTCGCCTTTTATCGGGCTGCACCCGCGCCGTCCACCGCCCGAACCGCCATGTAACGCTTTTTCAATCACGTTGGGCTTATGAAAAGAACACTACGGCGGCATGCGTCGAAACAAGGCAGCACGACTGCATCCGCGCATCGCGGCTTTGAGTACAAGGACGAGCATCGCCAATGGGCTTTTTCAGATCTGTGCGGGAACAGAGCGTTGCTGCGGCCCCAGCACCAACCGTTCCGCGGGTGGGGGCAGCGTGGCCCAACCGTACAGCTGTCCTCAGCGAGGTTGAAGACCTTGGCATTGGCATGTTCTGGGCAACTGATCCGGACGGGAGCCTGGCTTTCCTGTCACAGCGCGCGCTGGATGATCTGGGGAATGATGGCGAGATTTTGATCGGCCAGCCGCTGACCCAGGTGTTTCATGATATCGAAAGCGAAGCTGGCGCGCCGACCCAGCGTACCCTGTCGTTCAAGCTCAAGGCGCGATCAAAGCTCGAAGAACAGATCGTTGCGGTAACCAACGGGCGCGGTAGCACGCGTTGGTGGCGCCTGAATGGCCGACCTCTCAATGATGCTGACGGCGTGTTTCACGGTTATCGCGGCAGTGCGGTCGATATTTCAAGTCAATATGCCTACGAAACGCAGGTCGCGCGGCAATCGCAGGTCGATGAACTGACAGGCCTCGCCAACCGGCGCAAGCTTGGCGAACGCCTGACTGCGATGCTGGCCGCCTTCAAAGCCTCGTGGCGCAGCTGCGCGCTTATGATGCTTGATCTGGATCGGTTCAAGCAGGTCAATGATACGATGGGCCACCCGGCGGGCGACGAACTGCTCAAGCAGGTCGCGCAGCGGCTGGCTTCGATCGTCAAGGATCATGGTGAAGTGGGTCGGCTTGGCGGTGATGAATTTCAGGTGCTGCTGCCCGACATGGATGATCGCGGCACCTTGGGAGAGCTCGCCAACCGGATCGTGCAATCGATCTCGCAGCCCTATACGATCAACGGGCGCAGAGCGATTATCGGCACGTCGGTGGGGATCGCAATCGCACCTTATGACGGGGTCGAGGCTGACGAACTGACCCGGGCGGCCGATATGGCGCTGTATTCCGCCAAGGAAACGCGCGGAGGAACTTTCTGCTTTTACACCAGCGGCCTGAGCGATGCCGCCACTAAAGGCGCAATGCTGGCTGACTGGTTGCGCGATGCGGTTGACCGCGATGAGCTGAGCCTCGTCTATCAGCCTCTGGTCGATCCAGAAACCAATGTGGTAAAATGCTTTGAAGCGTTGTTGCGTTGGCACCATCCGGACGAAGGCTTCATTTCGCCCGCCCTGTTCATCCCGGTGGCGGAAAATGATGATCTGATTCTCAAAATCGGCGAAATGGCTTTGCGGCGCGCGTGCAAGGATGCGCTAACCTGGCCTGAAACGATCAAGGTTGCGGTCAATGTCTCTGCCAAGCAGTTCGTTCGCCCCGGCTTTGCCAAGGTCGTTGCGGCCGCGCTCGAATCCACAGGCCTTTCGCCGGGCCGGCTGGAATTGGAAATCACCGAAAGCGTATTCGTCGGTGATCTGGAATCGGTAGATGCGATATTCAGCGAGCTGAAAAAGCTGGGTGTCCGCCTTGCTCTGGATGATTTCGGGACAGGCTATTCATCGCTTGGCTATCTCAAGGGCGGGCACTTCAATAAGCTCAAGATCGATCAGAGCTTTGTGCGCGGATGCACCGAAAACGGCGACATCAACCCGGCAATTATCTCTGCCATTGTCGCGCTGGCAAAAG
>JBBQWH010000123.1:0-3429 GCA_038210785.1 Sphingomonadales bacterium | reverse complement strand
CGGGCATGAAGATCACCGAAGTTACCTGCGGATGAGCGACAAGACGTGGGCAACATCGGGATCGCCGTTTGAAGCGACCTTCGGCTTTGCCCGCGCGGTGCGTGAAGGCAACCGCATCATCGTGGCCGGCACCGGCCCAGTCGAACCCGATGGCACCACCACGTCGGGCGACGCGGCAGATCAGGCGGCGCGCTGTTGCGAGATCATTGTCGCCGCGATTTTGGAGCTTGGCGGCACGGCTGCCGATGTGGTGCGCACCCGGATGCTGCTGACCGATCCGGCCGATCAGCTTGGCGTTGGCGCGGTTCACGCCCGCTTTTTTGGCGCGGCCCGCCCGGCCTCGACCATGGCCGGAGTGGCATGGCTGGCCCGGCCTGAATGGCGGGTCGAGATCGAGGCTGAAGCGGTGATCGTCGGTTGATGCGGCGCGTTGCGGTGTATCTGTTCGCCGTGGTTGTAGGCTGCGCGCTCGGCGTTGGCAGCGCCTTGGCAATGGCAGGGTTGCTGCCCGGCGCCAGCACGATGGCGTTCGGCGATCTCAATGTCGAAGGTTGGCACAGCGATTTTGCCATCGGTTCCAAAGCCGCTGATCCCTATACGCGCGCCCGCGTCGCCCGCCACGGCTTGCTGGCGCTGGCCAAGAGCGAGGCGGTCTATTTTACCACCTCAACCGACACAAACGGTCGCGCTCTGCGCGAGGATTGCACCTATCGGATCAATACGGGGCGCGCGCTTCCTGCGCAATGGTGGTCGGTCACGCTCTATACGGCGGACAGCCTGTTGCCGCTGAACAATGATAAGGCGCTCAGCATCAATGCGACGAGCGTTGAACCCGAGCCCAGTGGACGCTGGGAAGGGCTTATCTCGCCCACACCCCCTGCCAATGCCGAAAACTGGATATCGAGCCGCAACGCAGGGAACTTCAATCTGACGCTGAGGCTATATGTGCCGAGTGAATCCCTTCTGATGGCACCGGGTGACACACTCGCTCCTCCCGCTGTGCATCCAGTGAACTGCAGAGGCAAGCCGGGATGAAACGCTGGATTGGTCCGCTTATCGTGGCGCTCGCCTGCGCTACGGCTGCGCACGCCGCCGCGCTGCACTTTGCTCCTACGCTTATCATGGCCCGCGCCATGGACGCGTTGGCGCAGCGCGGCGTGGCGCTTCACAGCTTGACCGCGCCGCAGCGGATCACCCCGCAAACCCAAAGCGTCGTGCGCTCCTCACCCGATCTCTACTATGCGCTGTGCCGCTATGATCTGAGCGAGCCCGGCATGCAGTTGACCTTGCGCATGGCGGCATGGCCCGATTATCAGTCGCTATCGCTGTTCGATGCGCAGACGGATAATTTTGCGGTGCTGCGCGGCACGGGCAAGGCGGTTGCCGTCCGGCTGCTCCCGCCGGACAGCGCGGCGCAGGAAGGCGCGATTGTCAGCCCCACTGCAAAAGGCGTGATCCTGATCCGTCGCCTCGCCCCTGATGCCGCACGCTTCGCTGCTGCTGCCACGGCTGGCGAGGGTGATGCTTGCCGGGTGGTGCTAACCGAAACTGCCGCCAGCTGAAAGGCCGCCGGGCGCGCATCCCGCCCGGGATCAGGCGGCAGGCGCGGGTGCGAGGCGTTCATCCACCAGCGCAATCATCGCATCGAGATCGGGCAGGCCATTCAACTCGCCCGCGCTGATCAGCACCTCTGGCTCTCCCGGACCGCGCGCCAGCAGGATCGCTGGCAGCGCCAAATCGTGCATGCCAAGGTCTTGGCGCAGCTCGTCACGATACAGGAACAGCTTTGCGTATCGCAGGTGCGACAGGAACCTGCGCCATTCCCCCCGCATCGCAAATGGCCCGTAGGTGAGCGCGCATAGCGAACACGGATAGGTCGCCGGAGAGACGATCTTGTACACCATATCGCCGAGCGCGCTCAGCACCCCGCCATTGGCATTATAAACGAAAATCAAGGTCGGTGTTCTGGCTATCATTCTGACGCATACGCCCAATTTGCTGATACGGATTTGTCACAGGCACGCCCGACTAGCAAATTTCCGCAAGCTCTGGCTGCGCCGCGCTCTTTTCCAAGCCTCGCAAGGCGGCTAGAGCACCTGCCATGCAAGGACAGTTTCAGCTCACCGACGAACAGCTCGCGATCCAGGAGGTCGCCCAGCGCTTCACCGCCGACCAGATCACGCCCCACGCAGCCGCTTGGGATGAAAAGCACATTTTCCCAAAGGAAACGATCCAGCGCAGCGCCGAACTCGGCTTTGGCGCGATCTATGTGTCCGAAGAATCGGGCGGCATCGGGTTGGGGCGGCTTGAGGCGGCGCTGATCATGGAGGCGATGGCCTATGGCTGCCCTTCGACCAGCGCGTTCATTTCGATCCACAACATGGCGGCGTGGATGATCGACCGTTTCGGCGGGGATACGGTCAAGGCGAAGTACCTGCCGCAGTTGATCACGATGGAGCACATCGCCAGTTACTGCCTGACCGAACCGTCGAGCGGTTCGGATGCCTCGGCACTGCGCACCAGCGCGCGGCGCGATGGCGATCATTACGTCCTCAACGGCACCAAGCAGTTCATTTCCGGTGCGGGTTCCAACGAGATTTACGCGGTGATGGTGCGCACAGGCGAGGATGGCCCGAAGGGCATTTCCTGCGTGGTGATCGAAAAGGACATGCCCGGCGTCAGCTTCGGCGCGAACGAACGCAAGCTTGGCTGGCATTCGCAACCGACCGCGCAGCTGATCCTCGACAATGTGCGCGTGCCGGTGGAAAACCTCGTCGGGGGTGAGGGCGAAGGCTTCCGCATCGCGATGATGGGGCTGGATGGCGGGCGGCTGAATATCGGTGCCTGCTCGCTCGGCGGGGCGCAGCGCTGCCTTGATGAAGCGATCAAATACACCAAGGAACGCACCCAGTTCGGTCAGCCCGTAGCCGAGTTCCAGAACACCCAGTTCATGCTCGCCGACATGGCGACCGACCTTGAGGCGGCGCGTGCGCTGCTTTATCTGGCCGCCGCCAAGGTGACTGATAACGCGCCCGACAAAACGCGGTTTTCCGCGATGGCCAAGCGGCTGGCGACCGACAATGGCTCGTCCGTCGTCGACCGCGCGCTGCAATTGTTCGGCGGCTATGGCTATTTGCAGGATTACCCGATCGAACGCTTCTGGCGCGACCTGAGGGTGCATTCGATCCTTGAAGGCACCAACCAGATCATGCGCATGGTGGTGGGCCGGGACTTGTTGCGCCAGTGAGCACGGGATCAGTGAGCGGCGTCAGGCTGGCCATGACGACACTGGTGGTGCCGGATTACGATGCGGGCATAGCTTTTTGCGTCGGCGCACTGGGCTTCGGCTTGATCGAGGATACCGACATGGACGGCGGCAAGCGCTGGGTTGTGGTTGGCGGTGCGGACGGCGGACGGCTGCTGATTGCA
>JBBQWH010000122.1:0-3450 GCA_038210785.1 Sphingomonadales bacterium | reverse complement strand
TGGCGCTGGGGAATTGGTCGGTGTGGGCAGCGAAGCTGGCGCGAGAGACAAAGGTCGATATCTCGAGCGCTTGGCGGACACTGGAGCAGGCGGCGGACCTGGGGCTGGTGGTCGAGGTGCCGGGGCAGAAGCGGTCGCGCGGCGATGGGACGCTCTACGCCGCGCCGCCTTGGTTACGCATGGCCGGGCTGATGTCGGTACGGCGCGGGCGGCCAGCGATGACGGTTGCTGACGACGATGTTGGGGCTGGGCTGGTGGATGCCATTGCAGAGCTGGACGCCGCGATGGCGTCGGCAGATCGGCTCCTGACAGCTTGATCGATACTATCGCAAGCATGCATGATTTTGGCGCTTCAATCATTCAAAAGTGTTTTTTAGTGGTGGCGCAGTCAGATGTCAGCCCGACCATACCGCGGTCGGATTGACATTAAAGACCTGACAAAGCCCTTAATGTCCGCTGTTGACTATGCATGTCAGTGGCCGGCGCTGATGATGGTAGGCGCAACCGTTTCAATCGCTATCGCTATAATTCCGCCCCTTTCAAGCGAATCCTCAGGTCCACTCCGCAGTTGGCTTCCACCGAATGCTGCGGCATCAAGCGTTGCGCGGAAACGTGACGGCGCATTGCCATCGCCGCGGAGCTCACCGACCGGCAGGTCCCCCTGGAGGTGCCGGAAGTCCGCTGCATAGGGTGCCTTGGGGTCTGCCTCGACTGCCACCAGCACGACTCGGCTCTGGCCGACGATGGTTTCAGTGCCCGGCGCTTCGGGAATTTCGGTCCAGGAGACGACCCGGGTCTCATTTGGCTGCAACCGCAGGCCACTGAACGCGGAATCACGATAGCCGCGCAGAAACGTCGTGCGTGACCAGGGATCGAGATAAAGCGGCGTCACATCGACGGCCTTTGCCCCATTGTTGGTGATCGACAGATAAACCCGGTCGCAGCGTTCGATACGAGGGATGCCGCTTGAAGCGATGCCGCGGGGGTTGAACTGCCGTGCCTCGGCCGGCACCGTAGTGACCGGTACATGAGCCGGACAAGTGCCATTGGCAGCTGGCGTGCCGCGCGCGATCGAAACCGAACTTCGCAACTGTTTGGCTACCGGAGTGTCTGAATAAGACTGCGCGAGCCGGGTAAGATTGTTGGCACGGGCGATGGTTCTAAGCGCTTGCCCCAGCTTTTCATCCGTCAGTTCTGCAACCGAAAGCGAATAACCCTGGGTTGGCCCGGATGTGACGAGGGCGCTGGTTCCCGGCACGAACCACAGCCGGCCGTTGGCAAGCTCGAGCCGGATGTCAGCCGACTTGCCGGCGCCTACCCAGTTGAGAGCAACAGGGACTTTTGCTGGCTCAGCAGCACGGAGCTTGTCGATGACGGCTTTGGTTGCCGCAGTCTGTGCAACTTCGGCCGAAGCGGATACTTGCAGCACGAACGATGGCACGCGCTCGACAAGTCGAGCTTCGAGGGAGGCAGTTCGTTCGCCGCCAAGCCATGCCTTGACGTCATCCGGTTTGAAGCCATTTGCGGGCAACACTTCGGCCAGACGGCTTGGTCGGTTGGGATCATTGGTTATGATTTCAAGCGTGGCCTGCTCAAGCCGCGACCCGGTGACCCGGGCATAGAACAGCGGTCTGGAGCCTGCCGCCGCGTTGATTTCCGACACCGCAAAGACAGCGCCTTCGCCGATATCGTCGATCTGCCCGGCTTTCAGTGTCAGGCCTGATGAGGATGGCTCAAACCGCCAGGTGCGTTCGCTTCCGGCAAACACCAATGGGGTAGCTTCGAGGTCGCCGTCGAACATGGGGGTGCGGTCAACGCTGCGGGCTTCCCAATAGCTGGCGACGATACTCTGGGCGAGGTTTGCGTAGGTCGCACTGCGGCCAGCGCGGAGAGCGCGGACAAGCGACCACGTCAACAAGCCATGCGTGTATCGTTCAGCTTCGGGTGCATTGAGCGGCATCAGGCCTTCAAAAGCCCTCTGTGTAGGCATGGCGGCATAGAAAGCAACAAAACCGCCTCGCTGTGGGCGCTCCGGAAGCTTCAGAAACGGCGTGGTCGGCGCTGACGGACTGCCGCCAGATCTCGTGCCGATTGTTGAGCGAAAGGCCGAGCTCGGAATACCGAGATCGGCGGGCTCGACATCGCGCGCAACAAGATCGCTGCTGCCACTTCGAACAGCCGTTCCGGAATGGCAGGCATCGACGACAAACCACACGAATACACCGCGGTCGATCATCCCGGAAATTCGGCCGCCGAGTTCGTCGTCGACGATCTGGTTGTCGACCGTCTGGTTGGTTTTGTTCCAGACACCGATATCGGCAGGCAGGAAGATCTCGTCTGTGCCATCGTCCTCGGTGCGGCCGGTTGCCTTGGCCGCCTCGGGCACGAACGAGCCATGGCCTGCCATGAACACGAGTGCCTGGTCACCCGCCTTGGTCTTGTCAGCAATCCATTTCAGGCCGGTGAGGATGTTTTGCCGGGTTGGCACGCCGGCACTGGTAATGCGCTGGCTGTAATCGGCCTTGTCGAGCGAATCGGCCACCACATAAATGTTGGCGGCAGGTACGCCGGCATCGATCAGCGTCCGATAGAGCAGTGTAACATCATTCTTCGGGCCGTTGAGCGAGCGGTTCTTTCCATCAAGAGACTTCCCTTCATACTGGCTGACCCCGATGAGCAGGGCATATCGCTGGCCCTTGGCCTGCTGCGCGTGAACCGCCGCAGGCATGATTGCGGCTGCGATGATCAATGTTTTCCACAAGCGCATTTTTGAGATCCCTAACTGTGACTTATAAAATCCTAGGCCCTGTGTGTCGGGCGAATGATGACATCAATTGTCATCGAAGAGGCCGGCTTCACCGTTCGACCCCCACCAGTGTGAACGGTGCCCAAGCGGACGGGTGTGCGAAGGCGTTTCCGGATTTGTCCTGCGAGGTATCGTTCATGAGTTCACGCATGGACTGCTGGAGGGCGGCGGCGCGTGACGTTTTTTGTGATCCGGCGCTTTGTGATCCGGCAGGGGCAGCAGCGGCGATCTCGACAGCGCGGGTGGTGAGACGAGCGGCGGCATCATCACGGACACGCCAGTGGGAGACGAGAAGGGTATCGGCGCCGGCATAGAAGAAGGCACGGGCGAGCCCGGTGAGACCATTGGCGCTGTTGTTGCCATTGCCGGCGGCGGTGTTGCAGGCGGACAGGATGACCCAGTCGGCACCGAGCTTGAGGGTTGCGGCTTCACTGGCAGTGAGGAGACCGTCATTGGCCTCGGTGACAGGTCCGGCAGAGGGAGACGGGGGTGTGAACGCCAGTGCTGGCTGGGCGAGGCTGCGGCCAAGATCGCCGGCGATGAGGCCATGGGTGGCAAAGGCCACGACCCGGGCGCGGGCGAGACTGCCGTCTCTGCTTCTGTCACGCAGGTTCTTCTCGGATGCATCATCGCCGAGCAGGATC
>JBBQWH010000121.1:0-3644 GCA_038210785.1 Sphingomonadales bacterium | reverse complement strand
AGGCGGCAGTTGCCAACGCCGGAACCGAATTGGCCCGCGCCAGAACGCTGCTGGCGGCGCAGGCGATTTCCACCGAGGAATTCGAAACCAAGCAGGCGATGATTCGAACCGCGTCGGCCGATCTGGCCGCCGGGCGGGCCGCTGCCAGTGCGGCCATGCTCAACCTGGGATTCACGACGGTGCGTTCGCCGATTTCGGGGCGGGTATCCGATCGCCGGGTGAGCCGCGGCAATCTGGTCGCCGAAGGGCAGACGGTGTTGACGCGCGTGGTCTCGACCGATCCCATCTGGTTCTCGTTCGACGGGGCGGAAAGCTTTTACCTCAAATATCTGCGGCAAGACCGAGAGGGCCAGCGCGGATCATCGCGCGATACACCGAACCCCGTCGAAATCCAGTTGGCCGATGAAAGCGGCTATCGCTGGCGCGGGCAGATGGCGTTTGTCGACAATGCGATCGATGCCAATTCGGGCACGATCCGGGCGCATGCGGTGGTACCAAATCCCGACGGATTCCTAACGCCCGGCCTGTTTGGTCGTGCGCGATTGCTGGGATCGGGCACATACCGTGCGGTGCTGGTGCCGGATGAAGCGATCATCACCGATCAGACCCGCAAGCTGGTGTTCGTGGTCGGCAAGGACGGCAAGGCGACTCCGCGCCCCGTCGTCACCGGGCCGCCGGTTGAGGGATTGCGCGTCGTGCGCGAAGGCATTTCGACCAATGACCGGGTGGTCATCAATGGGCTCACCCGGTTGCAGCCGGGCATGCCAGTCAAGGCGACGCTGGTGAAGATCACGCCGCGCGCCGCTAATGAAGCACCCGTTTCCACGCCCGTCAGCGCACCGCCCGCCGCTGAAGCGCAGGCGCAGTAAGGCCGGTGCGCTTCCCCCATTTCTTCATCGACCGACCGATCTTTGCGGCGGTGCTGTCGATCCTGATCATCGTGTTCGGCGCGGTGGCCTATCCCGGGCTGCCGATCGCACAATATCCTGATATTGCCCCGCCGACGGTGGTCGTCAGCGCCAATTACCCTGGCGCTACCGCCGAGACGTTGGCCGAAACGGTGTCCGCCCCGCTCGAGGAATCGATCAACGGGGTGGAGGACATGATCTACATGTCCTCGTCGTCCACCGGCGACGGCGCGATCGCGATTACCGTGACGTTCAAGCAGGGTACCGATGTCGATCAGGCGCAGGTGCTGGTGCAGAACCGCGTGTCCTCCGCCGAACCCCGCCTGCCCGAAGAAGTGCGCCAGATCGGCGTGACGGTGCGCAAGAATTCGCCCGATATCCTGCTCGTGGCGACACTCTATTCACCCGATAAGTCGCTCTCCCAGCAATATATCTCCAACTATGCAACGACCCAGATCGTCGATCGGCTGGCGCGCATCCCGGGGGTTGGTGGCACGCGCAGCTTTGGCGGGCGTGATTACAATATGCGCGTCTGGATTGATCCCGATCTCGCCTCATCGCGCAACCTGACGGTGGATGAGATTACTAATGCGGTGCGCGCGCAGAATGCGCAGGCCGCGGTCGGATCGATCGGGCAGGCCCCCTTCAACGGCGGCGGCACCGCGTTCCAGCTTGGTATCCAGACCCAGGGGCGGCTCAGCTCGCCCGAGCAATTCGGCCAAATCATCATCAAGCGCGACGATCAGGGCAGGATGACGCGACTGCGCGATGTGGCGCGGATCGAGCTTGGCGCGCAGGATTACGGCATCAACGCGTTTCTCAGCGGCCAGCCGACGACCGCGATCGCGGTCACCCAGCTGCCCGGTTCGAACGCATTGAGCACAGCGGAAGCCGTGAAGGCCGAACTTGAGCAGGCGGCCGAAAGCTTTCCGGCGGGGCTCACCTACCGGATCCCCTACAACCCGACCGAATATATCGAGGCATCGATCGAAGCGGTGTACGACACGCTGTTCGAGGCGCTGATCCTGGTCGCGATTGTCGTGCTGCTGTTCCTGCAAAGCTGGCGGGCGGCGCTGATCCCGATCATCGCGATCCCGGTTTCGTTGATCGGCAGTCTTGCGGTGCTCGCCGTTTTCGGATTTTCGATCAACAACCTCTCGCTGTTCGGCATGGTGCTGGCGATCGGCATCGTCGTCGATGACGCGATCGTGGTGGTCGAGAACATCGAACGGTTGATGGAGGAAAAGGGCCTGTCCGCCCGCGCGGCGGCGCATGAGACGATGGACGAAGTGTCAGGCGCGCTGATCGCGATCGCGCTGGTGCTGTGCGGGGTGTTCATCCCCACCAGCTTCATCCCCGGTATTTCAGGGCAGTTCTACCAGCAGTTCGCCCTCACGATCGTGTCGGCAACCGCGATTTCGGCGTTTGTGTCGCTCACGCTTTCGCCTGCGCTGGCAGCGATCATCCTGAAGCCTAAGCATCCGGGGGAGCCCGCGCCCGGCTGGCGCGGCTATGGCACGCGATTTGCCCGGGGTTTCAACCGCGCGTTCGATTCGCTTAGCGAACGATATGGCCGGTTCACCGCGCGCGCGATCCGCGGGCTCGGTGTGGTGCTGATCGCTTATGCGGTGCTGATCGGCATGACGGCCTGGCGCTTCACCGCGACGCCAACGGGATTTATCCCGGCGCAGGATCAGGGGTATCTGATCGTCGCGGCGCAATTGCCGCCGGGATCGTCACTGCAGCGCACGACCGATGTCTTGCAACGCGCAGCCGGGATTGCGCTCAAGAACCCGGCGACCAATTCGACGGTTGCCTTTGCCGGGCTGGATGGCGCGACCTTCTCGACCGCGCCCAATGCGGCGGCGATGTTTGTTTCGCTGAAACCCAGCGCGGATCGCAAGCACGCCAATGTCGTCGCCAATGAACTGCGCCAGGCGCTGGGGCCGATCACCGACGGGGTGTTGCTGGTCATCCCGCCGCCGCCCGTTGCGGGTATCGGCACCGGGGGCGGCTGGAAAATGCTGATCGAGGATCGCCAGAACCAGGGCTATGCCGCGCTTGAAGGGGCGGCGTTTGCGATGATGATGCGCGCCAACACCACCCCCGGGCTGGCCGGCGGTTTTACGACGTTCAACGTCCGCACCCCGCGCCTGACCGCGGATATCGATCGTGAGCGCGCCGAGCAGCTTGGCGTGCCGGTGCAGAATGTGTTCCGCACGCTCGGCACTTATCTTGGCTCGACCTACATCAACGATTTCAACTTCCTGGGCCGCACCTACCGCGTGACGGCGCAGGCCGATGCGCCCTACCGCGATGACGTGGCCGATGTCGGCAAGTTGCGCACGCGATCGGCCTCTGGCGCCATGGTACCGCTGAATGCGGTGATGACGCTGAAGAACGACAGCGGCCCGTACCGCGTGGTGCGGTATAATCTGTATCCCGCCGCCGAACTGCAGGGCGATACCGCGCCGGGCTATTCATCCGGGCAATCGCTCGCCACGCTGGCGCGGCTTGCCAAGGAAACGCTGCCGGCGGGCATGAGCTTCGAATGGACCGAGCTGGCGTTCCAGCAGCAGCAGGCGGGCAATACCGGGAGTTTGGTGTTCGGGCTTGCCGTGTTGTTCGTGTTCCTGTTGCTCGCGGCCAATTATGAGAGTCTGGTGCTGCCGTTCGCGGTCATCCTGATCGTGCCGATGTGCCTGCTTGCGGCGATCGTCGGCGTGAACATCATGG
>JBBQWH010000120.1:0-3746 GCA_038210785.1 Sphingomonadales bacterium | reverse complement strand
TCGCAGAGGAGCAGGACACTCCCCAGCTTGCGCCCGCTTGGGGGTCAGTCGTCAGAGTCCGCGTCCGGCCCTGCCATCATCTCCCCGGCGACCTGATCGGTGCGGCTGCGGATCGCAGCTTCCAACCGGTCGCAAACTTCGGGATGCTCCTTGAGATAGGTCTTGGCGTTTTCGCGCCCCTGACCAATGCGGATGCTGTCATAGGAGAACCAGCTGCCCGACTTTTCCACGAGGCCCGCCTTGACGCCGAGATCGATGATCTCGCCGATCTTGGAAATGCCTTGGCCGTACATGATGTCGAACTCGACCTGCTTGAACGGCGGGGCGACTTTGTTCTTGACCACCTTCACGCGAGTCGCGTTGCCGGTAATCTCGTCGCGATCCTTGATCTGGCCGGTGCGGCGGATGTCGAGCCGGACCGAGGCGTAGAACTTGAGCGCGTTGCCGCCGGTGGTGGTTTCGGGGTTGCCGTACATCACCCCGATTTTCATGCGCAGCTGGTTGATGAAGATCACCATGCAGCGCGAGCGGCTGATCGAGCCGGTCAGCTTGCGCAGGCTCTGGCTCATCAAGCGGGCCTGCAGCCCGACATGCGAATCGCCCATTTCGCCTTCGATTTCAGCGCGCGGTACAAGCGCTGCGACCGAATCGATCACCAGCACGTCGATCGCGTTGGAACGCACCAGCGTATCGACGATCTCGAGCGCCTGCTCGCCGGTATCGGGCTGCGACACGATCAGCTCGTCGATGTCCACACCCAGCGCCTTGGCATAGATCGGATCGAGCGCGTGTTCCGCGTCCACGAAAGCCGCTGTGCCGCCGTTCTTTTGCGCTTCGGCGATGACGTGCAGCGCCAGCGTGGTCTTGCCCGAGCTTTCCGGCCCGTAAATTTCAATCACCCGGCCGCGCGGCAAGCCGCCGATCCCGAGCGCGATATCGAGACCCAACGACCCGGTCGAAATCGATTCGACCTGCATCGTCTCCTTCGAGCCCAGCTTCATCGCCGAGCCCTTTCCGAACGCACGATCAATCTGAGCGAGCGCGGCTTCGAGCGCCTTCTGACGGTCCACGGCTTTCTTGTCCTCTTCCACCAGCTTCAATTGCGTAGCCATCGCATGCGCTCCTCTGATTGCCTAGGGGTGATCGCTTAGTATCGACAATCAAGCCCTTGGCTGATCATGTATCGCATTTGTTCTTATGGAACAAGTGGGGAACGAAAATTTTCCTACAGCGGGCCGTCGAAGCGTCTATTCCGCCGCGGCATCGCGCAACTTCCAGTCGAAATCGCGCGCGCTGTTGGCGGGCACGGTGACCTCGACGGTCTGATAGCCGTTCTTCACCGCTACCGATTCGCGAGGGAAGCGGATGTCGAAGCGCCCCGCCCAGCCGAGTTGCAGCCGCACGGTCACAGGGTGCGGATTGGCGTTGGTTACGCTGGCGCGCATTGCGGTCCATTTGCGCGGGTTCTCGATCAGTCCCTTCTCGCCCACGGTGGCGCAGCGGGCGAAGACCTGCGCGCTTGTGCCCAGTTCAAGCTCGACATCCTGCCCGCGGGCGTAATCGCGCAAGGATACCTTACCTGCCAGCTGATCCCCGCGCGCGGAGGGCTCGTAGAGCGTCATCGCCCCCTGCGGCAGCGCGATGCCGAGGCCCTTGGCAGCCTCATTCTTCGTCACCAACAACAGGCTGGCGCCCTGCGGGTCGTCACCTTCCCCGATCCATTCGTAAGGGTCGCAGCCCGCCTGATACAGGAACCGCGCCTTGACCGCGTCCTTGTTGAGGAAGGCGACCTGCTTCATGCCCTTGGCCGACACATCGACCCGGCCCGGCACGCGGAACAGCTTGAGATCGCCGAGGTCTTCTTCTTCGGCGGTGACCACTGCGGCGGGGGCTGCCTGTGGCGCCCTGAGACGCGATGCGGAGACCATGATCGATTCGTTATCCATGTAGGCCATCGCCGGGGGAGGAGGCGGATAGGACATCGGCGCCATCGGCAGCGGCACCGGCGAGCCCTCTGCGGTGCTGCCGAGGGGATAACAGGTCAGCCGCAGCGGTTCGGCGGTGGGCGGATCGGCGAGGCCTTCGAAATCGCTTTCGACATTGAGCTTGCCGGCGATGATCTGAAGCCGGGCGTTGTCGAAGCTCTGGCCGTTGTCGTTGAGCAGGGTGAGCCAGCTTAAGAGCTGCAACTCGAACGCATCGCCTGCCCCCTTGCCGCCCATCGTCGCGACGTAATTGGCCTGCCAATCGAAGCCCCAGGCGAGGTAGGTGAGCGTCACGTCATAGGTGCCGCCCGCGTCCGAGCGGGTATCGACCGAATAGACCGGGCTGGATGAGAGGCCTTGCGGGATCCGGTCGAAGGTCAGGGTTTCGGGGATCCCGGCGCAGCGCACCGCTTCGAACCCGGCTGCGGTTTGCAGCACCAGCCCGCCATCGGCGCGGGTGCGCACCACCGCCTGCTGGCTGATCGCCGCGCCGGTGGCGGGGTTGGTCCGCGTGATCGTTACCCGGTTGCCGAGCGTGCCGTTGACCAAGGCGGCAGGTGAAAGCAGCTCAGCGTTGCGGTTCTTCTCGATCGTACCCCCAGGTAGGCCTGTGACGATGGCGGAGACGCCGATCATGCCCTCGGCCACGCCTTCGAAGCGGATCGTCGATTCGCCCGGCGGGATCGTGACGCGGCGGGTTTCGCTGATCATCGCGAAGCCTTGGGGGTCATCGCGTTCGAGCGGTTCGTCGACGCCGCGGTCGGGATCGCGGTAGATGGTGACCGCAAGGTCGGTGGGGGGCGAGGCATCGACCACCTCGCGCGCCCATGCGGTTTGGGCGAGCGGGGCGGCGAGGATCGCTGCCCCTAGCGTCACGAAGGCAGGCAGGCGCATCGCCCCCGCCTCAGTAGCGGGTTTCGTAGGTCACGCGGATCACCCGTTCACCCTCGGCGGGGACGGGGACGGTATAGCGGCGCTGGTCGGCATTGCGCTGCTCGCCCGTGATGTCCTCCGATGAAATGCGGAAATCATCTGACCACCAGCCACGGGCAAGGCCGGTCTGGTTAAGTTCAACAGCGACGGCTTCAGGTTTGGCGTTGGTGAGGGTGTAGCGCATGGTGGTGCGGTAATAGGTCATGGGCCGCTCGACCTGCACCTCGCTTACCACCTTGCCATCCTCGATCACGCGGTAGCGTGCGCTCTTTTCCCATTCTGCTGCGGTGATGGTCTCGCGCTTTTCGACCTCGGCCTTGACCGTGATGTCGAACGCATCACCGGTGACGAGCGAGAGGTCGCTGCCCATCGGGGTGTGGCCGATACCCTTCTCACCGATGAATTGCGGCGTGCCCTCGCTGTCGCGCTGGTAGAAGCGCACCGTGCCTGCCGGGAGCGCATCGCCCAGACCCTGGGTGCGCGAGGTCGAAAACGCGATCCGGCTTTCGACATTGCGCGGCTGTTCGTCATTCTGCTGCCAGCCAATATTGATCGAATACACCTTGCGCGCGGGCACCGCCTGCACGTCGAGGAAGCTCACCTGCTTGGTCTGCGCATTGGCGACCGTGGTGCGCGCGTTGATGGGGTAGAGGTAGAAATCGCCGAGCCGTTCGCGGGCGGCAGCCTCGGTGCCGGCGCGGGTCATGCCGCGTGTCCCGAAGTTGCGGTTGCCGCCGCCGCCATTAGGATCGCCTGCGACCAGCACGGTATCGGCGTTGTGAAAGGTCGTGCCGGTGCGGTTCTCGAGCGTGATCCACCCTTGCATGT
>JBBQWH010000119.1:0-3792 GCA_038210785.1 Sphingomonadales bacterium | reverse complement strand
CTGCCGGTGGACGAACGCAAAGCCCCGGTGATGGGGCGCAGCAACGAGGGCAAACCGGGGACGCGCAAAACGCGTTACGGGAAGAGCCAGAAACTGGGCGGCGGGATGCCAGGGAGTTCGCGGCGGGGGCGTTGAGTTGTTTAACGCGCCCTTACCGTCCGACGATCTACGCGGCTCGCGCCGCATAACCGCCGCGCTTGCCGCGAACTCCTGCCCACTGTATTACCTGTTCAACACACTAAATCGAGAGGACCAGCCCCATGCGTTCGCTGACCATGCTTCTTGCTGCGAGCGCCATTGCGCTTTCCGCCCCCACGTTCGCCCGGCAAACAGCTGCCCCCGCCGCCATCACTGTCGCCGTTGCCGCGCCCGGTCGCCCAGCGGATCAGGTGAAGCTCGATGCGGGGCGCATGCCCGCCGATGTGCTTGCCTTTTCAGGGTTGAAGCGCGGCATGCAGGTGGCTGATATCATGGCAGGCGCTGGCTATTACACCGAGATCATGGCGCGCGTGGTGGGGCCCAAGGGGCGGGTGACCGCTTATGAACCCGCGCAGTTCATGCCCACAGATGACAAGGGCAAGGCGATCTGGTCATCGCTGATCGCGCGCAGCCCCAATGTGACGCAGACGGCCTATGTCTTTGAAGCGTTTGCGGCCCCCGCCAACAGCGTTGATTTCACGATGCTGCATCTGTCGTACCACGACCTGTATTGGGAGAGCACACAGTATAAAATCCCGCGCGCCGACCCTGCCGCCTTTGTCGCCGCGCTGTACAAGGCGACCAAGCCGGGGGGAATTGTGGCGGTGATCGATCATGTCGGGCCGGGCGGGGATACGCGCGCAGTGGTGGACAAGCTGCACCGGATTGATCCGGCGGTGGTGAAGGCCGATTTCGTAAAAGCGGGCTTTGTGCTCGACGGCGAAAGTGATCTGCTGAAGGTGGCCAGCGATGATCACACCAAGCTGGTGTTCGACCCCGCGGTGCGCAGCAATACGGATCGGTTCGCGTTCCGGTTCAGGAAGCCGAAGGGGTAAAACACCGCCCATCGTCTTGCGATTGAGCGGCGACGCTGCCTGATCCGTTCAGGCTGCGCGCTGATCCCCGGCGATTCCGGCGACGAACTTGTCGGCGACGCTTTCCATATGGGCCAGGCGACTGTCCACCGTTGTGACGCGGGTCTGCAGGCCATCGACTTCGCTGGCGACAACCTGATTGTCCTCGCGAATGGCAGCAATCGTGTTGGACATCGTATCGGCGGCAAGCGCGGTTTCATCGACGCTGGCGGTGATCGCGCAAACCGTGCCCGCCTGTTCGTTCATGGCAGAGCGAATGCGATCAGCACTGTGGGCAAGCTGCGTAATCGTGGACTGGATCGAGACGTTGGTATCCACCGTCGAGCGGGTCGCGGCCTGGATGGCGGCGATCGTGGCGGCAATATCGTCGGTTGCCCGTGCGGTCTGATTGGCGAGGCTTTTCACTTCCTGCGCCACCACGGCGAAACCGCGACCTGCTTCGCCGGCGCGGGCGGCTTCAATCGTGGCATTGAGTGCGAGGAGGTTGGTCTGCCCGGCGATATCGCGGATCAGCCCCAGGATCGATTCGATCGAACGGGCGTGATCGGATAATGCGCGCGATGTTTCGACCGCATCGGCGGCCTGCTGGCTGGCCTGCAGCGCAATTCCGGCTGCATCTTCGACTTCGCCGCGCGCATTGTTGATCGCTAGGATCAGGCCGGATGCAGTCTGCGCAGCCTCGCGCATTGCCTGGGCCGATTGTTCGGCAGCGATCGCGACTTCGGAAGTTTTGTCGAGCGTGCTGCGCGCTGCAATCGCCGTTTGAGAAGTGTGTGCCCGCAGCGCCGCCACGTCCGCTACCGATTCATGCAGCAATCCCCCCAGATCGTTCAGATAAGCCTGGCCCCGATCGGCAAGCTCTGCGGCGGTATGCGCGTTGCGCAGGATGCCGATCTGGGTTTTGGTAATATCAATGTCGATGCATAGCAGACGTTGAACGGTATCGACCGCCAACGCCACAAATTCCCGATCGTCGGCGAAGTGCTGACTGATTGCAGCGTTTACTTTGGTGCCCCAATCCATCAGCCCGCGGTGCGCCCAGGGCAGTGACACGTTCATCGCAACCTGCTCGCGCCCCCGGCGCGCCACCAGATCCACCCATTTGTCATCAATCGGCGCGTTGAAGCGCTGTTCGGTCGATTCCATCACGACGCCGACAAACTTTTCGACATCGCCGGGCGCGATGCCGCTGAGCGGATCAAGGAATACCGCCCGCCAATGCTGATCGATAATCGGGGTGATAATGTGCGCCGCGCGCGCCCAAACAAGGCGCAGTGATTCCTGCAAGCGGCCACCTTCATTGTACAACTGCACCCGCAGACCGACTTCTTCCGTGCTCAGCCCTTTGCTGATTTTGCGTTCGATCATGCCTTCCACCTTCCACAATCCGAACTCGTTTGGCCGAACTCTTCTGGGACGTTGGCGCACAGCGTAACCAAAACCGGTTAACGATCGTTAAACCTTCGTCGTTGTTCAATCATCCGCAATCAAACTCGTCTTCTTCGTATCCGGCAGCATGAGGAAGCCGATCGTCGCCATCGCGATGACGGCGGTGACGTACCAGTAGAACCCGGCTTCCAGATGCAGATCCTTGAACTTCAGCGCGACATATTCTGCCGTGCCGCCAAAGATCGTGTTGCCCAGCGCGTAGGGCAGTGCGACGCCGAGGGTGCGGAGATGGGCGGGGAAAAGCTCTGCCTTGATCAGGCCGCTGACCGATGTGTAGGCACTCAGCAGCATCAGCGGCACCAGGATGATTGCGAACGCCGTCACCGCATCGGTTGTCGCTGCAAGCGCGCTGAAGACAGGTACGGAGACCGCGATGCCGCCGAACCCGAACAGTAGCAGCATCGGCTTGCGCCCGAACTTGTCGGACAGGTGCCCGAACAGCGGTTGGCTGAACATGAACACCACCAGTGCCATTGTCATGATCTCGGTGGCGGCCTGACGCGGAAAGCCGCTCGTGTTGACCAGGAATATTTGCATGTAGGTGGTGTAAGCATAGAAGGCGCAGCTGCCGCCGCCGCTGATCGCGGCCACGATCAGGAATTCGCGCGGGTGCGCGCGCCACAGGCTGAGTGCGGTCGATTTGGGGCGATCCTTGTCGAGATTTTCGAAAGCGGCCGTTTCCGCCAGTTGCCGCCGCAGCATGTACACGAACAGCGCCAGCGCCGCCCCCAGTGCAAAGGCTATCCGCCAGCCCCAGCTTTCCATCGCGGGTTCGTCGAGCAGTGCGACGAGGATCAGCGTGACCCCCGATGCCAGCAACTGCCCGCCGATCAGCGTGAAATACTGGAAGCTCGCCCAGAAGCCGCGGCGCTGACGGGTCGCCATTTCGGACAGGTACGTGGCACTCGCGCCATATTCCCCGCCAACCGACAGCCCTTGCAGCATCCGCGCGACGATCAGGATCGTGGGCGCGAGAATGCCCGCCTGCGCATAGGTCGGCGCGACCGCGATCATCAGCGAACCGCCGCACATCAGCCCGACCGACACCGCCAGCCCGGCCTTGCGGCCATGCTTGTCGGCATAGCTGCCCATGATCCACGCACCGATCGGCCGCATCAGGAAGCCGACCGCGAAGATCGCCGCAGCGCTCAGCAACTGTGCGGTCTGATCGCTCTTGGGGAAAAAACTGGGCGCGAAATAGATCGTCAGCACCGAATAGGCGTACCAATCATACCATTCGACGAGGTTTCCCGCCGATCCGCCGATAATC
>JBBQWH010000118.1:0-3941 GCA_038210785.1 Sphingomonadales bacterium | reverse complement strand
TGGGCGAGGTGCTGCAAGTGACCGGCAAGGGCGGCAAGCAACGGATCGTCCCGGTACTGCCGATCACCCGCGGGGCGGTGGCGGATTATGTCCGGCAATGCCCGTGGCCGCTATCCGCCAAAACGCCTTTGTTTCGCGGGGCCAAAGGCGGTCCGCTGTCGCCCGGTATGGTGCAGCGCGCGATGGCGCAGGCGCGCCGCGCGCTCGGCCTGCCCGATACCGCGACGCCGCACGCGCTGCGGCACTCGTTTGCCACTCATTTGCTTAGCGCCGGAGCTGATCTCAGGAGCCTGCAGGAACTGTTGGGGCACGCTTCCTTGGGATCGACCCAGATCTACACCCGAGTCGATGCTGCCAGCCTGCTCGAGAATTATCGCAACGCGCACCCACGCAGCGGGCGGAGCGAAAGTTAGTCCTGCCCTTGGTGCGCCTTGACCGGCTTCCATGTGACCACGCGGTAGACGTAGAACCCGACCCCCGCGAGCACCACCGCGACGATGCCATATCCCGCCAAGGTCTCATAGCGGTCGATCAACCCCGCCAGCGCCCGCCCTCCGAGGATCAGCAACCCGTTCCAGATCAGCGATCCGAGGAAGGTGAACATCGCAAACCGCCACAGCTTCATTTTCGCCAGCCCCGCCGGAAGCGAGACAATGGTGCGCAGGATCGGCGAGAAACGCAGCAGGAAGACGATCCAGTCGCCATATTTGCGGAAGATATCGCGCGCCTTGGTGAATTCGCGCCACTCGAATGTCAGCCATCGGCCCCAACGATCAATCACGCGCTTAAGGGTGTCTTCGCTCCAGCGCGAGCCGAGCCAGTACCAGAACAAGTTGCCCACCAGCGTCCCTGCCGTGGCAATGATCCACAGCGTGACGGCATTCATCTTGCCCTGTTCCACCAGCGCGCCCGCTGCCAGCAGGATCACTTCCGACGGGATCGGCGGAAACACGTTTTCGAGGATCATCAGCACAAAGATGCCGAGGTATCCGCCTTGGTCGAGCAGGGTGAGCAGGTAGTCGGTCATCGGGTCTCAGTCATGCTTGCGGGGCAGCGGCGCGGCGGTCGGCAATCCGCCGCTCGATCGCATCCCAGATCACGCCCGCCGTATCAGTGTTGTTAAACCGGTCAATCGCTACGATCCCGGTTGGCGAGGTGACGTTAATTTCAGTCAGCCACTTACCCCCAATGACATCGATGCCAACAAAGGTCAGGCCGAGCCGTTGCAAATCCGGGCCGAGCGCATCGCAGATTTCCTGTTCGCGCTCTGTCAATTCGGTCGGCTGCGCGCTGCCGCCCATTGCCAAGTTGGAGCGGAACTCGCCCTCGCCCGGCACCCGGTTGATCGCGCCCGCAACCGCGCCGTCGACCAGCACGATCCGCTTGTCGCCCATGGCCACCTCGGGAAGGAAGGGCTGGACCATGTGCGGTTCGGGCCAGGTCTGGTTGAACACTTCGAACAATGCGGTGAGGTTTTCGCCATTCTCGCCGATGCGGAAGATCGCCTTGCCGCCATTGCCGTGGATCGGCTTGACCACGATTGCGCCGTGCTTCGCCATAAAGCGCCGCACCTCATCGACCGAGCGGGTCACCAGCGTCGGCGGCATGAAGCGGCGGTAGTCGAGCACCATCACCTTTTCAGGCGCATTGCGGACACTGGCGGGATCGTTGACCACCAGCGTCTCGCGTGCGATCCGCTCGAGCAAGTGGGTGGCGGTGATGTAGCCCATGTGAAACGGCGGGTCCTGCCGCATCAACACCACGTCAACGTCTCGTCCAAGATCGAGCCGCACTTGATCGCCGCGGGTGAAATGGTCGCCTTCGACCTGCTGCACCGTCACCGGGAACGCGTGGGCGAACAACCGGTCATCCTCATCGAGCGTGAGGCTTTCGACGTTGTATTCATACAGGGTGTACCCGCGCGCCTGAGCGGCGAGCATCAGCGCAAAGGAACTGTCACCGGTGATGTTGATCCGGTCGAGAGGGTCCATCTGGACAGCGATTTTCAGCGACACAGGCAACTCCGGATCATGGCATCCACGCGTTTTCGATGTGGGTCGGCTTGCAGCCCGGCGCAAGCAGGATGACGTCGATGCGAACATCTTCGCCTTGGGTGGCGTAGTGATGCATCACCGACTCCGCCGCAGCGGCGACCCGCGCGAGGCGGCGTTCGTCGATTGCATCGGCGAGGCTGGGGGCGCGGGAGCGCCATTTGACTTCGACAAAGGCGACGAGACCGGGCCGCCGCGCGATCAGATCAATCTCGCCCGCCTTGGTCTTGACCCGCTCAGCAATGATCCGCCAGCCTTGGCTGGCGAGCCACAACGCCGCCTGGGCTTCGCCCTCGCGCCCGCGGCGGTCGGCGTCGCGGCGCTGCTGGGGGGTGCGCGGGGCAATCATTACGGCTTCAGCGCCAGCGCGCGGGCATAAAGCGCCGCGCGGTCGATCCCGGTCGCTTTCGCCACGATACCAGCCGCCTTGCCCGGCCCTGCATCGGCCAGCGCGGCGCGCAGCAGTGCGTCGGCATCCAGCACCGGCGCTTCAATGGCGGCAGGCGGGCCGATCAGCAAGACGATCTCACCCTTGGGGGGATGCGCGGCGTAGTGCGCAGCGAGGCTGGCGGCGGTGCCCGTCCGGCATTCCTCGTGCAGCTTGGTAAGTTCGCGCGCGACCGCCACCTCGCGCTCCGGCCACAGCTCGGCAATGACGGCAAGGCTACGGCTGAGCCGCGGGGCCGTTTCGTAGAACACCAGCGTGGCCGGAATATGGGCCAACGCCTCGAGCGTCCCGCGCCGGGCCTTGTCTTTGACCGGCAGGAAGCCTGCAAACAGGAAGCGGTCGCTCGGCAGCCCGGCGATGGCGAGCGCCGAAATCGCCGCGCAGGCGCCGGGGATGGCGGTGACGGTAACCCCCGCCGCGCGCGCCTCGCGCACCAGACGATAGCCCGGATCGGAAATCAGCGGCGTGCCAGCATCGCTCACCAGCACGACTGGCGCACGGCTCGCTTGGTCGATCAGCCGCGCGCGAACTTCAGGCGGGGCGTGATCGTCGAGCCGCTGAAGCCGCGCCTTGATCCCGAAATGTTTCAAGAGCTTGCCTGTCACCCGCGTGTCCTCGCAGGCGATCACCGCCGCGCCTCTCAGCACTGCTAGCGCGCGCAAGGTGATGTCGCCAAGATTGCCAATCGGGGTGGCAACGATATACAGCCCCGGATCGGACGTCCCTGCAGGGATGGATGGCAGCTCCACGGTCATGGCGACCGGGTTCATGGAGCACGACTGAGGGGTCGGCAAGGATGAAGCTCTGGGACATGCCGAATTGGGCGGGCTGGCTGGCCGGCGGCGCGCAGCTGCTGACCGGGCGCGGCTTTGCGCTGGGCGGAGCGGCGCTGCTCGCGGCCGGGTGTCAGGCGATCCCCAAACCCGATGTGGCGGTGCTGCCGCCGCAGTCCGCCCCTACGCCCGAACCTTCGGCGACCGCCTTACCGACCGATACTGGCCGGCACCGCGTTGCGCTGCTGGTGCCGCTGACCGGCGATACCGCGCCGGTCGGCCAAGCGATCGCCAACGCCACAACGATGGCGTTGCTCGATACCAGCGCCGATAATCTGCGCATCACCACCTATGATACTTCCCAAGGTATCGCCACCGCTGCGCGGCTGGCGATCGCTGACGGGAACAAGCTGATCCTCGGCCCGCTTACCGCCGATGCCGTGCCCGCCGTACAGGCCGCCGCGCGCCCGGCTGGGGTGCCGGTAATCGCCTTCGTCAACGACCCTGGTGTTGCCGGACCTGATGTGTTCGTGATCGGCCATATGCCCGAACAATCGATCCGCCGCAGTGTCGCCTTTGCGCGCGGACGCGGTGCCGCGCGGTTTGGCGTGTTGGTGCCTGAAGGCGATTACGGCACCCGCGCCTTTTCCGCGCTGGAAAATGCGTTGC
>JBBQWH010000117.1:0-4021 GCA_038210785.1 Sphingomonadales bacterium | reverse complement strand
TGGGGTTCATCGGGCGCGGGCAGACCCCGCTTGATGCGGTGATCCTCGATTATCTTGCCAAGAGCGCCCGGATGCTCGGGGACCAGAGCCTTGCCGACAGCTTCGTCCAGCGCCAGGATGGCTGGGCGCTGCTTCAGCAGGGCGTGCCAAGCGTGCTGTTGTCGAGCACCTATTCTACACGCGCTATTCTCGATCCGTTTATGGCCACGCGCTATCACCGCCCCTCTGATACGGCGGACGCTGTGGAGCTTGGCGGGGCGATTGACGATCTGATACTGCACGAAGGCCTGATCCGCCTGCTCGCCGATCCGGCGCGCTATCCGCCGCCCACCGGCGTCCGGCCCTAGCGCAATCGGGAAACCGCAGTTACATGGTCCGCCACGATTCTCCCGGCGCGCAACAGGTGTGGGGAGAACCTCTCCCGATCAATCTCGAAAGTGGCGCACATGGATATCCCGCTCGGCCTGACTTTTGACGACGTGCTGCTCCGCCCGGCGGCAAGCAGCGTCTTGCCGAGCATGGCCGACACATCGACCCGGCTGACCCGCGACATCGCGCTCAGCATCCCGGTGCTATCCTCGGCGATGGACACCGTGACTGAGGCCGACATGGCGATCGCGATGGCGCAATTGGGCGGCATTGGGGTGCTGCACCGCAATCTCGATATCGCGGCGCAATGCGCAGCGGTGCGCGCGGTCAAGCGATATGAGAGCGGGATGGTGGTCAACCCGATCACCATCGGCCCCGATGCGACGCTGGGCGATGCGCAGGCGCTGATGCAGCTCCACCGGATCAGCGGCATTCCGGTGGTGGACGCTGGCGGCAAGCTGGTCGGGATTCTCACCAACCGCGACGTGCGCTTTGCCGAAAATCCCGCGCAGCCGGTGCGCGAGCTAATGACGACCGAGAACCTTGCGGCCGTGTCGCTCGGCACCGGGCAGGAGGAGGCGCGCCGTTTGCTCCACGCCCGCCGCATCGAAAAGCTGCTTGTCGTCGATGATGCCTTCCATTGCATCGGTCTGATCACGGTCAAAGATATGGAAAAGGCGGTGAATTATCCCCACGCGACCAAGGATACCACCGGTCGCCTGCGCGTCGCAGCAGCGACCACCGTGGGCGATGCGGGGTTTGCGCGCACCGAAGCGCTGGTCGATGCGGAAGTCGATGTGATCGTGATCGACACCGCGCATGGCCACAATATCGAGGTCGCCCGCGCGGTCGAGCGGGTCAAAAAGCTTTCCAATTCCGTGCAAGTCATCGCGGGCAATGTCGCCACCGCCGAGGCAACCCGCGCGCTGGTTGACGCAGGCGCCGACGCGGTCAAGGTCGGGATCGGCCCGGGATCGATTTGCACCACCCGCGTGGTTGCAGGCGTGGGCGTGCCGCAGTTGACCGCCATTATGGAGAGCGCAGCCGAGGCGGCCAAGTCAGGCGTGCCGGTGATCGCGGATGGCGGCCTGCGCACCTCGGGCGATGCCGCCAAGGCGCTGGCGGCAGGCGCTTCCTCGGTGATGATCGGCTCAATGCTCGCAGGCACCACTGAAAGCCCAGGCGAGGTGTTCCTGTATCAGGGCCGAAGCTACAAGGCCTATCGCGGCATGGGCAGCGTCGGCGCAATGGCGCGCGGCAGCGCTGACCGCTATTTCCAGCAAGACGTCAGCGCAATGAAGCTGGTGCCCGAGGGTATCGAGGGCCAGGTGCCGTTCAAGGGCCCGGCGTCAGATGTGGTCCACCAGCTGGTCGGCGGGATCAAGGCGGCGATGGGCTACACCGGATCGGCCACGATTACCGATTTGCAGGCGCGCGCGCAGTTTGTGCGGATCACCAATGCCGGGCTTTCCGAAAGCCACGTCCACGATGTCGCGATTACCCGAGAGGCACCCAATTATCCCACGCGCTAGGCCCCGTTCATGATCCCCGCTGCCCGCGTGCAGGCCGCGATCGAGCTGCTCGATGTCATCATCCCGGCTGCACGCGGGAAGGGCGCGCCGGCTGACCGCATCATCGCCGACTATTTCCGCGCGCGGCGCTATGCTGGATCGAAGGACCGGCGGGCGGTGCGCGATCTGGTGTATCAGGCGATCCGGCAGTGCGGCCCGGTCCCGGAAAACGGGCGCGCGGCAATGCTGGCGGTAGCGGCGAGCGAGCCAATGATCGCCGCACTATTCGACGGCGCGCCGCACGGCCCCGCAGCGCGCGTCGCGGGCGAGCCAGTCGCGAAAACCGGTCTTGCGCCCAAATGGCTCGCTGCCGCGCTGCGCGCCTCGGGGCTGAGCGGAGCGGAGATTGCCGCGCTGATCGGCCGCGCGCCGCTCGATGTCCGGGTCAATGCGCTTAAGGCCGACCGGGAGAGCATCGCCCTGCCCGAGCCGGGCGAGCCGCTCGCTGCGCCGCAGGGCCTGCGCTATCCCTCTGGCACGCAAGTCGAGCAGTGGGACGCCTATACAGATGGGCTGATCGAGGTGCAGGATCTCGGCAGCCAGCTGATCATCGATGCGCTGCCGGTGCAGCCGGGGGACACGATCATCGATCTGTGCGCCGGGGCCGGGGGCAAGACGCTGGCGCTCGCAGCAAGGCTCGGCAATGCGGCGAGTATCATTGCGGCAGATACCGATAAGCGGCGACTCGGAAATCTTGCTCCGCGCGCCGCGCGCGCCGGGGCGGCGATCGATCACATCCTCCTGCTCGATCCGGGCCGCGAGATGCGCGTGCTTAACCCTTGGGTCCGCAAGGCCGATCACGTGCTGATCGATGCACCGTGTTCGGGCAGCGGCACGTGGCGCCGCAGCCCCGAGGGCCGCTGGCGGCTCGACCCGGGCGAGTTGGCGCGGCTCAACGCTTTGCAGGACCATGTCTTAGAGCTGGCCGCGCATCTGGTGCGCCCCGGCGGGACGCTTGCCTTCGTCACCTGTTCGCTGCTCGATTCCGAAGGCGCTGACCGCATCGCCGCCTTCCTGACCCGACATCCGGGCTGGCTTGCCGAGCCGCTGGCGCTCCTGCCCAACCTGACTTTGGGCCGGGCACGCGGCGCAGGCTTTCGCCTCGATCCGCTCCATGACGGCACGGATGGTTTTTTCGTCGCGTCCTTGCGTTCACCATGATAGCTTAGCATGTTATGACCTCGCCTTCCGGTTCCCGGTCTCATGCCTTGAAGGAGCTTTTGATGCGTTTTGCGCCTGCTGCTGCCGCTCTCTCGCTGTGTCTGGCTATGACCGCGAGTATCTCCAGCGCCGGCGCAAGGAGTACGCCCGATCCGCGCGCGGCCACGCTGATTGCGCAAGGTCAGGCAGCGCTCGCAGCGGGCGAGACCGAGGTCGCAATCGACGCGTTCGAAGCTGCGCTGGCGGTCGACCCGGGCTTTACCCCGATCTTCATCGATCTGGCCCAGGCGTCGCGCCAAAGCGGGCTGCAAGGCAAGGCAATCCGGTACTACCGTGAGGCGCTGGAGCGCGATCCCGGCAATTTCGCAGCAATCTCCGGCGAAGGCGCAGCGCTGGTAGAAAAGGGCGCGGTCGAAAAGGCCAAGCGCAACCTTGCCAAGCTCCAAAGCCTGTGCGGGGATGCCTGCCCTGAGACGGTGGCCTTGCAGACCACCATCGCCCGAGGCCCATCTGCGCGGCTGGCCGCCGGTGCCGCGGCAGACCCCGTGCCGGCCACCAACTGAGCCGTCAGATCAGCGGGCCGAACTCCGCCACCAGCGCGGCGTAAACCTCGCGTTTGAACGGCACGATCAGATCGGGGAGCGTTTCGGGCGCCGTCCACTTGTAGCATTTGAACTCTGCCGGATCGTGCGCCTCCAGATCAATATCGGCATCGGTGCCGAGGAACCGGCCGAGAAACCAGTATTGTTCCTGCCCGCGATATTTGCCTTTCCAGACCTTGCCCAGTAGTTCGGGCGGCAGGTCGTAGAATAACGCGCGCGAGGCCGGGGTGATTACTTCGACCAGATGCGAGCCGATGCCGGTTTCCTCGGCCAACTCGCGCAAAGCCGCGTCGCGCACATCCTCGCCCTTGTCGATCC
>JBBQWH010000116.1:0-4461 GCA_038210785.1 Sphingomonadales bacterium | reverse complement strand
GCCGCCTCCGCTTTCGATGGTGAGCACGAAACTGTCGTCGACTGCGGAAAGAATAAGGCTCACCGGCACGCTTGCGTTGCCATACTTCCGAGCATTCTCCAGGATATTTTCGACAAGCCGACGAACAAGCGGAACCTCGCCCACGACGTCAATGCGAGGCGTGATTTCGCTGTCAAGGCGCATGCCCTGTTTATCAAAACTATCTTCAAAATCTTCGGCAATCACGGCGAGTAACTGGCTCAAGGCTATTGGCTTGAAGAGCGACGTATCGAATCGGTTGATCTGGTACTTTCCGATTTCGAGCAATGCTTCGAGAAGCGATCTGAGCCCTAGCGTGTCGGATTTTATTCCCTTTATGTCTTCAGCGAGATCGTTGGTCGAGTTTCCCTGCATGCTCTCGACGCTCAGCAGCATCCGCGCCAACGGTGTGCGCAGTTCATGGGCAGCGCTTCCCACAAATGACTGAAGCCCCGTAAATTGTTGGCCGAGTTCATTGATCATAATATTTAAATTGCGCTTGAGAGCATCGATTTCCTCCGGAACCGGCCCATCCAGATCAAGCCGGTTAAAGGCGCCTTTTCCGACAGCATCGAGATGGGCGTTCACGGCGTCGAGCCGCTGCCGATAGTGTTTTGAATACCATGCATAGAAGCCTGATCCGGTCAGGACCGTCGCCAGAAGCGCTGCAATGGCAATCCCGATCGTCCAGGAGGCAGCGGTTTCAATGGCAGATGGATAGGCCCTGGCGACTGTAACGGTGACATCACCATAGCCTTTGCCCTTGAGTTGGGCATGATCGGCTGCCGCCTGCCGGAGCACGCGCACTTTGCCCGTCGATAGTGTGACGATGGTCGGACGATCAAACTGCAAGCCCTCCAGCACCTTCCGGTCGGTGGCGGTGCCGAAACTTCCAAAGATATCGCTCCCGCTGGCTGCAACACGCCGGTCACGGCCGCTGAACTCCAAAGACGTGCGCTCAATGACCCGTCCAAGCCACGGCAGGTCGCCATACTCGAGCGCGGCAAACATCATTTCCGTCTCGATTGTGAGCTGTTGTTCGGCCTGTTTTTGCGCATCAGAACGGATTTTGGCGCCGAGCCATATGCCCGGCAAAACTAGCAAAAAGAGTAAACCGGCCAGAATGGTCGCGCGCAACCGAGCTGGAAGGAGCAAAGAGGGCAGCTCGGGCACAGATCCGCGCGAGGTCATCACGCCAATGCATCCATCAGCACGGCGTCGGCATCGAACCGGTAACCTTTGCCTTCGGTTCGAACGAGATTTGGAACACCTGCTTCCTCGAACTTGCGGCGAAGGCGTCGGATGGCGACTGCGACGACATTGATTTCCGGATCGTAGCTGACAGTATTCCAGATATCGGCCTGAAGCATTGAAACCGGTAAAACAAGCCCTGCGCGCTGGGCGAGATAAAGCAAGACCTTGAACTCGGTGTTGGTCAGATCGAGCCGGGTTCGGCCCCAGCGTGCCAGATCATCGGCCCCATTGAGCTCGAGCGCACCATAGCGAATGACACGATTGGCAACGATGGGTTGAAGCAGGACATCGGCGCGGGCGAGCATTTCGTCTGAGTCGAAGGGTTTGCACATGTAGTCATTCGCACCCGCCTTCAGGCCTTCAATTCTCTGATGGGTCTCGATTTCCGCGGTGACCACCAGAGCCGGGGTTGCGACATCGCGCGCGCGCAGCCCGCGAACAAAATCCAGCCCTTCACCGTCGGGCAACCGGCGGTCGACAACCAACAGATCGAACCGGGTCGACGCCGACTTTTCCCGGGCATCGGCAAGGTTGCCGCTGATGGCTGTATTGATACCGTGCCGCGCGAAAATCTGAGCAATCGACTGGGCCAGTTTGGCGTCATCTTCGATGATGAGCACGCTGAGTTGATCACGTCGGCGCTTGAAAGCCTCCAGGCGTAACAACAGTTCATCGCGGTCGATGGCGGATGATGTAATGTCAACACGGCCCAGGGTTCGCAGCTGCAGGCGCTGCGCCATTGACCATCCGTTGCCGATAACGAGCATTGAATGGCCATCGCGTGCGATCGGCGTCGCCTGCGACAGCGCATCTTCGAACGATGCCTGCGACCCGTCGATGATGACGACTTCGAACCCATCGGTCGAACCAATGTGTTGCCCCGGGTCGGGCCAGTCCTTGATCTCGAGGCTGAATGCCGACTTCGACAGAGCGACCTTGATCTGGTTGCGGATGACCTGCCTGTCGGACACCAGAAGGACGGCATTTGTTTCAGAGGTCTGCATTGGAAACTCCACGGTCGTTGCTGGCGATATTGACATGGGCAGAAGCTTCGGAGCCAAGGACGACAAGCCGCTGCGGTGATCCCGGGCGCGTTACGCCAAGGGTTACGAAGGGCCCGCTCGCGGCGAGCAGTTGATTGGCCTGCGCACTGTTTTGGACGGCTCGCAGGTTGATCGATCCGATGAGATCCCCAGGCTCGATTCCTGCGGCGGCTGCCCGCGAGAACGGACGGACGGTGACGACCAGGACGGGGTCCTTGTTGCTAAGGGTGAGTCCGGAATCTTCGCCGATAATCTCAGGAGCGCCCGGAGCAATGACACTCACCCGAGGCGTCAGGGTAACAATTCTTGACTTGGTGCCGGTTTCGACGGTCATCGCGAGGGGCCGCGAAATGTCCGCCAGAGCAATCGAGCGCACGAGGGCTGACAGCCCTGCGAACGTTTGGCCGTTCAGCGCCAGCAGCTTGTCACCTGGCGCAAGCCCGGCGCGGGCAGCGGGGCTATCTGCTTCAACAGCGCTTACGAGGACGGCCATCTGGTCAGAAAGCCCCGCCGAGATCGCCATCAATCCGTCGATCGCCCGGAACGTTGCGCCAATTTCGGCGCGGCGCACTTGTCCGGTTGCAATGATCTCACGGGCAATGCGCGAAGCGACATCGGCTTGGACAGCAAATGAAATGCCTGAAAATTCGAACTGGCTGTCGGGGAAGGCCGAGTTGACCCCAATCACGTCACCTGCCGTGTTGAAGACGGGGCCGCCCGAGCTGCCTGGATCGATCAGCGCTGTGTGTTGGACAAGCCAATTGGCTGCCGAAGGGCGCAATGCGCGCTCAAGCCCTGAGACAAGACCTGTCGAAAGTGATCCGGTAAGCCCATAGGGTGAGCCGATCGCAAAGACAGCGTCCCCGAGTTTAGGTTCGGCCTGCGCAAAGCGCACCGTTGCCGGGATGGCGCCACCGATGCGGACCACGGCGATGTCCGACAATCGGTCTGCACCAACCATTGTTCCCGCGCGGCGGGAACCGTCGGCGAGTTCGACCTCGATCCGCACGGCGCTTTGCACGACATGGGCGTTGGTGACGATGTACCCGCGGCTATCGATGAAGAAGCCACTGCCATTGGTCGCGCGGTAAAGGACCGGCTTGCCATTTGAATCCGGGTCATGGGATGCTTCGGCAACGAGCACATGGATGGTGACGGTTGCAGCGCGCGCGTTTGCCAGTGCCCGCTCGGGTTGAACGACCTGCGTCCACCACAACAACCCGGCCGCTGCCGCGACGATGATCGATGTGGAGGGTATGATCAGTTTATTATGCAAGGTAACTCGCCTTGTGTGAATGGCGCGTGCTTCCGGCCAGATGTTCTGTGTCACCGTTCGACCCCGACGAGTGTGAACGGTGCCCATGCGGACGGGTGAGCGAAGGCGTTTCCGGATTTGTCCTGCGAGGTATCGTTCATGAGTTCACGCATGGACTGCTGGAGGGCGGCGGCGCGTGACGGTTTTTGTGATCCGGCGCGTTGTGATACGGCAGAGGCAGCAGCGGCGATTTCGACAGCGCGGGTGGTCAGGCGGGCGGCGGCATCATCACGGACACGCCAGTGGGAGACGAGAAGGGTATCGGCGCCGGCATAGAAGAAGGCACGGGCAAGCCCGGTGAGCCCATCGGCGCTGTTGTTGCCATTGCCGGCGGCGGTGTTGCAGGCGGACAGGATGACCCAGTCGGCGCCGAGCTTGAGGGTAGCGGCTTCACTGGCAGTGAGGAGACCATCATTGGCCTCGGTGACAGGGCCAGCAGAGGGAGACGGGGGCGTGAACGCCAGTGCTGGCTGGGCGAGGCTGCGGCCAAGATCGCCAGCGATGAGGCCGTGGGTGGCAAAGGCCACGACCCGGGCACGGGCGAGACTGCCGTCGAGGCTGCGGGCACGCAGGTTGGCTTCGGTGGCATCATTATCGAGCAGGATCGACCCGGGGATCGCCTTGAGGCTTTTTGCAAGTGCTTCGATCTCGGTCTTTGTTCCCGGCAGCGGTGCAAGCTGGCTCACCGCATAGAGGTCCGCGCCGGCATCGCGGAAGTAGCTGCGCATTTGGCCGGGAAGACCCAATGTGGCGGCAGCGGAGATAGAGCTTCCTGCAGCACCGCCACCGCCACGGCCGGTCGCAGGATCAGGCGCAGCCTTGGCTGTGCCG
>JBBQWH010000115.1:0-4774 GCA_038210785.1 Sphingomonadales bacterium | reverse complement strand
AGCCCGGACAGGCGCTGCCGCGATTCGCGAGGCGGCTCTGGTCGGTACCCCATCAACTTGCCGGTCAGGTCACAGGTGCAAAACCGTCTGAAACATTACCGCGAGGCGCGCGCCTGGAGCCAGGGCGAACTCGCCCGGCGGCTGGGCGTGTCGCGCCAGACGATCAACGCGGTCGAGACCGACAAGTATGATCCCTCACTGCCGCTGGCGCTGCGCATGGCGCGGTTGTTTGAGGTGGCAGTGCCGGAGCTGTTCATCGATCACTGGGAGCCCGAAGCATGATGACCGAAACCGATTCCCCCCTTCCCTACCCGTGGATGCGCAAGCTGGTGATCCCGGGATTGATCGGCGGCGTCGCCGGCGGCGCGGCCAGCTATGCCATGTTGCTCTACATCGACAGCACGGCGGTTGGCGGGCTTAGCCTGTCGGCGACGCTCGCGGCGCTGGTGGGGGTAATGTACTGCGTGATTGCGATCGGGGTGATCGCTGGCGCAGCCAATCCCCGCGTCGGGGCGCGCTTCCTTAATGTGCAGGATGCCGACGATCTGCGCGAACAGGCGCGGATGTTGCTGCGTTCGGGTGCGGCGATGCTGCTGTGGGGCATTGCCCTGCTGGCGCTGGCGCTGACCGCCCCCGATGGCCCGGTGCCGCAATTGGCTGCGCTGGCGGTGGGTCTCGGCGGTCTGGTGATTGGCTCATGGATATCGCTGGCGGTATACCGCGCGATGGACGAGCTGATGCTGGCGATCAATCTTGAAGCTTGCACGATCAGCTTCGCGCTGGTGTTCATCATCGTGGGTACGTGGGCGATACTCGCGCATCTTGGCTATGCCATAGGGCCGCAGCCGCTCGATCTGCTGACCCTGTTCTACGTGCTGGTCCTGGTCGGCAGCTTCGTCGCGGTTGGGCGGCGCGGGATGCTCACGACTCCGTAACGCGGCCGGACATGACAAAAGGGGCGCCCGCCGCGTGGCGGACGCCCCTTTTTGCGTGCGCCTGTCCGAAGAATCAGAAGCGGTAGATCGCCGGGCCGCGCACCACCTGCGCTTCGGCGGTGCTGCGGCCGCACGCCGCCCGTGCCGCCGAGCAGCCCGCGCAACAGTTCATCGGTCTGACCGGCGGCATTGGCACTGGGATTAATTTCGAACCCAAAGGCGATCCCGGTGCCGCCGGAGCTTGCGCCATAGGCGGTCGGCGTGCGCGAATTGCGGCCGGTTTGTTTCACCTTATGAACGGATCACGAGACGGGCTGGCGCCCACAGAGCGCAAGGGAGGAAGAATACCTCTCGCGCCCGTCACCTTACAGCATCAGATGCTGTCAGCAAGTTCGGCGCGGCCAATAACCGGCCCCGAACCGGCCGCGGCGCCGCGAAATGCTGCTGCTGCGCGCACCTGCAATCGCTCGCCCGGCGCGCGTTCGATGGCGCGGCACGAATCGCCCTTTTACCCAGCCCCGCGACGGGTTACTCTGCTTGCATCGGGCTTACCTGAATGTTGATCGATTCACCCGCCGGGGGGCGGGAAGGGAGAAATTGATGCGCAAAACCACCCTGTTGCTTATGTCGACTGGCGCTGTGGCCGCCGCCGCTGTGCTGGTTTCCGGCACCGCCTTATCGCAAGCGGGCGGCGGACCGCCGGTGCGCTATACGATGGATGCGGCCACCATGAGCGGGCTCAGTGCCTTCGGCGCCGGGGGCAGCGGCGGCGGGCTGGGCGCTGCGCTCGGCATGATGAGCGGCGGTGCGCCAAAGCCGGTGCGAACGCTCAAACTTGACCACGGATCGAGCAGCGTTGCCAGCGCCGCACCGCAGGCCGACCATTTCATGCCGCAGGGTGCCGGGCTCGGCGCCTCGGTGCGGTTGCTGCCGATTCCGCGCGGTTCGGCTCCGGACGAGGAGGGCTTTGAACGGCCCAGCGGCAAGCTGCTATTGTACTGGGGCTGCGGCGAGCGGGCCGGCCCCGGACAGCCGGTGGTGATCGATTTTGCCAAACTGGCCCAGGGTCAGATGCCGCCGGGGCTGTTCATGTCGAACATCGACTTGCCCGCCGATTGGCGCATCACCGACGACAACAGCCGCACCTATACCACTTGGCCCAACGGCAAGGACAACAAGCAGGTTCCCGGCGCCGCCTCGCTGCTCGGGCCGCATCGGATCGCGGCGAATTATTCCAAGGAAATAAGCTTCAACCTCGCCGAAGACTTCATGCCATCGCTATCTGCAAAGACCCAGACCAACGCGGCCGGCGGCTATGGTCTCAGCTGGAACGGGCTCACCAAGGCAACTGGCTATTACGCATGGTCGATCGGCGCCAAGGAAACCCGCGGCGGCGCGCCTGTGGAGATGGTGTGGTGGGCCTCGTCCAAGCAGCAGGCGTTCGGCGGGCCGCTGTGGGACTGGGTTTCGCCTGCCGGGGTTCGCAAGTTGATCGCGGCTGGCACTGTGATGCCGCCCGAACAGCGCGACTGCACGATCCCGGCCGAGGTGATCAAGGCCACCGGCGAAGGGTTGATAGTCAATCTCCAAGCTTACGGCCCGCAGGCCGATTTCGCCTTTCCCCCGCGCCCGGCTGACGCCAAAAAGCCGTGGAACCCGGAATGGATCGCGCGGGTGCGGTTCCGCTCGACGACCATGCTGATCCCCGGAATGGAGGAGATGGAGGATATGAGCGCGGCGGACGGGCGCGATGAGGACAAGGTGAGCGATGCGCCCAAAAAGCCCAAGTGCAAAGGATTGAAGGGCATCGCCCAGCGCGCCGCGGGCCTGTGCGAATAGCCGGACTTTAGTTGGGCAGGAGGTGGGCGAGGAACACAAAGGTCCCTCGCCCCACAGCAATTACATGCTGTAATACATGTCGAATTCGACCGGGCACGGGGTGGTTTCGGTGCGGATCACCTCTTCCCACTTGAGCTCGGCATAGGCTTCGATCTGGTCTTTGGTGAACACGTCGCCCTTGAGCAGGAATTCGTGATCGGCGGCAAGCGAGTCCAGCGCCTCGCGCAAGGAACCGCACACGGTCGGCACTTCGGCGAGTTCGGCCGGCGGCAGATCATAAAGGTTCTTATCCATCGCCTCGCCCGGGTGGATCTTGTTCTCGATCCCGTCGAGCCCGGCCATCAGCAGGGCTGAATAGCACAGGTAGGGGTTGGCCATCGCATCGGGGAAGCGGAATTCGACCCGCTTGGCCTTGTCACCCGCGCCATACGGAATGCGGCACGAGGCTGAACGGTTGCGGGCCGAATAGGCCAGCAGCACCGGCGCTTCGAAGCCCGGCACCAGCCGCTTGTAGCTGTTGGTGGTCGGGTTGGTGAAGGCGTTCAGCGCCTTGGCATGCTTGATCACGCCGCCGATGAAATACAGGCACATATCCGACAATCCAGCATATTCGTTGCCGGCAAACATCGGCTTGCCTTCCTTCCAGATCGAAATGTGGGTGTGCATCCCCGAGCCATTATCGGCCTTGATCGGCTTGGGCATGAAGGTCGCGGTCTTGCCGTAAGCATGGGCGACCTGATGAACCACATACTTGTAGATCTGCATCCGGTCAGCGGTCTGTACCAGCGTGCCGTAGGTCAGGCCCAACTCGTGCTGGGCGGCAGCGACTTCGTGGTGGTGCTTGTCGCACGGCAGGCCCATTTCGAGCATGGTCGAAACCATCTCGCCGCGGATATCGACCGCGCTGTCTACCGGCGCGCAGGGGAAATAACCACCCTTGGCGCGGGGGCGGTGGCCCATGTTGCCGCCATCATATTCCTTGGCGGTGTTGGTCGGCAGCTCGATATCGTCGATCGAGAAGCCCGATCCGGCATAGCCATCTTCGAAGCGGACGTCATCGAACATGAAGAATTCGGCTTCCGGCCCGACATAGACGGTATCACCGATCCCGGTCGATTTAAGGTAGACTTCGGCGCGCTTGGCGGTGGTGCGCGGGTCGCGCGAATACCAGTCGCCGGTCGATGGTTCGACGATGTCGCAATTGATGATCAGCATCGGGGTTGCACTGAACGGATCGATCCAGGTTTCGGTGAGATCGGGCTTCAGGATCATGTCGCTTTCATTGATCACCTTCCAGCCGGCGATCGACGAACCGTCGAACATCAACCCGTCTTCCAGCTCATCTTCGCCCATGATGCTGGCGACCATGGTGAGATGCTGCCACTTGCCCTTGGGATCGGTGAAGCGCAGATCGACCCACTCGATTTCCTCGTCCTTGATCCGGGCGAGGACGTCTTTCACTTTCGACATTTGTATATTGCCTCCGATTGTATTTTTGGCCAGCCCGCCCGGCGATACTCAATTTTGGACAGGCAGGAGAGGGTGGAAAATCAGATCGCGTCGTCGTTGGTCTCGCCGGTGCGGATCCGGAGCGCGCTTTCGATCGCGGTGACGAAGATCTTGCCGTCGCCGATGCGGCCGGTCTGCGCGGCAGCGGCGATCGCTTCGACCACGCGTTCGGCCTGATCGTCAGGCACGACGACTTCGAGCTTCACCTTGGGCAGGAAATCGACCACATATTCGGCCCCGCGATAGAGCTCAGTGTGGCCCTTCTGGCGGCCGAAACCCTTGGCTTCGGTGACAGTGATGCCGGACACGCCGATTTCGTGCAGTGCCTCCTTCACCTCGTCGAGCTTGAAGGGTTTGATGATCGCTTCGATCTTTTTCACGTTGTCCCCATCCGCGCGTGGCTGGATTGCTGACCGATTCTTAACAAGAACCGTGCCAAGTCTAAAGGTGGTGGCTGCGAACGATCCTTGCCTCCTGAAGACTCGGGGCAA
>JBBQWH010000114.1:0-4816 GCA_038210785.1 Sphingomonadales bacterium | reverse complement strand
TCGACCGACCAGGCGATGTTCTCGCTGATCGGGCCGGTCAATTCGCCGCGCAGATTGACCGCATTGAAGTTGCCGTAGCTCGCTTCGACCTGACCGCCGAACTCGTATTGCGGCTCCTTGGTGATGACCGAGATCACGCCGGCCGATGCGTTCTTGCCGAACAATGTCGATTGCGGCCCGTTGAGCACTTCGATGCGGCTGATCATGTTAAGGTCGGACAGGGCCGAAGCCGAGCGCGAGCGGAACACCCCGTCGATGAACACGCCGACCGAAGGTTCGATGCCGAAGTTGTTATCGCCGTTGCCGAAGCCGCGGATGATAAAGGTGGTCGCCGACGAGGTCTGCAACTGGCTCACGCGCAGCGAAGGCACCACGGTCTGAAGGTCGAGCACGTCGCGGATCTGTGCGCGTTCGATCGTCTCACCGCTGGTTACCGAGACCGAGATCGGGGTTTCCTGCAGCGTCTGTTCGCGCTTGTTGGCGGTGACGATGATGGTGTTGCTGGTCTGCGGCGCGTCGGCTTCAGGCTCCTGATCCTGGGCCAGCACCGCGCCGGGTGTTCCCAACGCAAAAGCTGCCGCACCGGCAAGCAAGGTGAAACGATAAGCGCCGGCAGTGCCGGTGAAGGTCGAACGCATGGTAGCTCCTCTCCTAAATCCCCCGATCCCGGCGCCCTTTTGCGGGCACGCACTGCGATGTGCGTTCTCTCCCAAGATCGTTCGCAACATGTGTTAAGCCAGTGTTGCGACTGCCACAAGCCGCAGATCCACGCTTTTCAAAGGCAAATCGGGATAATGTTGCGTAAGAGTCACAGTGATTTGCGCCTGTGCGCGTCAATCTGCCCGCCCGAAGCTTGCCCGCTGCGTACGCTTGCGCTAGGCGGCGCAGCGTTGTTGCAACGCAGCACATGAGGCGTCTGCGGCGTATGCCGTAGCGTCCGGCGCTGTCGCTAACCCGCCATAAACACTACTTAGTGCTCCGCGACCCGATCGCGATGCCCGATTTTCATGCCCCGGACGGATCCCGTTCGGCTTTTTTACCGGAAGAATCCCCCGCATGTCGTCCGCCCTCAGAAATATCGCGATCATTGCTCACGTCGACCATGGCAAGACCACGCTGGTCGACCAGTTGTTCCGCCAGTCGGGCACCTTCCGCGAAAACCAACGCATCGAAGAACGCGCAATGGATTCGGGCGATCTCGAAAAAGAACGCGGGATCACCATTCTCGCCAAGTGCACCAGCGTCGAATGGCACTCGGAGAATGGCGACACCACCCGGATCAACATCGTCGACACCCCCGGCCACGCCGACTTCGGCGCCGAGGTGGAGCGCATCTTGTCGATGGTCGACGGGGTGATCCTGCTAGTCGATAGCGCCGAAGGGGCGATGCCGCAGACCAAATTCGTGACCGGCAAGGCGCTGGCGCTGGGCCTGCGTCCGATTGTCGTGGTCAACAAGATCGACCGTTCCGACAGCCGCCCGCAAGAAGTGCTCGACGAGGTGTTCGACCTGTTCGTCAGCCTCGATGCCGCCGATGATCAACTCGAGTTCCCGGTGCTCTACGCCTCAGGCCGTGACGGCTATGCCAGCGAAGATCAGGACCGGCGCGAGGGCAGCCTTGCCCCCCTGTTCGAGAAAATCATCGAGCACGTTCGTGCGCCCGGCCTAGATCCCGACGCGAAGTTCAGCTTCCTTGCAACGCTGCTCGACCGCGACAACTTCATGGGCCGCGTCATAACCGGCCGCGTCCAGTCGGGCACGATCCGGGTCAATGATCCGATCCACGCCATCGACATGGACGGCAAGGTGATCGAAACCGGCCGCGCGACCAAGTTGATGAGCTTTGACGGGCTGGAACGCGTGCCGGTGGAATTCGCGCAAGCGGGCGATATCATCGCGCTCGCCGGCCTCGAAAAGGCGACCGTCGCCAACACCATCTGCGATCCCAGCGTGAGCGAGCCGATCGCCGCACAGCCGATCGATCCGCCGACGCTGGCGATGCGCTTCTCGGTCAATGACAGCCCGCTCGCCGGGCGCGAAGGCAGCAAAGTCACCACCCGCATCATCCGTGACCGCCTATTGCGCGAGGCGGAAACCAACGTCGCCATCCGTGTCACTGAAAGCGAAGACAAGGATGCCTACGAAGTCGCCGGGCGGGGAGAGTTGCAGCTGGGCGTGCTGATCGAGACGATGCGCCGCGAAGGCTTCGAGCTCGGCATCAGCCGCCCGCGCGTGCTGTTTCGCGAAGAAGGCGGCAAGCGCATGGAGCCGTACGAAACCGTTGTGATCGACGTGGATGACGAACACTCGGGCACGGTCGTCGAGAAGATGCAGCGCCGCAAGGCGGATCTTACCGAAATGCGCCCCTCGGGCATCGGCAAGACCCGCATCACCTTCTCCGCCCCGTCACGCGGGCTGATCGGTTATCACGGCGAATTCCTGTCCGACACGCGCGGCACCGGAATTATGAACCGCTTGTTCGAGAAGTACGATGTCTACAAAGGCCCGATCGAAGGCCGCATCAACGGCGTGCTGATTTCGAACGGCGACGGCGAGGCCAACGCCTACGCGCTCAACATGCTGGAAGAGCGCGGCGAATTGTTTGTTGGCGCGCAAATGAAGGTCTACGCCGGCATGGTGATCGGCGAGAACGCCAAACCTGATGATCTCGAAGTCAACCCGATGAAGGCCAAGCAATTGTCCAACGTCCGCTCTAGCGGCAAGGACGACGCGATCCGCCTTACCCCGCCGCGCCGGATGACGCTGGAACAGTCGATTGCCTATATCGACGACGACGAAATGGTCGAAGTCACCCCGCAATCGATCCGGTTGCGCAAGGCGGAGCTCGATCCAAACGAGCGCAAGAAGATGCGCCGCAAGAAGGATTGAGGGCTCGCAGTGTCGTACGCCTCGGCCCGCCCCCACCGCTAATCGCGAGCGGGGGAGGCGAGACTTGGCGGCTTTGCCAACTCGTCCCAGCGGGGCGATCAAATTCCGTTTTGTCGGTTTTTGAGCGCGGGTAACGCGTCCGCATAGCTGGTCAAGCTGCGCGTCGCTTGTTACCCCCTCCCCATGAACGCCTATACCATCGCCAGCCTTGCCGCTTATTTCGCCTTGATGCTCGCCATCGGGGTCTATGCTTGGCGCAAGACCAAGGCTGACAGCGCGGGCTATCTGCTCGCCGGGCGCGGGCTGGGGCCAGCGGTGACGGCCTTGAGTGCCGGGGCGAGTGATATGTCGGGATGGCTGCTGCTCGGCCTGCCCGGCGCGCTTTATATGGGCGGGCTCGTGGAGGCGTGGATCGCGATCGGGCTGACCGTGGGCGCGGCCGCGAACTGGATCATCGTTGCCCCGCGCCTGCGCGAACAGACCGAGCGGCTGGGCGATGCGCTGACCATTCCGCAATTCCTCGCCAACCGCTTCCCCGAAAGCGGCACAGTGTTGCGCGTGACATCGGCGGTGATCATCGTCGGGTTTTTCACCGTTTATACCGCCAGCGGCATGGTCGGCGGGGGCAAGCTGTTTGCGACGGCCTTTGCCGGATCGCTGCCAGTGACGGGTCTCAGCGACTACATGCTCGGGATCGTGATCACCGCCGGGATCGTGATCGTCTACACCATGATCGGCGGGTTCCTCGCGGTCAGCCTCACTGATTTTGTGCAAGGGATGATCATGATGGCAGCGCTGGTGATCATGCCGCTGGTGATCCTGTCCCAAACCGGGGTCGGCAGCATCGCAGCGGTGCCGCAGGCCGGGTTTCTGAGCCTCACCCAAGGCGCGACCACGATCGGGATCATCAGCGCTGTGACCTGGGGCCTGGGCTATTTCGGGCAGCCGCATATTATCGTGCGGTTCATGGCGATTGACCGTGTCGAAAACGTGCCGCGCGCAGGCGTGATCGGGATGAGCTGGATGGTGATCTCGCTCACTGGCGCGGTCGCGGTGGGGCTGGCGGGGCGCGCTTATGCCGAAACGAACGGCCTGGTGGTGGATGATCCCGAGACGATCTTCATCGTGCTGGCGCAATTGCTGTTCCACCCGGCGGTCACCGGGTTCCTCTATGCCGCGCTGCTGGCCGCGATCATGAGCACGATATCATCGCAATTGCTGGTGAGCTCTTCCTCGCTGACCGAGGATTTCTACCGATTGTTCCTGCGCCGCGACGCCTCCGAACGCGAGGCGGTGACAGTCAGTCGCATCAGCGTCGCGCTGGTCGCGGCCGCCGCTATGGTGATTGCAGCCGATCCCGACAGCGAGGTGCTGGGTCTGGTGGCGAATGCCTGGGCCGGGTTCGGCGCGGCGTTCGGCCCGCTGATCCTGCTGGCGCTGACATGGAAGCGCATGACCGGCGCGGGCGCGACGGCGGGGCTGGTGACCGGCGCAGGCGTGGTCGCGGCTTGGATTGTGCTCGGCTGGAACAAGGCTCTGCCCGCTTGGCTCGGCAGCGGGCCCGGCCTTTACGAGATCGTCCCCGGCTTTGCCGCCGCGCTGCTGGCAATCGTGGTGGTCAGCAATATCACCGCAAAACACCGCACGGCGCTGTAACCTTGCCGCCGTTCAGCGCGAAACACAGGTCGCAGGTTCGTTTCGCTTGAACCCCCCAATCGTTCTTCCAAGGCGATGCGACCCTGCACCGAAATTTCTCTGGGAAAGGTCACCCTCAATCATGCTGCGCCTTTTTACTCTGTTAGCCGCGATTGCCAGCCTTCTGGCAGGCGCCTTTGCCGTCACAGCTTCCGCCGCCACACCAAACGGCTGGCTGGCCTATGATACCGAGAGCTTTGCCGCAGCGCAGGCGAGCGGCAAGACGCTGGTG
>JBBQWH010000113.1:0-4877 GCA_038210785.1 Sphingomonadales bacterium | reverse complement strand
GGGCTGTCCGCGACGCTCGCCCGAGCCCGCGCGCTGGGGCTGTCCATTACCGGCCATGCGCTGTCCGAAATCCGCCCCATCGCGTGGGTCTGCCCCGATCCGGCCGGGATCGACGGCCTGCTGATCGGCAGTGCCAATGTGTTTCTCCAAGGCGGCGGGCAGCTCGCCCGGATGACGGGCAAGCCGGTCTATGCCGTGGGCGAGGCGACCGCCGATGCAGCGCGCGCCGCCGGTTTCCCGGTTGCGATGGTGGGGAGCGGCGGGTTGCAAGGCGTGCTCGATGCGATCCCGGCGCCCTGCTGCCACCTGCTGCGGATCGCGGGCGAGGAACATGTGCAGCTCACACCGCCGGCAGGCGTAACCTTCGACACCGTCATTGCCTATCGCAGCGTTATGCTGCCGCTCGATCCCGCCGCGTCCGTTTTGGCCTCCGGCGATGCACTGGTGCTGCTGCACTCGGCCGCTACCGCAGGCCATTTCTCGGCCGAATGCAACCGGCTAGGAATCCCGCGCTCAGGCGCGGCACTCGCCGCGCTCGGCCCGCGGATTGCTGCGGCGGCGGGGACGGGATGGGCCGCGCTCCACACTGCGCCCTACCCGGATGAGACCGCTTTGCTGGAAATGGCCGCGCAACTGTGTCAAAACGTCCATCCCATTCCCGTTTCCCCACCGGGTAAGCCGTAATCGCGGCCCCGGCGTCAGGATAAGCAAGGTCGCAGAACGGAACACATGGCCACGCAATCTGGGGCAGAGCAGCCCGCTGCATCGCAATATGGCAGCCGCCGGAAACCGTCCTCGGGCCGGGGGCTGTTGCTTGCCGCGCTCGCCTTCATCGCCGGCGGGGTTCTGGTGGGCTGGGCGGTGTGGTACAATATCGAGGCTGGGCTCCGCGGTACGCCCTCGGCCGGGGTCGTCGACGGGGAGCCGAACGCCGTGCCGGGAGGAGTGGGCGCGGACAACGCCCCGCTCACCGTCAAGCCCACGCCGCTTGCTGCCGCGATCAAGGCCGAGCAGGCGGTAGAGCGCGTGGCCGAACAGCAGGGCGGGCTCGACCAGCGGCTGGCGGCGGCCGAACAGCGGCTCACCCAGCTCGATCTGCAGGCGCAGTCGGCCGCGGGCAACGCGGCGCGCGCTGAAAGCCTGCTGATCGCCTTCGCCACCCGCCGTTCGGTCGAACGCGGGGCTGAGCTTGGCTACCTTTCCGATCAATTGCGGCTGCGGTTCGGCGATCAGTGGCCCAATGCCGTCAGCACAATCATCGAATTCTCGCGCAACCCGATCCGGCTCGATAGCGTGGTAGCGCGGCTCGAAGGGCTCGCTCCGCAGCTAAGCGAAAGCGGCGAGGGGCCATCATGGGAGGCGTTCCAGCGCGAGCTTGGCGAGCTGTTCGTGGTCCGGCGTGAAAGCACCCCCTCGCCGCAGCCGCAGCGCCGGTTGGAGCGCGCGCGCTGGGCGCTGGAGCAAGGCCGCTACAAGGCCGCGATCGACGAGGTCAGGGGCATGCCCGGCGCCGCCAAGGCCGAGATGTGGATCAAGGATGCCGAGCGCTACGCCAAGGCGATGGAGGCATTGGAAGTGATCGAAACCGCCGCGGTGCTCGATCAGCGCGGCCTACGCGACGGGGCGGGCAACCCGGTACGGCAATTGAGCCCGCTGGTGCGGCCTTAATTTTTTGATCGCGCTGTAGGGCGATTCAAACCGCCCGCCCCGCCTCCCCACCCGGCCACCAATGATATCATCAGGCTATGGTGGCCGGGTGGGGAGGCGGGGCGGGTGGTCTGCGCCACCAAGGGTGGCACGCAAAACAAGCTACGCCCTGAGTATCGCCGGCAAATCGCCCGAAACCCCGCGCGCCTCGTCCATGAAGAACCGCTTGAGCATCGGCGTGCGCTGCACCGCCGCCATGCCCAGCCGCCGCGCCGCCGAAGCCGCTGCGCCCGGCACGCCGAACAGCCGGGTCAGGCCATCGGTCGCCAGCGCCACCATGAAGCTGTCGAGCCCGCGCCATGTCTCATAGCGCTTGAGCAATTCGGGATCGCCCGGATCGAGGCCAAGCCGCGCGCCATCGGCCAGCACTTCGACCAGCGCACCGACATCGCGCAAGCCAAGGTTCAATCCCTGTCCCGCAATCGGGTGGATGCCATGCGCGCTATCTCCGACCAGCGCGAGCCGCTCGCCCGTGATCTTCGCGGTGTGGTGGAAGCCCAGCGGCCAGGATGACCGCTGGCCGACGCTGAGCACCTTGCCCAGCACCCCGCCCATGCGCTTTTCCACCTCGGCCAGGAACGCGCGGTCGCCCAGTTTTAGCACACCTGCGCCGTCCGCCTCAGACACGGTCCACACCAGCGACGAACGATGCGTGCCATCGGCGTCGTCGTTCAAGGGCAGCAGCGCGAACGGCCCGACGGGGTAGAAGATTTCCCACGCGACATTTCCGTGAGGACGTTCATGGGTAAGGCCCGCGATGATCGCGCGGTGCTTGTAATCCCACTTGGCGAGCGTGATTCCGGCAGCATCGCGCGTAGGCGACTGGCGGCCTTCGGCGGCGATCATGAGCCTCCCTTTACGTTTGGTGCCGTCTGCCAGCACGGCGGCCACGCCATATTCGCTGCGCTCGCGCTCGGTGACCTGCGCCTTCGACGTCCAGTTGATCAACTGCTCGCGCGCCGCTGCCTCGAACAGCGCGAGCCTAAGCCGCCGGTTCGGGAACATCCGACCGAGCGTGCCGCCGCCCTCGCCGGGGACGAAATCGAGCCGCCCGGGCTTGTTCTGATCAGTCACTGCGATGCTGGCGATATCACAGGCGAATTGCTCCAGCCCCTCGGCGATCCCGATATTGGAGAACAGGTGCCAGCTAGCGGTCGAGATCGCGGTGGCGCGGTCGTCAAAGCCTTCCGCGGTCAGCTCGGCCGGATCAGCGCGGTCGATCACATGGCTCGACAGGCCCTTCTTCGCCGCCGCTAACGCAAGCGTCATCCCAACCAATCCCCCGCCGAGAATAACCAGATCGCGAGCATTGTCTGTAGTTGCTGTCACCTTGTCGGCTCCGATTGCGAAGTAATGGTGTCGAGCCTAGAGGGTTGCCCATGCTGCACGCAAGATTCTTCCCGCGCCTGATGCGTCAATTCGCTGCATTGGTGCTTGCGCTTACCGCAAGCATACTGCTGGCAGGGTTCGCCCATGCCCAGCAGGTGTTGCCCGGTGCGCGGCCGGATGCCACGCCCGATGCCGGGGCGATCGGGTCGGAGAATATCGCGGTCGAGCTCTATGCCGAAGGCGCGCCGGTGGCGGGCAAGGAATGGCTGCTGGCGCTGCACTTCATCCCCAAAGGCCCGGAATGGCACGGCTATTGGTCGAACCCCGGCGATGCGGGTGCAGGCATGATCCTTGCGCTCGACCTGCCGCCCGATTGGGAAGTGGGCGAGGCACGCTATCCGGTGCCCAAGCGGCTGCTGATCAGCGGGCTGATGAACCATGTCTACGAAGGGCCCTACACCGTGCTGGTGCCGGTGACCCCGGGGCCGAGCGTGAACCCTATCGACATGAAATCCTTCACCGGTACAGTCGATTATCTCGCCTGCACGGATGAAATCTGCGTGCCGCAGACCGCATCACTCACGGCCAGGATCGGCGGTGACTTCGCCCGCTGGCAGACCGAGGTCGCGCCGCTGATTGATGCGCAGGCAAGTTTCGCAATCGTGGGCAAGGTGCTGCGGGTCAGCATCCCTTTGCCCGCCAGCGTGGGCCTGAGCGATCCGCATGTGTTTATCGCCAATAAGCGGCTGGTTTCCTATTCCGCCCCGCAGATCTTTCGCCGGGTGGGTGACATGCTGGTGGCTGAGATTCCGCTAGACGAATTCGGCGACGGCAAGGCTGGCGCGCTGTCGGGCATCCTCGCGTTTGGCGATGGCGGCGGGGTGCGGTTCGAAGCCGCGCTCGGCGCGGTGCCGACTGGCGGCGAGCTGGTCGCCGGGCCGCAACCTGCCACTCCGCCGCTGTGGACGCTGATCCTTGGCGCGCTCGCGGGCGGCTTGCTGCTCAACATCATGCCCTGCGTGTTCCCGATCCTCAGTTTGAAGGCGCTCAGCCTAGCGCGCGCCAGCGAAAGTGAGAGCAAGGCGCGGGCCGAGGGTCTGGCCTACACAGCGGGCGTGATCATCGCCTGCGTTGCGCTTGGCGGGCTGCTGTTGGGCTTGCGCGCAGCGGGCGAGCAGGTCGGCTGGGCGTTCCAATTGCAGGAGCCGGGCGTCGTGGTCGCGCTGCTGGTGCTGGCGGCGGCGATCACTGCCAACTTTGCCGGATTGTTCGAGCTGCCGTCGTTGAGCGTAAGCGGCGGCGGCAAGCCTGCCGGAGCCTTTGCCACCGGACTGCTCGCCGCTTTCGTTGCCACGCCGTGCACCGGGCCGTTCATGGCGGCGGCGCTGGGCGCAGCGCTGCTGCTGCCGACCCCGCAAGCGCTGCTGCTGTTCGCGCTGCTGGGGCTGGGTTTGGCGCTGCCGTTCCTGCTCCTCGGTTTCGTCCCCGCGCTCAGGCGAATGCTGCCTAAGCCGGGCGCATGGATGGCGCGGTTCCGGCAGATCATGGCGATCCCGATGGGGCTAACCGCGCTCGCGCTGGTGTGGCTTACCGCGCAGCTTGGCGGGCGGACTTTCGGCGCAATCGCGCTGGTGCTGGTCGCGGGCGTATTGCTGGCACTGTTCGTGGTCGGGCGGCGCCAGCGCGGCGGCAAGATGGCGTGGCCCGCGTTTGGCCTGATAGCCGCGCCGTTCCTGGCCTTTGCCATCATCGGCCTGCCTTCGGTCTACGAGGCCAAGGGGGCAGAGGTGCGGGTTAGCATCCACAATCCGCAAGCCTTCAGCCGCGATACGCTCGCCGCA
>JBBQWH010000112.1:0-5509 GCA_038210785.1 Sphingomonadales bacterium | reverse complement strand
GGCTTTGCCTTCTCCGACCGCGCAGGCGGCAACCTTTCGCGCCCCTATTTCCCTGATGGCGAGGTCGGCCAGCCCAACGGCCCGCTGTCGCGCCCGATTGCGCAGTTCAGTCCGTTTTCGACCGGGCTGCAATCGGCGCTGATCGTCGGTAATCTGGCGCAGCATCTTGGCTTTGTCACCGGCGCGAGCGCTGCGGACACGCCGCGCGCCTGCACCAGCCTTCCGGCGGTTGCGGGCGGTCCATCGCGGCTCGCCAACGGCATCCAGATCTTCCCCGGCTCGGTCCCGATCTATCGCAATGGCGCATTGGTGGGCGGGATCGGCGTGTCGGGCGACGGGATCGATCAGGATGACATGATCAGTTTCCTCGGCCTCAACAATGGCACCGCCCGCGCTGGTGGCGGGCTTAGCAATGCGCCGCCTGCGATCCGCGCTGACCGGATCGTGGTGCAGGTCGGCAGCCGGCAGGTCCGGCTGCGCTACGTCAATTGCCCGTTCGCGCCGTTCGTCGATACGGCCGCGCAAAACGTGTGCGAAGGGCTGTAGCGATGGCGCTGATGTTGCCTGCCATGCTGCTGCTTCAGGCCGCTCCGCCGCCGGAGGTGGTGCCGCCGCCATCCGCCCCGCCGGGCGAGCAAGCCCCGCAGCAAGCTCTGCAAGCCCCGCCGAATTGGGCCGAGCAAGACATCCCCCCGGTCGATCCCGCGATCATCGATGGGCGTGAGCGGCCCGGCTACACCGCGCCGCTACCCGAGCGGATCGATCAGAACAATCAGGGCGCGGTCCGTGCCCCGCCGCCCGAAGCCTTCGCCAAGGACCAGATCCCGATCCCCGATCGCTGGCGGTTGGTCGAAAGCCTGGGGCTGGTGAAAGAGAACCTGTTCGATCCCTACAACCAGAACACCTACAAGGGCGACCGGCCGATCAATCCGGACAAGGTGCCGTGGCTGCCGATCAAGGGCGATGACTGGTTCTTCGTTGCCAACCTGATCAGCGACACGGTGTACGAGCCGCGCACCTTCCCGATCCCTGTCGGCGTGCAGACCACCGAGGATCCCGATCGCAACGACGTGTTTGGCAATGATCTGTCGACCGTGATTTCTCAGACTTTCATCGCCGGATTTGCGTTGATCAAGGGTTCGACCACATTCAAACCGCCAACGATCGAGTATCGTCTGACGCTGGCCTACAATGTCAACTATGTCGACGTTCCCGAACGCCGCGTGCTGTTCGTCGAATCCTCGCGCGATAGCGAGCGGCTCGATCATTTCCTTGGGGTGCAGGAAGCCTTCGTCGATTACCACTTCAGCCAGTTCGACAATGATCGGTATGATTTCATCTCGATTCGGGCGGGCATCCAGCCGTTCCAGTCAGACTTCCGCGGGTTCCTGTTCAACGATCAGCAATTGGGCGTGCGCCTGTTCGGATCGCGCGACAACAACCGCTTCCAGTTCAATGTCGGCGCGTTCTGGCGGCTTGAGAAGGACACCAACTCTGGGCTCAACTCAGTGGTCAAGAGCCCGCGCGACGATTTTGTGTTTGTCGCCAATCTTTACCGGCAGGATTTCCTGATCCCGGCGCTCACCAGCCAGTTCACCGCAGTTTACAATATGAACCGCGAGGCTGACGATATCGAGATCGACGAGAACGGCTTCCCGGTGCGCCCCGCGCTGCTCGGCACGCTGCGTGGGCGCGAATATGACGTCGTCTATCTTGGCTACAACGTCGATGGCCGGGCGGGCCGCGTGAACCTCACTGGCAGCTTCTACTGGGCGCTGGGCGAGGATCGCAACAGCTTCTTCACTGACCGTCCGGCCAATATCAACGCGCAGTTCGCGGCGGTGGAAGCGAGCTATGATCGCAACTGGATGCGGTTCCGCCTGTCGGGCGCCTATGCCAGCGGCGATAGCGATCCCTATGACGATACCGAAGGCGGGTTCGACGCGATCTTCGAAAACCCCGTGTTTGCCGGAGCCGACACCTCCTACTGGATCCGTCAGACCATCCCCTTTGCAGGCGGGGGCCGCGCGATCAGCATCAATGGGCGCAATGGCCTGCTCAATTCGCTGCGCTCATCCAAAGAGCAGGGGCAGAGCAATTTCAACAACCCGGGGCTGATCTTGGTCGGCACGGGCGCGGATTTCGACCTGACACCGCAATTCCGCCTCTCGGCCAACGCCAATCACCTGTGGTTCGAGGATACCTCGAGCCTCGAGGTGCTGCGCAACGAAGGCACGATCCCGCGCGAGATCGGGTTTGACCTGTCCGCTGCGGCGATCTGGCGGCCCAAAGCCAACCAGAACATCGTCTTGCGCCTGTCAGCCGCGACGCTGTTAGCGGGTGACGGCTTTCAGAACCTCTTCGACAATCTTGGGCGGGAGCAGCAGTTCTACTCCGTCCTAGCCAACGTGGTGCTTACCTACTGATGTTGAAACTTGGCCGCCCCCTCCTCCGCCATTTCGCGCTGCTGCTGTCGGCGCTGGTGCTTGGCATAGTCCTGTTTGCAGGCTCGCCGCAGGCCGCCGACAAGGAAAAGCCGGTCAAGCGCGATTACAGCGCGGTCTTCGCTCCGCCCGCCCCGCAGCGGCAATCTGTGGCTGAGATGATGGCAAAGTCTGAAGGTTGCACCACGTGCCATGTGAAGTCCGACGCGCCGACCATGCATCTTTCCCAGGCGGTGCGGATCGGCTGCACTGATTGCCACGGCGGCAACGCGGCCGTGCGCGGTAATTCCGAGCTCGCCCATGATGATGCCGCCTACGTCGCGGCGCGGGATTCGGCGCATGTGCTGCCCAAATACCCGGATAGCTGGCACTTCCCCTCGTCCGCGAACCCCAAGCGCTCCTACGTGCTGCTCAACAAGGAATCGCCGGAGTTTGTCAAATTCGTCAACCCGTCGGATTACCGCGTTGCGCGCGAAGCCTGCGGATCGTGTCACATCGAATCGATCGAGGCGGCGGAACGCTCGATCATGGCATCGGGCGCCATGCTATGGGGCGGAGCAACCTATAATAACGGGATCCTGCCGTATAAGAATTACCTGCTTGGCGAGGCCTATACCCGTGACGGGCAGGCAGCGAAGATCACCACGCCGGGCGCCGGGCCGGGGGGCAAGCTGTCGCAGGATCAGGTCGCGCGCGGGGTGATTGCCGAAATGTATCCGCTCCCCACCTGGCAAGTGACCCCGCCGGGTGATGTGTTCCGGGTGTTCGAGCGCGGCGGGCGGACAATCAACTCCCAGTTCCCGGAAATCGGTCTGCCCAACCCGTCAGGCGCAATCCAGCGGCTGGAAGAGCCGGGACGGCCCGACCTCAAGCAATCGAACCGCGGTCCGGCCACCGGTCTGCGCGTTGCAATCCCGGCGCTCAACATTCACAAGACCCGCCTGAACGATCCCTTCACCTGGTTCATGGGCACCAACGACCAGCCGGGCGATTACCGCCATTCGGGCTGCGCGAGTTGCCACGTGGTCTATGCCAACGACCGCGAACCGCGCCATTCGCTGATCTATGCGCAATATGGCCGCGACGGGCAGACGATCACTGCCGACCCGACGATTGCTGGCAAGATCGAGCACGCGGCGGGTTACGGCGAGAAGAAGGGCGCCGCCAAGGCGGGGGGCCACGGCGCTGTCAAGGAACCGGGGCATGATGACCACGGCTTGGACGCTGGACAGGGTAAACGCGCCGATGACGGGCTGACTGTTGATGGCCAGTTGAAGGAAAAGGGCCACCCGCTCCAGCACGTCTTCACCCGCGCGATCCCGACCAGCCAGTGCATGAACTGCCACATGCACCAGCCCAATATCTTCCTGAACTCGTTCCTCGGCTACACGATGTGGGATTACGAGAGCGACGCGCCGTCGATGTGGCCCAAGGAGCAGAAATATCCAACGGCTGAGGAAGTGCGCGCAATCAATGACCGCAATCCCGAAGCCGCAGCGGCGCGTGGCAAGTGGGGCGATCTGGAATTCGTGCGCAACGTCTATGATCTCAACCCGACGCTGAAAGATACCCAGTTTGCCGATTACCACGGCCACGGCTGGAACTTCCGCGCGATCTTCAAGCGCGACCGCGAGGGCAATCTGCTCGATGCGGAAGGAGCCATCGTCGATAACGATGATCCTGAGAAATGGCGCAAGGAAGGCGAGGGCAAGTTCGTCGAACCCGGCACCAATCCGGGCAAGACGGTCCACCTGATGGACATCCACGCCGAAATCGGAATGCAATGCGCCGACTGCCATTTCGAACAGGACAGCCACGGCAACGGCCTCATCTATGGCGAGGTTGCCAATGCGATCGAGATCACCTGCAAGGATTGCCACGGAACGCCCGATGCCTTTCCCACGCTGCGCACCAGCGGGCCGGCTGCGCCGCCCGAAGGCCACAACCTTGCGCTGCTGCGCAACCCCGACGGTAAGCGCCGCTTCGAGTGGATGGAAGGCAAGGATGGCCGACAAAAGCTGATCCAGCGTTCGATCGTCGATCCCAAGCTTGAATGGGAGATGAGCCTCGTCAAGGACACCGTCGATCCTGCGACCCCGCAATTCAACGCCAAGGCGGCAAGGGCCAAGCTGGTCAGCAGCTACGGCGCGGAAACCGGCAATTTCGAATTCGGCACCGGCATCGCCGAAGACGACCGCGCGCACCGCGATCCTGAAATGGCGTGCTTTACCTGCCACCTTTCCTGGACCACAAGCTGCGGCGGGTGTCACCTCCCGATCGAGGCGAACTGGAAGACCAAATCGCACCGCTACGAAGGCGGAGAGACGCGCAACTTTGCGACCTACAACCCGCAGGTCGCGCGCGACGAGATGTTCCAGCTGGGCAAAAACCAGACCACCAAGGGCAATCAGGTCGCCCCGGTGCGCTCGTCCTCAGCGCTGATTCTGTCGTCGACCAATATCAACCGTGAACGCATCTACGTGCAGCAGCCGCCGATCTCATCGATCGGCTTCTCGTCGCAGGCCTTCGCCCCGCACTTCCCGCATACTGTGCGCAAGACTGAGACCAAAACCTGCACCGATTGCCACCTGTCGGACAAGGACGACAATAACGCGATCATGGCGCAGCTGCTGCTGCTCGGCACCAACTACGTCAACTTCGTCGGGCTGAACGCGTGGACGGGTCTCGAAGGCGGGTTCCAGGCCACGCGCGTCACCGAATATGACGAGCCGCAATCGGTGATCGGTTCCTACCTCCACCGCTATGCCTACCCGGATTACTGGGGGATGCATGTCAATGACAATGGCCGCGAGCTGAAGAATTGGGTGCGCGGCAAGACGTTTGACGACAAGCTGTCGGGCGAAACCCACCCGATCGAGGAATTCGTCAACGTCCACGAAGGCACATCTGACAGGGTTGGGTGTTTGCAATTGCGCGGCGAATATATGTTCGTCGCCGGCGGTAGCGGCGGTTTCCGCGCCTATGACGTCGCCTCGATTGCGAACAAGGGCACATCCGAACGCATCATCAAGGGGCCGTTCTCGCCGCTCGGCCACGATACGCAT
>JBBQWH010000111.1:0-5719 GCA_038210785.1 Sphingomonadales bacterium | reverse complement strand
GCCAACGGTGATACGGTATGGGGCCAGATCACCCGGCTGGCGGATCAATCCGGGCCGATCCCGGCGATCCTCTACATCCACGGCGGGCCGCAGGGTAGCTTCAACGACAGCTGGTCAAACCGCTGGAATCCCCGCGTGGTCGCCAGCCAAGGCTATGCCGTGATCTCGGTCGATTTCCACGGCAGCACCGGATACGGGCAGGCTTTCATTGACGCAATTCAGGGCGACTGGGGCGGCAAGCCATTGGAAGACCTGCAAAAGGGCCTTGCTGCCGCGCTCGCGTCGGACAGCCAGATCGACGGCACCCGCGCCTGCGCGATGGGGGCGAGCTACGGCGGCTTCATGGTCAACTGGATCGCCGGTCAATGGCCCGAGCGGTTTGATTGCCTGGTCCAGCACGACGGCATCTTCGACACCCGCAGCTTCTACTACGCCACCGAGGAATTGTGGTTTCCGCGCTGGGATTTCGGCGGCTCCTACGAGGAAGCACGCGAAACGTACGAGCGCTGGAACCCCGCGAACCACGTGAGCAAGTGGAAGACCCCGATGCTGGTGGTGACCGGCGAGCAGGATTTCCGCGTGCCCTACACCCAGGGTCTGCAAAGCTTCACCGCCTTGCAGGAACGCGGCATCCCGGCGCAATTGCTGGTGTTTCCGGATGAAAACCACTGGGTGCTGGGGGCGAAGAACTCGCTGCAGTGGCACAATACCGTGTTCGCCTGGCTTGACCGCTGGCTCAAGCGCGAGCCAGCGCAATGAGCCGTCAGGAGCTGCTGTCCGCGCAAACCTCGCTGGCCAAGCATTACGGCGACCCGGACGCGGGCACGGCCATCGCGCGCCACATCATGATTTGCGCGCTGCCGTCCAAACAGAAGTGCTGTTCGCGCAAGGAAGGCGAGGAGGCGTGGGGCTTCCTGAAGTCGCGCCTCAAGGAACTCGGGCTCGTCGGCCCGCAGCGCGGCGAGGGCAGCGTCCGGGGTGCGGGCGGCGGAGTCCAGCGGACCAAAGCCGATTGCCTACAGATCTGCGCCGCCGGGCCGGTCGCGGTCGTGTGGCCGGACGGCGTGTGGTATCACTCTTGCGGTCCCGACGTGCTTGAACGGATCATTCAGGAGCATCTGATCGGCGGAGTACCGGTCGAGGATTTCCGGCTCACGCCGCCTTAGTCATCTTTCGGCGACCAGAACTCGTCCAGCCCGGGCAGCTGGTTATCGACCGATTCGTCGTGGCCCGTCCCGTGGGACAGGAACACCAGCCCCATCAAGCCTCCGCCGAGCAGCATGGTGAGGCTGATCCCCAGCGCTACCGCAATGTAAAAATGCACTGAAATCATGCCATTATAGACAAATAGCAGACCCATCGCGATGGCCACGGTGAGCGTGGTCGCGGCCAGCAGCAACTTCATGATCTGGCGGTAGCGTGCCCACGCGTACGCGGCGTTCACAGGATCATCGAGCGGGGATTTCTGGGCCATGATGGCGACATGGCGCGCGCCGAAGCGCTTTGCAACGCACGAAAGGCGCAACGCCCGGTTCGCGCGGTGCAAGTCCCACGCTGCAGCGATTCGCCTTTTGTCATCAAACATGGCACTTTATTGTTCTGAGAGGGAGCGAGTCGCACATGACCATTGCCCGTATCATCGCCCAGCGCGGCCCAGCCGACATCATCGCCTGCGACGTTGCCACTCCGGTTTCGCAGGTTGTCAGTATCCTCGCCACCAAGCGGATCGGCGCGCTGCCGGTGCTGCGCAACGGGCAGGTTGTCGGCATCGTATCGGAACGCGACGTGATCTACCGCCTCGCCGATCATGGCGGGACATGTCTCGATCTGCCGGTCGAGCAGATCATGACCTCGCCCGCGATCACGGTCGAACCTGCGACCACGGTTGACGAGGCGCTGGGCATGATGACCCGCCGCCGCTTTCGCCATTTCCCGGTGGTCGAGGACGGCACGCTGGTCGCGTTCATCTCGATCGGCGATCTGGTGAAGCACAAGATGGGCGAAGTGCAGCACGAGGCCGAAGCGCTGCGCAATTACATCCAGACCGGCTGATGGCTTGAGGATCGCGCCTGCGCGCCCTAGATAAAGCTCATGACAGCAAAGATCATGGCCCAGCCGCTCACCCTTACGGCCTCCGCTGCTAAGCGGATTGCGCTGATCGCCGCCAAGCAATCGCGCCCAGCGATTCTGCGGCTTGCGGTCGAGGGGGGCGGATGTTCGGGCTTCCAATACAAGTTCGACCTCGCCGACGCGCCGCAAGCCGATGACAGCGTCAGCGAAACCGACGGAGTGAGGCTGGTGGTGGATCCGATGAGCCTTGATCTGATCGCCGGCAGCGTGGTCGATTTCGTCGAGTCGCTCGGCGGCGCTGCGTTCAAGGTCGAAAACCCGCAGGCCGCTGCGGGCTGCGGTTGCGGGGCGAGCTTCGGGATTTAGGTTAGACCCGCGGACGCTTCTGAGGCATCAGGATGCGCATGAAAATCGCTACCTTCAACATCAACGGCATCAAGGCGCGGCTGCCGCGGCTGCTCGAATGGCTCGCCGAAACCCGCCCCGCCGTCGCGTGCCTGCAGGAGATCAAGACGCAGGACGAGGGCTTTCCCGCCGCCGAGTTCGCGGCGCTCGGCTACGGCGCGATCTGGCACGGGCAGAAAAGCTTCAACGGGGTCGCGATCCTTGTGGACACGCAGGCCGGATACACCCTCACCGAGGTGCAGCGCGGGCTCGGCATCCCGGGCCCCAATGCCACCCTGAATGGGGGCGACGAGGAACAGGCGCGCTATCTTGAGGCAGACGTCAGCGGCGTGCGGATCGCCTGCCTGTACCTGCCCAACGGCAACCCGCATCCGGGGCCGAAATTCACCTACAAGCTCGCATGGATGGAAGCTCTGCGCGCGCGCATGGCGCACATCTGGGCCGCCGAAGTCCCCGCCGTGGTGCTCGGCGATTTCAACGTCATTCCTGAAGATGACGACACGTGGTCGGTCAAGGCGATGCAGGACGATGCGCTGATGCAGCCCGGATCACGCGCCGGTTATGCACGGATGCTTGACGACGGGTGGTGCGACGCACTGCGCACCCACAACCCGCGCGGGGGGGTGTGGACCTATTGGGACTATCAGGCCGGTGCATGGCAGCGCGACCACGGCTTCCGCATCGACCACATCCTGCTGTCACCTGAATGCGCTGACCGGCTTGAGGCCGTCGGCGTCGATAAGGACCACCGCGGGCGCGAGAAGGCTAGCGATCACGCGCCCGTTTGGGTCATGCTTTCGTTATAATCTTCGCGGCGTCCTTGTCGCCCTACCGCTTCGCTACTTGGGGGCGAGATCACCGATAGAAGATATGCGTGTCGATCTGCGCGAGCCGGGTCTTGGTGTGGCTCCAGCCGGGCCGCACATAGCGGGCGTGGAAGAACACGGCCCGGCCCACCGCTGGATCCCACAGACCCTTGTGCGCAATTTGAGCGATGGCGACGGCGCGCGTCCATGCGGCGGTGCTTGTGCGGACAGCAGGCATCTGCCGTCCGCGCATGAACGAGAATTGCCCCGGCTGTGCCACCACGCCGCAGTAGGAGCGCGGAAAACGGCCGTCTTCGGAGCGGTTGATGATCACCTGCGCCACCGCCAGCTGGCCCGCCAGCGGCTCGCCGCGTGCCTCGAAATAAACCGCGCCAGCCAGGCAGCGCATCTCAGCGTCGAGCGCGGCGTAGGGGTCCATCATGCCGACCAGCTCGGTCAGCGACCCAGCCTCAGTCAGTGTGGGGGTCAGAACCGGCGCAGCGGGCTGAGCGGGAAGCGGCTGGATGACGGGTTCAGAAATGAACTGGGGCGTTTCTTCGGGAACCAGCTCGGCCGGAGCGAAGATGGTGGGCCCTTCATTGGCCGGCGCAGTGATCGCCTGGGCCAGAGCAGCGGCATTATTGCCGGCGGGAAACATCGTGGTTGCGAAAGCCACTGCGGCAATCGCGATAATCGAGACATTCTTGCGAATCATGTACTTCACTAATCGGGCGGTGAGCGCGCACAGGCGCAGGCGGGAACCTTGTCGCAATCAACGTGGATTGTGGGGGTTCACAAAGCCTGCCGGCCGCTCCCCGTCTGCGTGCTGGTTGATGAGGCCGAATTGCCGCCGTGCCAGCCTGCGCGAGGAATGCGGTGCCCCCTAGCCGCGCGGAATGAGCGGTCAACCCAATCCGGCGATTTGCGCGATGAACCGTTCAGGGTGCGCGATATCTACCTCGATCAGCCATAAATCCCGGTCCTGCTGGCGCCGGCGCGCTAGATACTCGGAGAATTCCTGAGGGTTATCAGGATTTTCCCGCTTCGCCGCAATAAATGAACGCGAACCGTCAAGCTGCGGCATCCTTTCGTAAAGCACGCCCGCCGCGCCGCGACACAGGGTTACCAACAGGATCGTACCCGCATCGCGCTCGCCTTTGGCTAGCACTGTCGCATAGCCGCCCTGCGATTCGGCCAGGCGCAATATCGCACCCACCTCGAGATGGGCGGGCAAGCGCGCGCTCAACTCACCGCCCAGATGTTCCGGCGGCGGCATAGCCCGGCAGGCTGGAGAGCGCGATGCGCGAGCGCATGAAGGTGCCGGTGCCGCGCCCGATTTCCTCGCCCTCCTCGTCCACCAGCCGCGCCTCAGCGACGAACACCCGGCGCTTGCCAGTGACCCAGCGGCCCTCGGCGGTGACTGTCCCGGCGCGCACCGGCTTGGTGAAGTGGAGGTTGAAGCTGGTGGTCAACAAAAACCGGTCGGTCGCCAGCGAGTTTGCGGCGTAGAACGCGGCGTCATCGAGCATTTTGAAGTAGATCGTTCCATGCGCGGCCCCGGCGGCGTGGTAATCCTCCGGCGTGATAGTAAACGTCAGTCGCGCCTGACCTTCGCCGGGAATGTGCAGCGTTGAGGCGAACTTCTGGTTGACCGGCGCGGTGGTATAGAGCCGCTCAAGCGCCCGGTAGTGCTGCTGCGCCCCAGAAGCGGTAGGGGTAGCGGTAGGGGTCGCGGCCGGGAGCTCGTCGCTTGCGGGCATTGCTGTGGAGAGCGGATCAGGCCGCGTCGCGCAGGAACTGGTCGGTCAGCAGCGCATAGACCGCTTCGGTATCGGGCGCATCGGTGAGCATCTGCAGCATCGTCTCATCCCGCGTCAGCCGTGAAATCGCCGCCAGCGCGTGGAGATGGGTCGCCCCGGCGTTCTCTGGCGAAACCAACCCGCACACGAGCGTCACCGGCCGAGCGTCGGCCGCAGCGAAATCGATCGGAGCTTCGAGCCGGAGCAGCGCGAGGCTGGGGCGGCGGATGTCCTTGCTGCGGCAATGCGGGATCGCCACGCCGCGCCCGAACCCGGTGCTCCCCAACGCCTCGCGCGCTTCGAGACTTTCCAGCACCTCGGCCTCGTCCAGCCCGTAGGCAGCGCTGAGCAGCTGCGCTATTCGGATGAGCACCTTGGGCTTGGTATCGAGCCGGGCGAATGCAACCGCCTGCGGTGAGAGAGCGAGGTTGACGTCCATGGTTCTGGTAATCCCGATAATGCGCGCCCCCAAAGCGGCGAAGCGTCGGCGAAGATCCGGTCCAGTCATACCATATGAGGCACCACCGGGCCGGGGCGGAGCCCTCCTGCTTCCGCCGCTTGGGTCTTCGGAATGCGGCTTTTGCCCTTACGGCAACCGCGGTTCCGAGCCCTATTTCGGCTCGACCCAACCGATCGAAC
>JBBQWH010000110.1:0-5877 GCA_038210785.1 Sphingomonadales bacterium | reverse complement strand
CCGGGGTCTCGGTCAACACGCCGATATCATTGCCGTGGTGGGCATGCTTGCTGACCGCGCCGAGCGCCCGCAATCCGCCGACCAATACAGTCATTTCCGGGACCGACAGGCCGAGCAGGTGGGCCCGGTCGATCAGCATGTCTTCGGTCCGAACCTGCGCCTTGGTCTTGAGGTAGTTGCGGAAGCCATCGGCGAACGGCTCCAGCGGTTCAAAGCTGGCCGCATCGGTGTGTTCGTCGGTCGCATCGCCGCGCCCGCCCATGAACGGCACGGTCACGTCGTGCCCGGCGTCGCGCGCTGCCTTTTCGACAGCCGTCGAACCCGCGAGCACGATCGCGTCGGCCATGCTGAGGGTGCCGCGATGCGCATTGATCACGTCCAGTACGTTGCCAAGCTCCTCGGGATCATTGACCGCCCAGCTGCGCTGCGGTTCAAGCCGCACTCTCGCGCCGTTGGCACCGCCGCGGTGATCGGAATTGCGGTAGGTCGCGGCCGAAGCCCACGCCGCCTTGACCAACTCGCGCACCGACAGGCCTGAGCCGAGGATCGCCGCCTTGAACCGCGCGACCTCGGCGTCCGACGGCATGGTGCCGGCCGGAACCGGGTCCATCCAGATCAGCGTTTCTTCCGGGACTTCCGGGCCCATGTAACGGACCTTGGGGCCCATGTCGCGGTGGCACAGTTTGAACCACGCGCGCGCAAAGGCATCGTCGAGCTGTTCGGGATGGGCGAGGAAGCGTTCGGAAATCTTGCGATATTCCGGGTCCATCTTCAGCGCCATGTCGGCGGTGGTCATCATTGTCGGCACGCGCTTGTTCGGGTCACGCGCGTCGGGTGCCAAGTCTTCGGGATCGGGATTGATCGGCTGCCACTGTTGCGCGCCGGCCGGGCTGTGCACCAGTTCGAAATCGTACTTGAACAGGATGCGGTAGTAATCGTGACTCCAGCTGGTCGGGTTGTTCGACCAGCTGCCTTCGATCCCCGAGGTGGTGATGTTGCCGGCCGCGATTTCATCCTCGTCGTTGAGCCAGCCGAAGCCTTGCAGGTGCAGGTCTTCGCTTTCGGGCGCGCCGCCGAAGGTATCGGCCGGGTGCGCGCCGTGGGCTTTGCCGAAGGCGTGGCCGCCCGCGGTGAGCGCGACGGTTTCTTCATCGTTCATCGCCATCCGAGCGAAGGTTTCGCGCATATCGCGCGCGCTTTCGAGCGGATCGGGATTGCCGCCCGGGCCTTCGGGATTGACGTAGATCAGCCCCATCTGGATCGCGGCGAGCGGATTTTCGAGCGCCATGCCTTCTTTGGGCTGGATACGGGTGGCAACGCCTTCATTGACCCACTGTTCTTCAGTGCCCCAGTAAACGCTTTCAGGCTCGAACACATCTGCGCGCCCGCCGCCAAAGCCGAACACCGGCCCGCCCATGGACTCAATCGCCACGTTGCCGGTCAGGATGAACAAATCAGCCCAGCTGATGCTCTTGCCGTACTTCTGCTTGATCGGCCACAGCAGTCTGCGCGCCTTGTCGAGGTTACCGTTATCGGGCCACGAGTTCAGCGGGGCGAAGCGCTGTTGGCCAGAGCCCGCACCGCCGCGCCCGTCACCGGTGCGATAGGTGCCTGCAGCGTGCCACGACATGCGGATGAAGAACGGGCCGTAGTGCCCGTAATCGGCCGGCCACCACGGCTGGTCATCGGTCATCAACGCAGTGAGATCGGCCTTGAGCGCCGCATAATCGAGCGTGTTGAATGCCTCGGCGTAATCGAAATCGTCGCCGTAAGGATTGGCGGTTTTGCCCTGCTCGGTCAGAATGTCGAGCTGCATCGCTTGAGGCCACCAATCGCGGTTGGTGCGGCCCAGCAGGCTGCGCATCTGGTTGGTGCCGTGGAACGGGCAGCCGCTCATCTCGCCAGTTTTTGCGTCCATGATCGTTCTCTCCTCGCGTTGGTATTGCGTCAGACTCGCCGTTGCAGCGTAATCTATGTAAGGAGAATGACGCTTTCAGGATGGTGCGTCCAATCGATTAAAGCGCCTGTATTGATTGAAGGAAGCGATTATACAGGGCAAGGCTTACTGCCCCCATTTCACGCCGCGCAACGAAAACGGGCTCCCAAGGGGAGCCCGCAAGGCCGACTGGCCGCCCGCAGCGATGCGACCTTCAGGTCGCACGAGCGAGGAAGCGCGCTCGCGGAGGCGAGCGCGCCCAAACAAATTACGCCGCCTGCGCGATTTCCGCGACCGGTTCATTCCGGATCAGATAGTCGAACGCGCCCAGACCTGCCTTCGCGCCTTCGCCCATGGCCACCACGATCTGCTTGTGCGGCACCACGGTGCAATCGCCCGCGGCGTAGATACCGGGGAGGTTGGTCGCGCCGTGATCATCGACGATGATCTCGCCATGCTTCGACAGGCCAAGGCCCGTCTCATGCAGCCATTCGGTGTTGGGGACGAGACCGATCTGCACGAATACGCCTTCCAAGGCGATCCGCCGTTCGGCCCCGTCGGCCCGGTTTTTCACCACCAGCCCGTTCACGCGGGTGCCGTCTCCGCGCACCTCTGTGGTCTGGCCGTTGGTGATGATCTCGACATTCGGCATGGAGCGCAGCTTGCGTTGCAGCACTTCGTCCGCGCGCAGTTTGGTGTCGAATTCGATGAGGGTGACATGGCCGACGATCTTGGCCAAGTCGATCGCGGCTTCGACACCGGAGTTGCCGCCGCCGATCACCGCGATCCGCTTGCCCTTGAACAGCGGGCCATCGCAGTGCGGGCAATAGGCGACGCCCTTGTTGCGATATTCCGCCTCGCCCGGGACACCGAGATTGCGCCAGCGCGCGCCGGTGGAAAGCACCAACGAACGCGCCCGCAGGCTTGCGCCGTTGGCCATCACCACCTCGTGCATCCCGCCGAGTTCGCGGGCGGGCTTGAGTTCCACTGCACGGGCCAAGTCCATCAGGTCGATGTCATATTCGCCGACTTGGCTCTTGAGGCTGTCGGTCAGCTTGGGACCTTCGGTGTAAAGCGTGCCGGGCAGGTTTTCGATGCCGAGCGTGTCCATCAACTGCCCGCCGAAGCGTTCGGCCGCGATCCCCGTGGTGAAGCCCTTGCGCGCGGTATAGACCGCCGCTGCCGCGCCTGCAGGGCCGCCGCCGATTACCAGCACTTCAAACGCGTCCTTGGCGGCGAGCTTCTCGGCCTGCTTGGTGCCCGCGTTCTTATCGAGCTTGGCGAGGATTTCGGCCAGTTCCAGCTTGCCGTTGTAGAACGGCTCGCCGTTGAGGAAGGTCGCGGGCACCGCCATGATATCACGCGCCTCGACCTCATCCTGGAACGTACCGCCTTCGATCAGGGTGGCGTGGATGCGCGGGTTTTCGAGCGCCATCAGCGTCAGCGCCTGCACCACATCTGGGCAGTTGTGGCAGCTTAGCGAGAAGAACATCTCGAAATTGTAATCGCCTTCCAGCGCGCGCACCTGTTCGATCAGGTCGGCATCGACCTTGGGCGGATGGCCGCCTGCCCACAGCAGCGCGAGCACGAGGCTGGTAAACTCGTGCCCCATCGGCAGGCCAGCGAACCGCACCCACTTGTTCGCGTCCGAGGCGCGGCGGATCACAAAGCTGGGCTTGCGCGCATCGGTACCATCAAAGCGGGCGGTCACAAGGTCGTGCAGCCCGGCGATCTGTTCGATCAATGCACGGGTCTGGCGCGACTTCTCGCAGTCGCCTAGCGAAGCGACCAATTCCACGCCTTCGCGCAAATTGGCGAGATATTGCTTGAGCTGAACCTGCATCGCGGCGTCGAGCATGATATCCTCCGGGGCGCGTCAGTTGGGCGCAGTATAGGGAATGATCGGTGGTCGGGTAACGCGGGACCGGATGCACCTTGCCCACCCTGCAAGGGGGGGGGAGAGGGGGGCGGGCACATCCGGTCCCGGCTACGACCCGAGGGCTTCGTGGCTCTCGGGATTTTACGGTCAGCGCGAGACTTGGGGGAGGGGGGAGACGCCCCGCGCCGACCGATTGTGTGACGTCAGATCTTGCCGACCAGATCGAGCGAAGGGGCAAGCGTGTCGCCGCCTTCTTCCCATGCAGCCGGGCACACCTGACCGGGTTTGTCGCGCACGTACTGCGCATCCTTGATCTTGCGGGTCAGTTCGTTGGCATTTCGGCCGACGCCTTCGCAGGTGATTTCCATGATCTGGATCACGCCGTCAGGATCGACCACGAAGGTCGCCCGGTCAGCCAAGCCAACGCCTTCGCGCAGCACGCCGAAATTGTTCGACAGCACGTGGTTCTGGTCACCCAGGAACGGGAAGGTCAGCTTGCTGATCTTGTCCGAGAAATCGTGCCAGGCCTTGTGGCTGAAATGCGTGTCGGTGCTGACGGCATAGACTTCCACGCCCATCGCCTGCAGCTGGCCGTACTTTTCGCCCATGTCTTCGAGCTCGGTCGGGCAGACGAAGGTCCAATCGGCCGGGTAGAAGAAGAACACCGACCACTTGCCGGCGAGATCGGCGTCGGTGACGTCGAAGAAATCTTTGCCGGCCTGAAACGCGGTCGCGGTGAACGGCTTGAGGGTCGAACCGATGATACCCATGGGAGTTTGTCCTTATGATGGGTGGAGAGGGACGGAATTGGAGCTTGCGCAGCCTAAATAGGAATTTTTGCGCTGCACAAAAGTTCAATTGTGCGATTGCGAAGATCGGAATTTTCAATCGAGCGGGCGGGAACCAATCGGATTTGGGCCAGGGCCGCCATCGGCCATCACGCCGATCGGCCGAGCCGTCGCAAGATCAATTCCATGCACTGGTGCGGCATTGCCAGCGCTGCCAGCACTTGAAAGCCGGTGGCAGCGGTCATCAGCCCGCCAGCGAAGATGAGCGGCATTGCCAGCCCGCCCAGCAGCAGGGCCAGCCCCGTCATCCCGGCTCCCACCGCAATCACCCGCGCCTTGGGCCAATGGCCCAACTGGCCGCGGATTTCCGCAAGGTGACGGGGGGTGTGAAATGCGCAGAAAAACAGCGCAAAGCCGATCAACACCGGGAGGAACAACAGGCTCGTGAGCAGGACGGCAAACAGCGCCGGACGCCGCCGCGCGCCGCAATTGGCCATCACCGCCAGCGCGACCCCGGCGATCAGCAGCGTTACCGGCGCGACGAGGATGAATATCCGCGCCGCCCACAAGGCGATAGCGGGCGTGGACATCGCGGCAAAAATCGCCTCCACCTCGCCAAGATTGCCGATACCGATCGCGCATAACGGGGCAGAGCCGAGCGCGAGGCGGAACACCGGTTCATCGATTTCCGGCCAGTCGGCGCTGAAATGCACGATCGCGGTCATCAGGAAGATCGGCAGCGTGACGGCCGGTGCGAACCGCCAGCCCGCCAGCATGATGGCGAACAAGGCGATGTAGATTGCCGCAAAGCCGATCAAGCGGGAGCGGCTCACCCCTGCTTGCCGGGCGGCGAGATGGATGTCGAAGGCCCCATGCGGCAACCCGCCCACCAGAAACACCAGCGTGGCGATTACCGCCACAGCGCCGCTATCGCTGGCATCCGCTGCGCTGCTAACGACAAAGGCGATGGTAATCGCGCAGAGCTCAAACGCCCGGACGCCCGCCCCCGGTTCGAAAACCGGGGACGGGGCCATAGGGAGGACAAGCTGCATCGGTCCGCCGTCAGACAGCGGCGACGGTCGCCTTGGGAGCGGCTGCATCAAGTCCGGCTTCGATTGCCGTCTTGCGCACGGCGATCATGTAGATCAGCACGCCGACCCCGGCCTTGGCGATCAGATCGGCCACCGTATAGCCGACTTGAATGATCGTTTCTGCCGTCGGGCCAGAGATGTCGGCAAACGGCGCCATGTAAACGATCGGGTAGAAACCCCAGC
>JBBQWH010000109.1:0-5949 GCA_038210785.1 Sphingomonadales bacterium | reverse complement strand
GTTCGACAGCTGGAAGGCCAGCCCGAGATCATTCGCCCGGTCGAGCGTTTCCTGATCCTCCGGATCGACCCCCATCACCACCGCCATCATCACGCCGACCGCGCCTGCCACATGGTAGCAATAGCGCAGCATGTCGCCTTGGGTGCGCGGGCGCCAATCTTCGGCATCAAGCTGGAACCCGGCGATCACGTCTTCGGCCATCTGCGGCGTAAGGCCGACTTCGGCGGCGACCACGCCCAAAGCGTCGAAGGCCGGATCGCCCGTCGGCTTGCCTTCAAAGGCCAGCGCGGTGAGGCGGCGGATGCGAGCAAGGCGGCCAGACAGGTCGGACTGGTCGCCCAGTTCGCCGCCCATGTCCTGATTATCGGCGATATCGTCAGCGCGGCGGCACCAGGCGTAGAGCAGCCACGCGCGTTCACGCGTTTCGCGGTCGAACAGCCGCGCGGCGGCGGAAAAGCTCTGCGATCCGCGCTTGATCGAGAGCCTCGCGTGTTCGACCAGCGCGGCACGTTTGGCGGGATCGGTCGCCATGGCGAGGCCTACAGCTCCTCGGCCTTCATGCGAAATATCGGCGTGTGCGGCTGGTAAGCGTCCATCTTAGCGAGCAGATCGCCAATCGTGTCCGCAGCGATAAGGATGTTCTGGTGCTGGGGCCGCACGAAGCCCACCGCCGCCATCTTGGCGTTGAAGGCGAGCAGATCGTCATAAAACCCGAACGCATTGAGCAGGCCCACCGGCTTGGAGTGATAGCCCAGCTGCGACCAGCTCATCGCTTCCCACAGCTCGTCCATCGTGCCGACCCCGCCGGGAATGGTGATGAAGCCGTCCGACAGATCGGTGAAGCGCTGCTTCCTCTCGTGCATCCCACTGACGGTTACGAGCTCATCGCAATCATGGTTGGCGACTTCGGCCTTCACCAGATGCTCGGGAATGATGCCGATGACCTCGCCCCCGCCTTCCTTGGCGCCGCGCGCGACCGCGCCCATCAGACCAAGCTTGCCCCCGCCATAGACGAGACCGATGCCGCGCCCGGCCAACTCTGCGCCGACATCATAGGCAAGCTGGACATAGCGCGGATCTTCGGGCGAGGCCGAACCGCAATAGACGGCGAGACGTTTCATTAACGGGCTTTCATCGACCAATCAGGGCCGCACGCGTGTTTGAACAGGGGCGCAACGCGCGCTTCGTTTTGCGGGTAAACCGAAGTGAACGGCGTCGAAAGAGTCTCTTTCTGGCTAAGTCTCATCCCGGTGCCTTCTTGTGCTGCACTGGTGCGATTGACCTCCAAACCCGACATGGCGTTAGCTTCACAGTCTATCGCGATGCGGAAATCCAAGGTGACCGCGATTGCGACTGATTCTCCGCGCAGATAACGCACCAGCACGACGGGATACACTCTACCACTAACGTCGCCAGTGCTGCGATAGGCTACGTCAAGATAAGTCGGGACGCCCGATGCGTTCGTGACTTCGAGCCATTCGTGTTGGTGCCCGTCAGGGACGAGCGGGGATGCATCCCCGACCGGGGCCATTGCTACGGTCAGGTATGCAAGAGCCAATCCGATCATGCGGGCGCTTTGACAGCGAGATCCTCCAGCATCAGCCCGGCGGTCGCCTTGGCGCTGCCGACCACGCCCGGGATGCCTGCGCCCGGGTGGGTGCCTGCGCCGACGAGGTAGTAGTTATCGATCACATCGTCGCGGTTGTGGCCGCGCAGATAGGCGCTTTGCCACAGCACTGGTTCGAGGCTGAAAGCGCTGCCCATATGGGCCGAAAGGTCCTGCTTGAAGTCCTTGGGCGCATAGCTGAACTTGGTGATGATCCGGTCGTGGATGTCGGGGATCAAGCGGCGACCCAGCTCGTCGAGGATCATTTTCTCCAGCTTCGGCCCGACTTCGTCCCAGTCAATCGGCATCTTGCCCATATGGCTGACAGGGACCAGCGCGTAGAAGGTGCTCTTGCCCTCAGGCGCCATGCTCGGATCGGTCACGGTCGGGTGATGGAGGTAGATCGCGAAATCTTCCGGGATCACGCCGTTCTTGTAGATGTCGTCGAGCAGGCCCTTGTAGCGCTTGGCGAACATGATCATGTGGTGCGCGATGCCCGGCCAGGTGCCGTCCAGTCCGAAATGCACCACGAACAGCGACGGCGAATAGCTCTTGCGATTGAGGCTCTTGGCCATCTGCTTGCCGCGGTCGCTGCCCGACAGCAGGTCTTTGTAGGAATGCATGATATCAGCGTTGGAAGCGACCGCGTCAAACCGCTGCCTAAACCCGCTTTTGGTCTCGACCTCGGTCGCCTTGGTGCCGAGGGTATGCACCTGCACCACCGGATCGCCGACCCGCATCGTGCCGCCGAGGCGCTCGAAATGGCGCACCATGCCCGCAATCAGACGGTTGGTACCGCCGCGCGCCCACCACACGCCGCCGTCCTTCTCCAGCTTGTGGATCAGGGCGTAGATCGACGAGGTGTTCATCGGATTGCCGCCGACCAGCAGCGAATGGAAGCTGAATGCCTCGCGCAGCTTGGGGTGCTCGATATAGCTCGACACCATCGAATAGACCGAACGCCACGCCTGTTCCTTGATCAGCGCAGGCGCGGCTTTGAGCATCGACTTGAAATCGAGGAACGGCTTGGTGCCGAGCTTGACGTAGCCTTGCTCATACACCCGCGCCGAATATTCGAGGAACCGGGCATACCCTGCCACGTCCGCTGGATTGAGCTTGGCGATCTCGGCATTGAGTTCGGTTTCATCGTTCGAGTATTCGAAATTGGTGCCATCGGGCCAGTTGAGGCGATAGAATGGCATCACCTTCATCAGTTCGACATCTTCGGCGATGTCATGACCGGTCAACTGCCACAGCTCTTCAAGGCAGGGCGGATCGGTGATCACGGTCGGCCCGCCATCGAAGGTGAAGCCCTCACGCTCCCAGAAATAGGCCCGCCCGCCCGGCTTGTCGCGGGCTTCGATCACGGTGGTGTTGATCCCCGCCGATTGCAGCCGCAACGCCAGCGCCATGCCGCCAAAGCCCGATCCGATCACGCAGGCGGTGCGCCCGGCATAGCGTTCGGCCAGCGCCGGGTTCACACCCTTGTTGCCGGTAACGTTGCCAGCGATATTGATCTTCACGTCGGCGTTCATGCCGGGGTCTCCATGTTAAGTGGCTTGGTGGCCAGGGGTTTGCCTGGGGAAAACAGCGCGCGGATCGCCCGCGGAATAGCTACGGGCGGCTTGCCCGTGAGGATGCGCAAACGGTCGGTCCAAGTCGAGCGGCCGGCGTAGAAGCGTTCGACCAGCCTGCCCCTGAGCGCGTAAAAATGTTCGAACACAACCACGCGCTTGTCCGGCTCAGCGGCTTCGAACAGCATCCGGCTGAGCAGCCGGTAATAGCCGGTGTCGCGCCAATGGCGTTTGGAGCGGGCCATGCAGAACGCGGCGAGTGCCTCGCCGCTGAGGTCGGGCCGCCGCGCGATCAGATGTGCAATGGCGAGCGCATTGTCGACCGCAAACGGCAGAGTGTAGCTGGTGAGCGGGTGCGAGAAGCCCCCGCGTGCGCCTGCAAGCGCGACCCCGGGGATCGCCACCTCGGCCAGCGCTGCGCTCAAGTCCCCGCCCGAAATCACCGGCAGGATGCCCGCTTCCTGATCGACCACTTCGCCCTTCCAGCCGCGGCGGTGCGCGTACTCGGCGACTCGGCCCTTCAAAACCTCGGCGTCCATTTTGGGTTGATCGGCGTAATAGGTGTCTTCCACGAACACCTCGGTCGGTGAAAGCGGCAGGACATAGACGAAGCGGTACGCCGCCCCATTGCCATGCGGGGCGATCTGATCGACGCTCGCATCCATGATCACGGGGCGGGTCAGGCCGTGGGGCTCCTCGCACCGGAACTGCTGGCCGAGGAACACCTGCCAGCCGCCCGCCAGATGCTCTGACGCGCGAAACGGGCGGCAATCGATCACGCGCCGGCCGGCGATCCGTGTGCCGTCCGCCAGCATTACCCCGCCTGCATCGAGGCTGGCAGCCTTGGTCTCGAGCCGCACGCGCCCTTCCGGAAGCTCGGCGATCAGAGCGCGGTGGAACTCGGCGCTGGCAAGCGAGCGATAGGAGGTCGGCAAGGTGCGGCCATAAGCGGGGAAGGCGATGTCGTACCCCTCGTCCCAGCCGTTGAGGTCGAACCCTGCCATCAACGCGCGCGAGCCTGCGCGGATGTCGGTTTCGAACCAGCTCCAGCGGTGATGCCCGCCGAGCGTTCGCCCCGCCTCGATCAGCACAAACCGGCAGTCGGGCGCATGACGGTGCAGCGCGAGCGCAATCAGCCCGCCCGCCAACCCGCCGCCGACGATAACGAGATCGTGCACGCCTGCGGTTTCGGAACCGGGGGTTTGCGGTGAATCGCTCATGCTCTGGCAGTCCTAGGCGAGGGCGAGGCGAACGGCAATGAGTGCGATACATGCTAATGCGAAGGCATGTTGCAACATGACGGAGTGGGACATAACGTTGCGGCATGGATTGAGCGGGCGGGGCGCATAAGTCCCGGACATCGCGCTGCGCAAGGATCTCTCGATGAAGACCATATATGTCGCCTCCCCGCTCGCGCTTGGAGTGGCCGCGCTGACCCTCGGCGCGGCCCCTGGGCGTGCTGCCGAGGCGGAGGTGGCCGCCGCCGAAGCTGGTACCGCCGAAGCCTCCGCCGAAGCTACGAGCGAAGCTGTGGTCACCAGCCAGCCCGCCAATGCCGGCGGCCCGCTTTCAGGCCCGCCGCCCGCAACTGTGTTCGATGAGACCTGGGCCACCATCGGCCTCGGCGCCGGGCTGACGCCAAGCTATGCCGGCTCGAACGATTACCTCGCCAATCCCTTGCCGTTGATCATTGGCAAAGTGGCGGGGATCGGGATCAGCCCCAACGGCCCGGGCCTGGTGTTCGATTTCAATGCGAGCAACCAGTTGTCAGGCCCGAGCCAGGGCGCGCGGGTCAGCTTCGGCCCGGCATTCTCGCTGCGCAATGATCGCAGCAATCGCATCAGCGATGACGTGGTGGCGCGCGCCGGCAAGCTCGAAACGGCCTTGGAGGTTGGCGCGGCGGCGGGAGTCAGCTTTCCCGGGTTGCTCAGCCGGTTCGATCAACTGGTCATCGGCGCGCAGGTGCGCTGGGACGTGTTGGGTGCGCACGGCGGGATGATCATCGAACCGCAGATCGGTTACCGCTCGCCGCTGGGCCGCAGCACCATTTTGGCGGTGCAGGCGAGCGCAGAGTTCGTCGATGACAACTTTGCCGACTATTACTTCTCCATCAGCCCCGCGCAAAGCATCGCCACTGGACTGCCGCAGTTCCGTGCCGACGGCGGGCTTAACCGGATCGGCACCACCGCGATCCTGTCCCGCGATCTCGACGGCAACCCATTGAACGGCGGGTTCAGCATTTACGGCGTCGGCGGCGTTTCGCAAATGCTGGGCGACGGCGCCGATACGCCGTTCACCAGCGTGCGCGGCGATGCCACCCAGTTCATCGCCGGGCTGGGGCTGGGCTACACCTTCTGAGGCGTGCGCGCCGTGCGCGAGCGATGGGTGTTACGGTTGTCTTCGGCACCGATGCCAGCATGTACCAGCACGGCCGCAACGCCGAGGAATTCGCGATGATAACCAAGCAGGGGACGAGCAACCGCGAGGCGCTCGCCAGCGCCACCACAGGGGCTGCCACGGTGCTGGGCATGGAAGCCGAAATCGGCCGGATCGCGCCGGGGGCGTCTTGGCGGATATCATTGCGTTCGGCGGCAAACCGCTGGACGATGTGACCGTGCTGGAGAAGGTCGACTTCGTGATGGTGCGGGGAAAGTTGATCGAGTGAGGGCGCGCGCGATCCGTGTGGTCCAGCCACCTTTCCGCAGCCAAATCATAGATTGTCGGCGCGCGCTGTAACCGTTCCCCCCTCCCGCTGCGAACTGTGCCCGA
>JBBQWH010000108.1:0-6070 GCA_038210785.1 Sphingomonadales bacterium | reverse complement strand
CCCGCTCCCTGGCCATCGCCAGCGCCCCAGCGCCCGGCCCAGAACCAAGCCCCGCCACCGTTCGAGGGCAACCTCGCCCGCAAACCCGCCCCCGCCCAGCTCCCCCATGAGGACGACTGGAGCGAGTTCTGAGCTCTGGCGCAAAGGTCGCACCGATGATTATCCTTCCCCCTATCTGCGACCGGAGCGCCGCTGCGGCGATGTACCCGGAACTCGCGGAATCGCTTGGGCCTGCGCCGCTGGCGGTTGATGCTGCCCGCGTCGAACGGATCGGTCAGGCGATGTTACAATTGCTGGTGTCGGCTGCGCGCAGCGAAGGTGGGATCACGATCCACCAGCCGAGCCCGCCGTTCACCGCCGCCTTGCGGCTGACCGGTCTCGATCATGTCGTGTTGGAGGGCGTCGCGGCATGACCGAAGACGACATCAAGCAGATCTTTTTCGTCGAATGCGAAGAATCGCTCGAGGCGGCCGAGACCGGTCTGGCCGCGTGCCGCGACGGAACTCACGATGCCGAGACGATCAACGCGATTTTCCGGGCCGTGCATTCGATCAAGGGCGGGGCCGGTGCGTTCGGACACACCGCGCTGGCCGCCTATACCCACGGCTTCGAGAACCTCCTTGGCGAGATTCGTGAGGGCAAGGTGGCGCTCGAACCGGCGCTGGTCGATCTGTTGCTGCTGGCGCTTGATTGCCTGCGCGATCATGTCGAGGCAGCGCGCGGCGGCGGCGCTCCGCCTGAGGATGCCGAAGTGCTGGCCCGGCTTGAGGCGGCGCGGGCGGGCAGCAATGCGGCTTCGCCTGCGCCTGCGCGCGTGACCGCGCCCGCCTCGGCTCCGATCCTCGACGATCTCGACGCGCCGCTCAACGAACTCGCCGCCCCTGCGCCCGCGCCCGTTCCACCCGCGCCCCTCGCTCCAACATTGGAAAGCTGGCTGGTCCACATCCGCCCCCATGCAGGCGCAATGACCAAGGGCAGCGAACCGCTGCTGTGGCTGCGCGCGCTGAGCGATCTTGGCGGCACCTGCGAAGTCTGCGACCTGTCCGCGCTGCCCACGCTCGAACGGCTGCTGGTCGAGGAGGGCTACCTCGGCTGGACCTTCCGCATGCCCGGCCATGTGAGCCGCGAGACGGTGACGGACATCTTCGACTTTGTCGGCGACGAGGTCGCGCTTGGCTTTGGGCCCGAGGCGACCATGCCGCCGGCGCGCATCGCTGCGCCCGCCGCGCCCAGAACGCCCGGCATTGCCATCGCTATCGCCGCCGAGCCTCCGCCGCCGCTGCAGTCACCGCAATCGCCGCTCGGGGCCGAGCGCGGCCCTGCCCCGCCACCGCCGCCGGCCGCCGCCGTGGCTGCTGCCGCCACGCCCGCCAACCAGTCGGTGAGGATCGACCTCAAGAAGCTCGACATGCTGATCGACGGCGTGGGCGAGCTGGTAATTGCGCAGGCGATGCTGGCGCAGCGGCTGACCAACGAGAACCTTGCCCACATCGAAGAACTGGCGCTGATCGAGACGCTGGTGCGCGACATCCAGGAACACGCGATGGCGTTCCGCGCGCAACCGATCAGCTCGGTGTTCGGGCGGGTGCCGCGGCTGCTGCGCGAACTCGGCATCAGCACCGGCAAGCATGTGAAGCTGGAAGTGGTGGGCGAGACCACCGAGCTCGACAAGACCGTGATCGAGCGCCTGAGCGAGCCAATGACGCACCTCATCCGCAACGCGGTCGACCACGGGATCGAGCCGCCCGATGAACGCCGCGCTGCAGGCAAAGACCCCGAAGGCACGCTAACCCTGTCAGCCGAGCAGAAGGCCGGGCGCATCATCATCCGCATCGCCGATGACGGGCGCGGGATAAATCGCGAGCGGGTGCTCGCCAAGGCGATCGCCAACGGTCTCGTCGGCCCCGAGGCACAGCTCAGCGACGAGGAAATCAACCTGCTGATCTTCGCCCCCGGCTTCTCCACCGCGGTGGAGGTTTCCAACATATCCGGGCGCGGGGTGGGCATGGATGTGGTCAAGCAGAACGTGAAGGAGTTGGGCGGACGCATCACCATCGAAAGTACGCCTGGCAAAGGCACCACCTTTGCGCTGGCGCTGCCGCTGACGCTGGCGATTTCCGATGGGATGATCGTGCAGGTCGGCAATCAGTCGCTGGTGATCCCGCTGACCCACGTGATCGAAAGCCTCCGGCCGACCCCGGCCGACGTCAAGGGCATGGGCACCGCTGCGCAGGTGCTCAATGCGCGCGGCAGCTTCGTGCCGATCATACCGCTGGGCGCGCTGACCGGTGCCAATGAGGCTGTGAGCAATCCATGCGAAGGCGTATTGGTGCTGGTCGAGACCGAAGGCCACGGCCGCGCTGCGCTGCTGGTCGACACGATCACCGATCAGCGCCAGTTCGTCATCAAGGCGCTTGATGCCCATTACCGCCAGATCGACAGCGTGGCAGGCGCAACTATCCTTGGCAACGGCAAGGTCGCGCTGATCGTCGATGTCGATTTTCTGGCGAGCAGCGCCGCGCGCATCGGCGGCAGCCCGGCGCTGGCCCACGCGGCCTGACGATGCACAGCGGTCCCACCAGCGAAGCACCGGACACCATCGTTCCCGGCGTCAGCCCGGCGATCTACAGCGATGCCGATTTCCGCCGCATCGCCGCGCTGATCCACGCCGAGTCCGGCATCGTGCTGAGCGAACGCAAACGAATGCTGGCCTATTCGCGCCTCGCTCCGCTGGTGCGGCGCAGCGGGTTAACCAGCTTCGGCGCGTTTCTCGATGCGCTGCAAGGCGACGCGGCGGCGCTGAACGAAGTGGTCACCGCGCTCACCACCAACCACACCTATTTTCACCGCGAACCACATCACTACGATCATTTCGAAAGCGTTTTGCGGCCCGATCTGGCCCGGCGCGCATTGGCAGGCGAAGCGGTGCGGATCTGGTCGGCGGGTTGTTCGAGCGGCGAGGAGATCTGGACGCTGTTGATGGTGCTGCTCGGGGCAGAGCGTGAGGCTGGCTTGCGCGTCGCGCGCAGCAAGCTGGTAGCGCTGGCAAGCGACATCTCGACCACCGCGCTTGCAGGCGCGCGCGCCGCAACCTATCCGCGCGCCGCGCTCGATGCGCTGCCGGAGCCGCTGCGCCGGGTGTGGTGCGCCGCTGTCGCAGGCGGCGACGAGCCGCGCCTCGCAATCGATCCGGCGGTTCAGTCTATGGTGCGCCTCAGGGTTCTCAACCTGCTCGGCGATTGGCCGATGCGGCGCGGCTTTGATGTGATCTTCTGTCGCAACGTGATGATCTATTTCGACGCTCCCACCAAAGAGCGGCTGGTCGAGCGCTTCGCTCGCCAGCTGGTGCCCGGCGGCTATCTCTACATCGGCCATTCCGAGCGCGTCAGCGGCCCGGCAACGACACTGCTCGAGCCAGTTGGCCCGACCATCTATCGGCGGAGTGCAGCATGACGATACGAGTGTTGATCGTAGACGATTCCTCGCTGATGCGAGCGCTCCTCCAACACCGGCTGGAGCGTGAGCCTGGCATTGCGGTGGTTGGCAACGCCGCCGATGCGGCCGAGGCGCGGCAGATGATCAAGGCGCTGGATCCAGACGTCGTGACGCTCGATATCGAGATGCCGGGGATGGACGGGCTGTCCTTTCTCGAGAAGATCATGGCTTTGCGGCCGACGCCGGTGATCCTCGTTTCTGGCGCGACCGAGGCGGGCGCGAGCGCAACTGCGCGCGGGCTGCAACTGGGCGCGGTTGGCTGCATCGCCAAATCGCAGCTGCGGGTCGCACCGGGCGAGAATGATGACGGCGCGCTGGTGACGATGGTGCGCGAGGCGGCCAAGATCCGCTTGGCGCAGGCACGGGTTCAGCCCACACCCAGCCCCGCCGCCCCAGCAACAGTTTCGCCCTCACCCCCACCCGAAATCCGCCAAATCGCCGATCGCCCCGAAAACCCCGAAATTATCGTGATCGGCGCCTCGACCGGCGGGGTGGAGGCGCTGCACACTCTGCTCGCCAATTTCCCCGAGGATTGCCCGCCGACGTTGATCGTCCAGCACATCAACGGCTGTTTTGCAGGCGCAATCGCCCAGTCGTTCGACCGGGCGGTGCGCCCGCGGGTGATGCTGGCGGAAAGCGACATGCCGCTGGTGCGCGGCACAGTGCTGCTGGCGCCGGGCAATGACCGGCACCTGCAAGTCGCTTCGGCTGGCACGCTGGGCTTGCGCTGCGTGCTGCGCGAAGGTGATCCGGTCACCGGCCATCGCCCCAGCGTCGATCGCTGGTTTGCCTCGCTCGCCTCGACGCTCGGCCCGGCCCGCGGCGAGCAGGGGCTCGGCATCTTGCTGACCGGTATGGGACAGGACGGAGCGCAGGGCATGTTCGCGCTCGCCAGCATCGGCGCGCGCACCATTGCGCAGGATCAGGCCAGCTGCGTGGTGTTCGGGATGCCGCGGGCCGCGATCGAGCTCGGCGCGGCGCGCGAGGTGCTGCCGCTCGAACGGATTGCCACTGCGGTCTTCACTCCAGCCAAAGTCGCTCTGTCATGACGGTCATGCCATCCCCCCTGTCCTTGACCGACGCGGCCGCGGGGCCAATCCGTCTCACGATCGTACAGGGCGAGGCCAAAGCTAGCACCGATCCGCGAGTGGAGATGAGCACGATCCTGGGCAGCTGCGTGGCCACCTGCGTGTTCGATCCGGTCGCGCGGGTCGGCGGCATGAACCACTTCCTGCTCGCCGAACCGCCCGCGCATGTCTGTAATCAGGTGTTCGACAGCGACTACGGCCTGTTCTTGATGGAGCTGCTGGTCAACGAGATGCTCGGCCTCGGTGCGCGCAAGGGCCGGATGCGCGCGCGGCTCTATGGCGGGGCCAATCTCAACCCCGATCTCAAACCGATCGGCTCAGCCAACGCTGCCTTCGCCCGCCAGTTTCTCGAGCGCGAGGGCATCCCCAAGATGTTCGAGGATCTCGAAGGCACGCAGGCCCGGCGCATCCAGTTCCGCCCCTCCAGCGGCCAAGTGCGCGCGCGGCTGGTGCCGGCCGATACCGCTCCTACGCAGAAACCACTGGGGCGGCCGCAATCGGCGCTTGGGATCGTCGAGCTATTCTGACGGCAAAGGGAGCACATCATGCATACCAGCAATGCAATCACTATCCGCGTTCTGACAGTCGATGACAGCGCCAGCATGCGCGCACTGCTGCTCGGCGCGTTGACTTCGCGCGGGTTCGCGGTCGATCAATGCGAGGACGGTCAGGAAGCGCTCGAATGGCTCGCGTCCAATGAAGTCGACGTGATCATCACCGATATCAACATGCCGCGGCTCGACGGGTTCGGGCTGATCGAGAAGCTGCGAACCAGCGCGCTCCATGCAGAACGACCGATCCTGGTGCTAACCACCGAAAGCTCAGACGAGAAAAAGCAACGCGCGCGCAACGCCGGAGCAACCGGGTGGATCGTCAAGCCGTTCGACGCCGACAAGCTGACCGCAGCCCTGCGCCGCGTCATCCACTGATCCCGCCTACCTGCCCGAGGAGCAGCCTCATGCGCCACGAACTCATCACCTTCGGTATCGCCAACCAGCGCTTTGGCATCGACATCATGACAGTGCGCGAGATCCGCGCCTGGTCACCCGTGACCCGCTTGCCGCGCGTGCCCGAATATGTTGCGGGCGTTGTCAATCTGCGCGGTGCGGTGCTGCCAGTGATCGATCTAGCCGCCCGGCTCGGTTGGCAGCCTACCGATGCGACTCCGCGCAATCCGATTATCGTGATCGAGCACTTGGGCCAGATGCGCGGGCTGATCGTGCACGATGTGGCCGACATCGTCTCGATCGAGGCAGGCACATTGCAGCAACCCGATGCAATGGGGCACGAGACGATCACGCACTTCCTCGAAGGCATCGCCCCGCTGGGCGACGAGATGGTGATGGTGCTCAATCTCACCCGCCTGATGGCTGACGAACCGATCGAGCTGGCAGCATGACGGTGAGCCTGCCAATATCGCACTTCACGCCCGCAACCGGCGCACCGCACTCGTCCGCGCTGCTGACCGGTATTGCGACGCAGCTTAA
>JBBQWH010000107.1:0-6433 GCA_038210785.1 Sphingomonadales bacterium | reverse complement strand
GGTAGCCAGTCTTAGGCCCGTAAAGAATAGAGCGGAAACCTTCAAAGCACTTCGGTGCGAAGCCTCAAATCAGAGTTAGCGAGCGTCATCAAAGGCGAAGGCCGCAAGACTCCACGCGCATGCCGAGGGCGATCGGCTTCTTTCACCCCGCTGGGTCTGGCCCATATTGATGGGCATTTGTCTGGACGTGCGCTCGCACTTGGTCGACCCACGCCAGGATTTGAGGCGCCAGCTCTTGTGATTCTCAGGCGAGATATGCAGGTAGCGACCAGCGCTGTCGGAAACCTTGTAGGCTTTCTGTTTCGGTCCTGCAGCGCGGACGGCTTTGTCCATAAGCATCCAACACCCCAATCGTTAGAGTTCGTTACCCCCGATCTACTCCAAGTTGCACGTGGTTAGGGGCGGAATGGAAAGGAACGGATTGGACGAAAAATCACTGATTTGGAATTCGTTGGGAACGCCAGTGGCGGAGAGGGTGGGATTCGAACCCACGTTACCGTTGCCGGTAAACCGCATTTCGAGTGCGGCGCATTCGACCACTCTGCCACCTCTCCGCGAGGCTTGCTGCACTTGGTTGGCCGCTGGTCGGGCGGCGGGCAACAGGAAGCGCGCCCGTTAGCCCAAGGCCCGCGCCTTGCCAAGTCCTGTGACGCCACAAAATGCGGGCATATCTCGCAACTGCATTATGCTTGCGCTTGTTTTGCTGCGACGTCGGCCCATATTGTTCGGTATGGATCGCGCAGAGTTCTTCTCGACCCAGGCAGGGCGGACAATCATTGCCCCGCGTCAGACCCGCGCCCGCTTCAGCATTGGCGATGTGGTCTGCCACCGCCTGTTCGCCTTCCGCGGGGTAGTGTTCGATATCGACCCGGTCTTCGCCAACAGCGAAGAATGGTACGAGTCGATCCCCGAGGACATCCGTCCGCCGCGCGATCAGCCGTTCTACCACTTGCTCGCCGAGAACGAAGATTCTGCTTACGTCGCCTATGTCAGTCAGGGCAACCTGGTGGCTGATCCTCAAGGTGGCCCAGTCGATCATCCGACCGTGCGGCAGCTGTTCGACAGCTTCAAAGACGGACGATACCGGATGCGGCGGTCGCTTACGCATTGAAAACCTTATTGCGGTAAGTCGGGTCCATGTTGGACCCCGCCCGCGACATCCTCAGCACATCTCGTCTGCAACAAGCGCTCGAGCGTGAGCTGCATGCTGACGAGACGGTTGAGTGGCACGGCTGGCAGCTTGGCCGGATTGAATGCCGCGCCTTTGGCATCTACATCTTCGCCATTCCCTGGACCGCCTTTTCGCTGCTGTGGACCACGCTTGCCGCCGGTGCGGTGTTGCAAATGGAAGATAGCGGGGCGGGCTGGCTCGGCTGGGCATTCCCGCTGTTTGGCGTGCCTTTCATCGTAATCGGCGCCGGGATGCTGGCAATGCCGCTGATGCCTCTGATCCAGCGCGGCCGGGTGCTGTATGTGGTGACCGGCCAGCGGGTCCTCAAACTGAGCCTCGGTCACGACCTTGTGGTGACGGCAATTCCAGCCGACCGGATCGGGCTAATCGAGCGGCGCGAGCAGCGCAGAGGCACCGGATCGCTGAAGCTCGCGATCAAGATCGGAAAAGACAGCGACGGCAACCGGCAGACCGAATTCGTCGAGCTTGGCGCGGTCGCCGACGTGATCGGCGCGCAGGCAGCGATCAATCGGATCGCGGCAAGCGTCACGGCCAGCGCGCCTCTCGCCAGCCAGCCGGGAGCCGCCTCTAGCTTTTAAGCTTCCAGCCTGACCGCAGTAGCGCAAAAACTACCACCATCAGCACCGCATTGAGCGCCAGCAGCCCGGCTCCGGCGGCCACGACATGGTCCGCGCCGCCCATGTCGCTCCGCCCGAGAAAGCCATAGCGAAAGCCCGAGATGACGTAGAAAAACGGATTAGCCCGGCTCACCGCCTGGAAAACGCCGTGCAGGTTCTCGATCACGTAGAAGGTGCCCGACAGCAGCGAAAGCGGGGCGATCACGAAATTGGTGATGGCGGCATTGTGATCGAACTTCTCGGCCCAGATTGAGGTCGCAAGGCCGATCGTCGCCAGCAGCAGCGATCCCATCAGGCCGAACCAGACCACCGCCCAAGGGTGCGCCGCACTGAGCGATACGCTCGGCCAAAGCGCCATCGCCAGCGCCACCGCGAAACCAACGAGGATCGCGCGGGTCACCGCCGCCGCCAGGATCCCGGCCATCACTTCGCCCGGCGAGAGCGGGGGCATCAGATAATCGATGATCGTCCCCTGTATCTTGCCGCCGAGCAGCGAGAAGCTCGAATTGGCAAACGCGTTCTGCATCATCGCCATCACAATCAGCCCCGGTGCGACAAAGGTCGCGAACGGCACGCCCAGCACTTCGCGCCCCTCTCGCCCCAGCGCGACGGTGAAAATCGCCAGAAACAGCAGCGTCGTGAAGGCCGGAGCCCAGATCGTCTGCGTCTGGACCTTGAGAAACCGGCGCACCTCCTTCATATAGAGGGCAAGCAGCCCAACGCGATTGATCCCGATGATCACCGGGACGCCGCGCGCCGCAAACCGAGCGCTCCCGCCGGTCTTGTCATCACGCGACTTTTCGGTCACGGGAGCGGGATTGCGCAAAGGGTTTGCTCGAGCAGGTTCGGCCATGGCATCGGTGCCTAGGCTGCGTCTGCGCCTCTGACAAGCATCGCCCGCAGCATCGAACGCAGGAACAGGTAGTACATATGGGTTGGACGGACGAGCGGATCGCTACGCTCAGGAAAATGTGGGAAGGTGGCTCGACCGCGAGCGAAATCGCGACGGCGCTTGGCGGGGTCAGCCGCAATGCGGTGATCGGCAAGGCTCACCGGCTCGCATTGAAGGCCCGTCCTTCGCCGGTCAAGGCCAACGAGAAGAAGAAAGCCGCCGCTCCGGCCAAGAAGCCTGTGGCTGCGCCCGCGCCGCGCTCGGCCGAGCCGCGCGCGGAACCGGCTGAGCACGCTGCGCCAAGCGAAGCAGCCCAGCGCCCCGCACCCCGACCGGCCCCTGCCACGCCGCGCAGCGAAGAGGCGCCCGACAGCCCTGTTAACGCAGCTCCGTCGCCCTCGGTGCCAACACCGCAGGCCGACCTGCCCAAGATCGTATCAGTCGGCCCCGGCGGTTTCCTGCGTCAGGGCCCCGGCGATCAGCAGCCCCCGATCCCGCCCGCGCCGCCACGCCGCCTGGTTCCGGCCAAGCCCAGCGCCGCCATCACGGGCAAAACCACTCTGCTGGATCTATCGGAGAAGGTTTGCCGCTGGCCGATGGGGCATCCGGGCGAGGCTGATTTCCACTTCTGTGGGCAGCAAGTGAACCCGGGCTTTCCCTATTGCGTCGAGCACTGCGGGCGCGCCTATCAGGCGCAGCTGCCGCGCGGCGTGCGCCGTCCCCCCCCGCCGCTGCCGTTCGGTGGGCCCAGAGTCCGGTAACGCGTTCGCCAACGCGTTAGATAGCGCGTGCGTTGATGCCTTAGGCCTTCTGCGCGAACCAGATCACATGGTGCGCGCCCTTGTTGTTTGGGCGTGATCGGACGTTCCATTCGGTGATGGTCATTCCCGTATCGTGCAAGCGCTTGCGGAACACAGGATCGGGCGCGGCGGACCACACTGCGAGGATGCCGCCCGGCATCAACGCATCGCGCGCCTTGGCGAGGCCAGTGCGCGAATAGAGCCGGTTGTTCGCCTCTCGCACGATCCCGTCGGGGCCATTATCGACATCGAGCAGGATCGCATCGAACTTGGCTGAGGTGCCGTCATTGGCGTCATCGATCAGCGCGGCAACGTCGCAGATCCTGAGATCGAGCCGCGGATCGGTTAGGCTGTCGCCGGTCAGCTGCGACATCGGTCCCTTGGCCCAATCGATGATCGCCTCGGCGATTTCGGCGATGACGATCCGAGCGCCCTCGCCCAGCCGCGCGCGCGCGGCGCGGTAGGTGAAGCCCATCCCATAGCCGCCGATCAGCACGCGCGGGGTAAGCTTGGCGAGCCGGTCGATTGTCAGCTCGGCCAACTGCTGTTCGGAAAAAGCCATCCGCGAGCTCATCAACTCGTTACGCCCCATCACGATCATGAAGTGGCCCGCGTGAGTGTAGAGTTCCAGCAATTCGCCATCGGCGATCTGCGCGCTGGCGAGGTGTTCGCGTTTGAGCATGGTTTCGGTTACCCCATTACAGCAAATGGGCCGCCCGGATCGCTCCGGACGGCCCCAATTGTTTACCTCAGATGAGGCGATCAGTCCTTGAGGAAGTCGGGCAGGCCAGCGGGGCCGCTGCTCTGCTCGCGCCCGCCGCGATCGCCGCCGCCACCGCGACCACCGCGATCACCGCCGCGACCGCCGCCGCCAGAGCCCTTGGGCCCCCGGCGATCACCACCACGATCACCGCCGCGGCCGCCTTCACGGCCCCCTTCACGGGGCTCGCGCGGTTCACGCGCCGGGCGGGTGTCTTCGAGCTCTGCGCCGGTCTCCTGGTCGACCACCCGCATCGACAGGCGAACCTTGCCGCGCGGATCGATTTCAAGCACCTTGACCTTCACCGCCATGCCTTCGGAGACGACGTCAGTGGGCTTTTCAACCCGCTCGTTGCGCATTTCCGAAACGTGGACGAGCCCGTCCTTGCCGCCCATGAAGTTCACGAACGCGCCGAAATCGACGATGTTCACGACCTTGCCGTCGTAGACCTTGCCCACTTCGGCTTCCTCGACGATGCCGAGGATCCACTTCTTTGCGGCTTCGATCTCATCAACGTTCGAGGACGAGATCTTGATCACGCCTTCATCGTCGATATCGACCTTGGCACCGGTTTCAGCGACGATCTCGCGGATCACCTTGCCGCCTGTGCCGATGACGTCACGGATCTTCGACTTGTCGATCTGGATCGTCTCGATGCGCGGGGCGTGCTTCGAAACTTCGGTGCGGGCAGTGCCCAGCGCCTTGGTCATTTCAGCAAGGATGTGCATCCGGCCAGCCTTGGCCTGCTCGAGCGCCTTGGCCATGATTTCCTGCGTGATGCCGGCAATCTTGATGTCCATCTGCATCGTGGTGATGCCGTTTTCGGTGCCGGCGACCTTGAAGTCCATATCGCCAAGGTGATCTTCGTCACCCAGAATATCGGACAAAACGGCGAACTCGTCGCCTTCGAGGATCAGGCCCATTGCGATGCCCGAGACCGGCGCCTTCACCGGAACGCCTGCATCCATCATGCTGAGGCACCCGCCGCAAACGGTCGCCATCGAGGACGAGCCGTTGGACTCGGTGATGTCCGACAGAACGCGGATCGTGTAGGGGAAATCCTCACGCGACGGCAGCACCGGATTGAGCGCGCGCCATGCGAGCTTGCCGTGGCCGATTTCGCGGCGGCCGGGCGCGCCGAAGCGGCCCACTTCGCCGACCGAGTAGGGCGGGAAGTTATAGTGCAGCATGAAGCTGGTGTATGACAGGCCTTCCAGCCCATCGATCATCTGCTCGGAATCCTTGGTGCCGAGCGTGGTGGTGCAGATCGCCTGAGTCTCGCCTCGGGTAAACAGCGACGAGCCATGCGTGCGCGGCAGGAAGCCGACCATCGCTTCGATCGGGCGGACCTCGTCGAGCTTGCGCCCATCGATTCGCTGGCCATCCTTCAGGATCGCACCGCGCACGATTTCAGCCTCGAGCTTCTTCATCAGCTTGCCCGCAACCATCTGGGTCTGCCCGCCTTCAGCAGCAAACGCCGCTTTGGCCTTGGCCCGCGCTTCGTTAAGCGCGTTCGAGCGCGCTGACTTGTCGGTCAACTTGTAGGCGGCCGCAATATCGCCGCCGATCAGGCTCTTGAGCTTAGCCTTCATGTCAGCGGTGTTGTCGCTGAGGTCGACAGTCCACGGATCCTTTGCCGCCTTCTCAGCCAGATCGATGATCGCGCCAATAACGTTGCGGATTTCCTTGTGTGCGAACATCACTGCGCCGAGCATTTCTTCCTCGGTCAGTTCCTTGGCTTCGGACTCGACCATCATCACCGCGTCTTGCGTGGCGGCAACGACCAGATCGAGGCGGCCTTCGGCTAGCGCGCGGTCCTGCTTTGGGTTGAGGACATATTCGCCGTCAATATAGCCGACGCGGCAAGAGCCGATTGGGCCCATGAACGGCAAGCCCGAGATCGTTAGCGCAGCCGAGGCGGCGATCATGGCAACCATGTCGGGCTCGTTCTCGCCGTCGAACGAAAGCACTTGGCAAATTACGTTGATTTCGTTGTAGAAACCTTCGGGGAAAAGCGGACGGATCGGACGGTCGATCAGGCGGCTGGTCAGCGTTTCCTTTTCGGTCGCGCCGCGCTCACGCTTGAAGAAGCCGCCCGGGATGCGCCCGGCGGCAGAGAACTTTTCCTGATAGTGAACGGTGAGCGGGAAGAAATCCTGCCCTTCCTTCACG
>JBBQWH010000106.1:0-6434 GCA_038210785.1 Sphingomonadales bacterium | reverse complement strand
CAATGGGAAAATCGGCAGTTCTCGAACCGCGATCGATGAAGAAGATGCCATTAGTGTTCTAGGTTAAAGATGGCTGTGTTTTCCTACTGTAGCCCATCTCGACAAAGGATTGCGAAGGCGACGCCTACGCCGCCTGTGGCCGCCATCGCGGGTACGGTGATCGCTGCCAGCAACACCGCGAGCCGCTTGCGCCAGCTGGTACGGGCAGGGGCCTTGAAGGCGAAGGAGTTGCGCGCAGCGGTCATCGGGTCGCGCCTGCCCTACGCGCCGCGCGCAGCGGCGGCGAGGGCGCCAGACCCCCGCGTCCCGTTTCCGGACAGGTGGCGGGAGGATGCTTTACCGGCCCGCGCTTGCGCACGCGAACGCGCCGCCCTATCGCCGCAGGCCGACGGATATGGCGCGGGATCGCATCACCATAGAGGCACGCAAGAGGCCAGTGCGTGCGCGGGCGGGAGCGGCTCTGGCCGGGCTTGCCCTCGTCGCCGGATGCGCCCCTGCTGCGCCCGCCGCGAGGCCCGGTAGCGGCCCGCCGACCATCGTCAGCCTCAACCCGTGTCTCGATGCGATCCTGGTCGAGATCGCCCCGCCCGCACAGGTGCTGGCGCTGTCGCATTACAGCCGCGATCCCACCTCCAGCTCGATCCCCGCTGCGGTTGCCGCGCGTTACGGTGTGACCGGCGGGACCGCCGAAGAGGTGATCGCGCGCGCGCCCGATCTGGTGCTCGCCTCAAGCTTCCTGCCGCAGCCCACTCGCGCCGCGCTGACACGCGCAGGCCTGAGGGTCGCGACCTTCGGCAGCCCCGCCACCATTGCCGAGAGCGCAGCGCAGGTGCGCGCAGTTGCCGCGCTCGTGGGGCGGGCGGACAAGGGCGAGGCGCTCGCAGTACATATCGCCGCGCCTGCGCCGAACGCCGGGCCCGCGATCGACGCGCTGCTGTGGCAGCCGGGCGAGATCGTCGCGGGCGAGCAGACCTTGATCGCCGAGCTGCTTCGTGAGGAGGGTTTCGCCAGCCACGCCGCTGCGCGCGGTTTGGGGCAGGCTGACCGGGTGACGCTTGAGACCGTTCTCGCCGATCCGCCGCGCGTGCTATTGGTTGCAGGCGATGCGCCGGGGCAGCGCCATCCACTGCTGGCGGGAGCGTTCAAGGCGATGCACATCGCGCCGTTTGACCCTGCGCTGATCTATTGCGGCGGGCCGACCATCCCCAAGGCGCGCGCGCGGCTGCGGGCGATCCGCGCCGATGTGGAGGCGCGGTCATGACCCGCGCCAGCCTCGTCTTCGCCGCGCTGTTGGCGGTGCTGGTGCCACTCTCGCTGCTTGCGGGCCGGGTGTGGATCGATCCCTTCGCCAGCGCCGGCCCGGCGAATGCGGCGCTGATCCTTGCCGAACTGCGTCTGCCGCGCGCGGTGCTGGCGGTGGTGATCGGTGCCGGACTGGGTGCGGCGGGGGCGGCCATGCAGGGCTATCTGCGGAACCCGCTGGCTGACCCCGGCCTGTTCGGGATCGCGCCGATGGCCGCGCTCGGCGCAGTCGCCAGCTTCTGGCTGGCCCCGCTGATCCCGCCCGCCTTGGCCGCGTGGAGCCTGCCGGTGATGGCGCTCGCCGGAGCGGGCCTCGGCATGGCAAGCCTTGCGTTGATCGCGGGGCGCACCGCGAGTGACGTGGCAGGCGGCGCAGGTGGCGGGATTGCGCTGTTCACGCTGGCTGGGCTGATGCTGGCGAGCCTGGCAGGCGCGCTCACCGCGCTGGCGATAACGCTTGCGCCCAATCCGTTTGCATTGAGCGAGATCGTGCTGTGGCTCAACGGCGCGTTGACCGATCGTTCGTGGCGCGAGGTCGCGATCGCCGCGCCGCTGACCGCCGCCGGGATCGCAGTTCTGGCGCTGGCTGCGCGCAGCCTCGATGCGCTGACCTTGGGTGAGGAGGCAGCGCGCTCGATGGGGCTCGATCCGGGGCGGCTGCTGGTGCTGCTGGTCGCGGGCGTCGGGCTGACGGTGGGCGCGGGTGTGGCGGTGGCCGGGATCATCGGCTTTGTCGGGTTGATTGTGCCGCATCTGGTGCGCCCGCTCACCGACCGCCTGCCATCGAGCCTGTTGCTGCCGAGCGCACTGGCAGGTGCGTGTCTGGTTTTGGCCGCAGACAGCATCGTGCGGGTGCTGCCGGTGGTGACCGAACTCAGGCTCGGCATTGCGCTGTCGCTGATCGGCGCGCCGTTTTTCGGGTGGCTGCTTGTCGGCATGCGGCGGGGGCGCCTGTGACGGACAGCATGACATTGGCGACCGAGAACCTGACGGTGATGCGCGGCGGACGCGAGGTTGTGACCGGCATCACCGCCAACCTCGCGCCCGGTCAGATCACGGCAATTGTCGGCCCCAATGGCGCGGGCAAATCGAGCTTGCTGCTCGCGCTTGCCGGATTGCTTGCCCCATCAGGCGGGAAGGTGACGCTGAGCGGGGACGACCTTGCCGCCCTCAGCCTGCGGATCCGCGCCCAGCGGATCGGCTATCTCCCGCAGGCCGCCGACATTGCGTGGGATGTGGCGGTAGAGGGGCTGGTCGCGCTCGGCCGCTTGCCGTGGCGTGACCGGGGTACAGATGCGGTGGAGGCGGCATTGGCGGCTTTGGGGCTCGAACCGCTGCGCCGCCGTCCGGTTAGCCAGCTATCGGGCGGCGAGCGGGCGCGGGCGCTGCTGGCGCGGGTGCTGGCGGGAACCCCGCGCTGGATCCTCGCCGACGAACCGCTCGCCGCGCTCGATCTGGCGCACCAGCTGAGCCTGATCGCGCATCTCAAGGCCTGCGCGCGTGCCGGAGAAGCGGGCGGGCAGGGTGTGGTGGTGGTGCTCCACGATCTCGCACTGGCGATGAACCATGCCGATCATGTGCTGGTGCTGAAAGATGGGCGGCTGATCGCTCATGGCCCGCCTTCGCAGGCGCTGTCGCCAGAGGTGATCGCGCAAGGTTGGGGCGTCACGGCGCATTGGCTGGGGGAGCCCGGCGCGCAGGCATTGGCGACAAAGGAGGGGCCGGAACATTCGGCGAAAGACCTGGGGTGAGCCTACGACGCCATGTTCCGGCCCCTGACCAGTTCTCTTGCAGGCAAGCCAGGATGCGACCCTGAAGGCCCCGGCCGGAGACCGGCAACAACGAGTTTTATGTGGGCGCAATCGCCGGGAATGACGCCTTCAGATTTTCTGTAGGGTGGGCAAGAAACCCACGAACAAGCCGAAAAACACGATTAAAACTTGCAAAACCTGTGCGCGCTCCATCGGTTTGCCGATGTCTGTCGGCTGCGGTTGAACCAACCATTTGTCGGCTGGCGCGAAACCTCTTTAATGCTTGCTCGTTGCATCGCACAGACGGTGTCGCCATCTTAAGCGAGACAAGTGCGTAACCCTGCCGCGCCACCCTTGACCCCAGCGAACATTTCCGGAACACACCTCCTCCATGAGCCTCACCAAAATCTCTGTTCGCGGTGCGCGCGAGCATAATCTCAAGGGTATCGATATTGATCTGCCGCGCGATGCGCTGATCGTGGTCACGGGCCTTTCGGGCAGCGGCAAATCGAGCCTCGCGTTCGATACGATCTATGCCGAGGGGCAGCGCCGCTATGTCGAGAGCCTCAGCGCCTATGCGCGCCAATTTCTCGAGATGATGCAGAAGCCCGATGTCGAGCATATCGACGGGCTCAGCCCCGCGATCTCGATCGAGCAGAAGACCACCAGCCGCAATCCGCGTTCCACCGTGGCGACCGTGACCGAGATCTACGACTATATGCGGCTGCTGTGGGCGCGGGTGGGGACGCCCTATTCGCCCACCACCGGGCTGCCGATCAGTGCCCAGACGGTGAGCCAGATGGTCGACCGGGTGATGGCCCTGCCAGAAGGCACACGGCTGTTCCTGCTCGCCCCGGCGGTGCGCGGGCGCAAGGGCGAATACCGCAAGGAGCTGGCCGAATGGCAGCGCAACGGCTTCACCCGCGTGCGGATCGACGGCGAGATGTATCCGATCGAGGAGGCCCCCGCGCTCGACAAGAAGTTCAAGCACGACATCGAAGTCGTTGTGGACAGGATCGCAGTGAAGGCCGGGATCGAGACACGGCTCGCTGAAAGCTTCGAACAGGCGCTGAAGCTGGCCGAGGGGCTTGCCTATGTCGATCTGGCCGACGGCGTGGTGCCGGGGCGCGAGGATGAGGGCAAGGGTGCGGGTAGCAAGGGGGGCAACCTCAAAGGCGCCGGCCTCCCCCCCAACCGCATCGTCTTCTCCGAGAAATTCGCCTGCCCGGTCTCCGGCTTCACGCTGGAGGCAATCGAACCGCGCTTGTTCTCCTTCAACGCCCCGCAAGGCGCGTGCGCCGCGTGCGACGGGCTCGGCGAAAAGCAGCTGTTCGACCCGCAACTGGTGGTGCCCAACGCGGCGCTGACGCTCAAACAGGGCGCGGTGGTGCCGTGGGCCAAGTCCAACCCGCCGTCGCCCTATTACATGCAGGTGCTCGCCAGCCTCGCCAAGGCTTACGGCTTCACGCTCACCACCCCGTGGAAGGATCTCGCGCCCGATCAGCAGCTGATCATCCTCCACGGCACGGGCGGGCTGCCGGTGCCGCTGACATTCAAGGATGGCCGCCGCGAATACACCGTCAACAAGGCGTTCGAAGGCGTGATCGGCAACTTGAACCGCCGCCTGCTCCAGACCGAAAGCGCGTGGATGCGCGAGGAGCTATCCAAGTATCAGACAGCCCAGCCGTGCGAGACCTGCGGCGGCAAGCGGCTCAACGAAAAGGCGCTCAGCGTCAGGATCATCAACACCGACATCGCGGTGCCGGTGGCGATGAGCGTCTCTGATGCCAAGGCGTGGTTCCTCGCATTGGACGCGCAGCTGACCGCGCAGCAGAGCCAGATTGCCAAGGCGATCCTGAAAGAGATCAACGAGCGGCTGGGCTTCCTCGACAATGTCGGGCTCGATTACCTCAACCTCGACCGCACCTCCGGCACCCTCAGCGGCGGCGAAAGCCAGCGCATCCGCCTCGCCTCGCAGATCGGCTCCGGCCTGTCAGGCGTGCTCTACGTGCTCGACGAGCCCAGCATCGGCCTCCACCAGCGCGACAATGACCGCTTGCTGGAGACGCTCAAACGCCTGCGCGATCTCGGCAACACGGTGATCGTGGTCGAGCATGACGAGGACGCGATCCGCAGCGCCGACTACATCGTCGATCTCGGGCCGGGCGCAGGCGTGCATGGGGGCGAGATCGTCGCGCAGGGCACGCTCAAACAGATCCTCAAGGCCAAGGGCAGCCTCACCGCCGATTATCTCACCGGCCGCCGCCGGATCGAAGTGCCGGCCAAACGCCGCAAGGGCAATGGCAAACACATCGTGGTCAAAAACGCGCGCGCCAACAACCTCAAGGGCGTGACTGCCAAGATCCCGCTCGGCACCTTCACCTGCATCACCGGCGTCTCCGGCTCGGGCAAATCCTCGCTCACCATCGACACGCTGCAAGCGGGCGCGGCGCGGGTGCTCAACGGCGCGCGGGTGATCGCGGGCGCGCATGATGCCATCACCGGGCTCGAATATTGCGACAAGGTGATCGAGATCGACCAGTCGCCGATCGGCCGCACGCCGCGCTCCAACCCCGCCACCTACACCGGCGCCTTCACCCAGATCCGCGACTGGTTCGCCGGCCTGCCCGAAAGCCTCGCGCGCGGGTACAAGCCGGGGCGCTTCTCCTTCAACGTCAAGGGCGGCCGCTGCGAGAAGTGCCAGGGCGACGGCCTGATCAAGATCGAGATGCACTTCCTCCCCGATGTCTACGTCACCTGCGAGGAATGCGGCGGCAAACGCTACAACCGCGAAACGCTGGAGGTGAAGTTCAAGGGCCTCAGCATCGCGGGCGTGCTCGACATGACGATCGAGGATGCCGAAGAGTTCTTCAAAGCCGTCCCCTCGATCCGCGAGAAAATGCGGATGCTGAACGAGGTGGGCCTCGGCTACGTGAAAGTCGGCCAGCAGGCGACGACGCTTTCGGGCGGCGAGGCGCAGCGGGTGAAACTGGCCAAGGAACTCGCCCGCCGATCAACCGGCCAGACGCTGTACATCCTCGACGAGCCGACCACCGGCCTGCATTTCGAGGATGTGCGCAAGTTGCTGGAAGTGCTGCACCGGCTGGTGGAGGGCGGCAATTCGGTCGTCGTGATCGAGCACAACTTGGATGTGATCAAGACCGCGGACTGGATTATTGATCTGGGGCCGGAGGGCGGGGTGCGCGGCGGGGAGATTGTCGCCGAGGGGACGCCTGAGAAGGTGGTGAAGGAGCCGCGGAGCTTTACGGGGCAGTATTTGGGGCCGTTGCTCAAACGGTAGGCAATCACAGCCTGTCCTGAACTTGTTTCAGGATCGCGGCGGGCACGCCTGAGCAGGTGGTGAAGGAGCTGCGGTCGTTT
>JBBQWH010000105.1:0-6540 GCA_038210785.1 Sphingomonadales bacterium | reverse complement strand
GTTCGTGGTGGCAGGCTATCTCGAACTCGGAGAGCGCGGCGAACGGATCCGCTCGACGCATGAAGAATCCCTCAAGGCCGAACGCCTGCTGGTGCAAATCAGCGAAGGGCAGCGTCATGCGGAAATGCTGGTGGCCGATGGCGATATTGCCCGCGCCCGGACCGCGCGTGAGGCGCTCGACCGGGCTGCGGCAACCGCGACCGGGCTGTCGGAATCCGCGGAGACCAGCGGGATGGCCGCCTTTGATCGGCTCGCGCTGATCCGCGAGGGCATCGCCGATCTCGGCCGACAGGTCACCGCCTTCAATCCTAACACCGCCGACGCCGCCACGCGCCGCCGTCAGGCCGGGGAAATCGCCGCCACCAGCGGCGCCGCACTCGAGGCGGCACAGGCCTTGACCACCACGCTCGGCGAGGAAGCCGATGCCATGGCGGATGAAGGGGCGGCGCTGATATCCCGGCTGATGCTGATGTGGATCGCCCTCGCCACCCTCCTGACGGCGGTCACCCTGTTCGCCCAGCGCTATTTCAACCGCACTGTTGGGGCTACACTCAAGGCGATGGCGCGCCAGATGACCCAGATCGCTGCGGGCGAGCGCGATGTCGAGATCAGCGGAAAGGACCGCCAAGACGAGATCGGCGACATGGCGCGCGCAACCGAAGTTTTCTACCAGGCCGGGATCCGGCTCGAACGCCTGAGCCGCGAACGCGCCGAGCGGGCCAGGGCCGAACTCGACGAGCAGGCCCGCCAGCAGGTCCTGCGCGAAGAAGCCCGGCTCGAACGTGAACGGGTGCTGCGCGACATCGCCAACCAGTTTGAACAAACCGTCGGCGAAGTCGTCACCGGCGTGGTCACCGCATCCAGCCAACTGCAATCGACCGCGACGCTGATGGCGACCACCGCCGAAGACACCAGCCGCCGGACCGAGGAAGCCGCGATCGCAATGCAGGAAGCCAATGCCGGCGCCACCGCCGCAGCCGCCGCCAGCGACGAGTTTGCAATGTCGATCGGCGAGATCAGCCGACAGGCCGCCTCCTCGGCCGAGTTGGCACGCGTGGCGAGCTTCTCGGCCCGCGAAGCCGACAGCACCATCGGCGCGCTTTCAGCCTCGGCGCAGGAAGTCGGCCAGATCGTCGAACTGATCCAGACCATAGCCCAGCGCACCAACCTGCTGGCGCTCAACGCCTCGATCGAAGCAGCGCGCGGCGGCGAGGCCGGGCGCGGCTTTGCGGTGGTCGCTAGCGAGGTCAAGGAACTCGCCAACCAGACCAGCCGCGCAACCGAAAAGGTCGCCGAACAAATCCGTGCAATGCAATCGACCACCGGCGCCAGCGTCAGCGCGCTGCGCTCGATTGCCAGCCAGATCGAGCAGCTGGAGACCACCGCGGTCTCGATTGCCAGCGCGGTCGATCAGCAATCGGTCGCCGGGCGCGATTTGGCGCAGAGCATCGATCTGGCCGCGCGCGGTACCGAGAGGGTCGCAGGCCATGTCGAGGACGTGCGCGCCATGTCGCTTTCGACCGGCGCAGCGGCGAGCCAGGTGCTTGCCAGCGCCACCAGCCTCGAATCCCAAGCTGCGACCCTGCGCAGCCAAGTGCAGGGCTTCCTTGGCCGTGTTCGCGCTGGCTAATTAGCTGCATCAAAGCTGAATCAAGCATTTGGAAAGGATTTTCCTTCATAAATGATTGAAACACAGCCCCGGGGGATTGCGGCATGAACATGGTGAGTCTGCAGGCGCGACGCGAGGAACAGGCAGTTCCCGACTTCGTGCGTGACCTCAGAACCGATTACGAGTTGACCGACACGGGGGCCATCACGGGCGCCGACGGGGAGGGCGAACGCGCCGCCGGGTCCGCCGCGCCGCGCACCAGCTTGCTCGAACGCCTCGCCTGGTTCCGCAACCTTTCGTTGGCGGGCAAAATCAACACCGTGTTCGGCACCTTCCTCGGCGTCGGCCTGTTGATGGTGCTGGTGCTCGGCATCGGCCTGACCGCATTGTGGGATCGCTACAATTCCACTGCGCGCGTGCAAGAAGCCCTGGTGGCGGCCGGCCAGCTGCAATCGACCGCGGGCGAATTGCGCTATCACTCGGTGCGGGTGCTGTACGATTCCAACGCTGATCTGCGCGAACAGCAGCGCGCGGGGGAAAGCGCGCTGATGGGACAGGTGACCACGGTTGCGGCTGCGGTCGAAGCCGATGCGCCCGAACTCGCCCCGCGTGTGACGGCGGTGCGCGAGGAGCTCGCCGCCTTCGAAGCCACCTTCGACCGCGCCGGCGAAACCTTGCGCGAAGGCAGCGATGCCAAAGCGGCCGCCGCCGACATCTCGGCCCAAGGCAGCGCGCTGATGGGCGCCTGCGCCCGGCTCGCGGCCGATCTTGCCGCGCTCGCCGAGACGAAGGAAAAAACTGGCATTGTTTTCTTCTTCAACATGATCCTGATCCTCGCCGTACTCGCCGCGCTCGGCGGCGGGGTCCTGCTGCTCGGCATTGCCTATCTGTCGCGCGATTTCTCGCGCAAAATCGTCGAGATCACCGGGGCGATGACGCGGCTTGCCGATGGCGACCGCAATTTCAACATCGCCGGGCAGGAGCGGCAGGACGAAATCGGCGCCATGGTGCGTGCGCTCGACCTGTTCAAGCGGGCCAGCAAGCGGCTCGAAACATGGGCGCGCGAGCGTTCGGAAAAGGTCGAGCAGGAATTGCAGTTGCAGCAGGAACGCGAGCGCGAACGGCTCGAGTCCGAGGCCAGAAAGGCAGCGCTGCTCGATGACGTTGCGCGCCAGTTCGAACGCACCGTTGGCGATGTGGTGAGCGGGGTCGCCGCCGCATCGAGCCAACTCCACACCACCGCCACCCGCATGGCCTCCAGCGCCGAGGAAGCCAGCCGCCGCACCGGTGAAGTCGCGTTCTCGATGGAGGAAGCCAACGCGGGCGCCACTGCAGCCGCAGCCGCGAGCGACGAATTCGCGCTGTCGATCAGCGAGATCAGCCGTCAGGCCGCCTCCTCAAGCGAGCTCGCCCGGTTGGCGACAGTCGCCACCGGTGAAGCGGACGAGACCATCTCGGCGCTGGCGGCGTCTGCCGAAGAAGTCGGCCAAATCGTCGAACTGATCCAGACCATCGCCCAGCGCACCAACCTGCTCGCCTTGAACGCCTCGATCGAAGCGGCCCGCGGCGGCGAGGCTGGGCGCGGCTTTGCGGTGGTGGCGAGCGAGGTCAAGGAGCTGGCAATGCAGACCACCCGCGCAACCGAAAAGGTCGCTGATCAGATCCGTGCGATGCAATCCACCACCGGCGCCAGCGTCAAAGCACTGCGAGCGATTGCTGGGCAGGTCAAAGACCTCGAATCCACCGCCGTCTCGATCGCCACTGCGGTCGATCAGCAATCGGTCGCGGGACGGGATCTGGCACAGAGCATCGATCTTGCCGCGCGCGGCACCGAGAAGGTCGCCGTGCATATCGAGGATGTGCGGCAGCTGTCGATGTCGACCGGCGTCGCAGCAAGCCAAGTGCTGCTCAGCGCCAACGAGCTTGAAGCCCAAGCGGCGCACCTCGGCGATCAGGTGCGCGGGTTCCTGCGCACGGTGCGGACGAGCTAGGAACGGCGGCGCGACGGGGCGTGGAAAGGAAGCGCGGCCGCCGTCAAGCAGGCGTCACCCCGCTTGCGTGGTCGCGGTCTGCGCAGGCCGCATGAAGCCCAAGTCCGCAGCAGCAAACCGCCCGATATTCGGCGCCACCGAAGGAAGCTCCGAAGCGGACACCCCGAACCATTGCGCTAGCGTGGCTGAATACTCATCGACCGAGGTTGTGGGCAAGAGCCGCCCCTGGCCGACCTGATCATTGCTGGTCAGCGAGACCTGCGGGGCCCGTCCGTAGAAGCGCCCGCCGCGTACACCGCCGCCGACGACGAAGTGGTGTGAACCCCAGCCGTGGTCGGACCCGTCCCCATTGGACTGAAGGGTCCGCCCGAAATCGGACGCCGTAAAGGTCGTGACATTGTTCGCGACCCCAAGTTCAACAGTCGCGCGGTAGAAGGCATCCATCGCAAAATCGACCGTGCCCAGCAGCCCGTCGTGGGTGCCGATCAACCCATCGTGATTGTCAAACCCGCCGAGCGAGACGAGAAAGACCTGCCGCGTGACCGCGAGCCGCGAACGGGCCGCGATCAGCTGTGCGACCACGCGCAACTGGTCGGCCAGCCGGTTGCCGGTGCCAAAGCTGGTGTTCACCGTGACCGTCCGCAGCGCATCATTGACGAAGCCGCCAAACTGAAGCGAGCGATCATTGATCCGCGCATAATCGGCCGCCATAACGTTGCCGGTGCCGGTTCGCAGCAGCGTGCCCATCGCCTGCGAGGCGACGGTGGAGTTGAACAATCGCCCGGTCTGCACCGGATTGAACAGCGTCGCACCCGCGGGCGACACCTGATAGGGCACCGCCGTCCTGCCGCTCAAAAACACCGCATTGCCGGTGGCGTTGATAGCGGTGAACATGGAATTGGTGTTCGACGTCAGCGCCAGATCGGCCATGCGCCCTCCCCACCCGCTGGGTGAGCCTTCGGGCGCCGAGCTTTGCCAGGTCGATTGCTGGTCGTTGTGCGAGAACAGCTTGGCCGGACGCGGGACGCTGCCGTTATCGAACTGGGCCCGGGTCATGGGCGCGATCAGCGGGCCGACGTTCAGCATCGGCGCCATGGCGCCCTGATCGTAAAGCGCCTTCAAGCGCGGCATTGTCGGCGCAAGCGCATAATTGATATTGTCAGTCAGCGTCTGACCACTGGGCGGCTGCAGCACGGTATTGGCCAGCGATGCGCGGGCCAGCGCGATCCCTGCAGCCTGTTCGGACCCGCCTTCCCCGCGAATGCTGGCATAGCGCGCATAGTTCGCCGCATCGAAGGGGATGAGCGTGTTGGCATGGTCATTCCCGCCATAAAGAAACACGCAGACCAAGGCCTTGTAGCCGCCCGCGTTGCTGAAGGCCGCCGCCTCGCCGATCCCGGCAAGGCCAAGCGCATAAGACGAGGCCGCCCCCATCATTGCCAATTGGCCGGTGCGTTGCAGGAACGCCCGCCGCTCTATCTCCATTGCCTGTCCGATAAACATGCCCGCTTCCCCTTGTATCGCTTGTGCCCTGAATGCGGCGCGTTTATTTCTGGATGAGGTAATCGGTCGTGGCGAGGACCAGGGTAACCCCGATCTGCACCCGCCTCAGCCGCTCTGCGGTGGTGGAGGCGGCGGTGATTGGCACATCCTCCATCGCCGCGCGGATGGTATCGCGCACGCTGGTGCCGAGCTGCCGGCCGGTCAGCAGCAGATCGAGCCGATCGAGCAGCGCGGCGCTATCCTGCGCCAACGCGACCTCGGCTGCAAAGTCGAGGCTGAGATCGGCAACCGGGGTGCGCCCGCCTGTAACAGCGCGTTCGACGAAGTTGATGTAACCTGCGACTGACGTTTCGTTGACAAGCTGAAACTCAGGCGCGAGCAGATTCCGATTGGCGATCTCGGTGTTGGCCGGGAAATAGCCTGGCCGGAAGAAATTGAATACCGAAGGCGAACGCAGTGGGCTTTGCCCGAGCGCCACTGATGGATCGGTGAGGTCGCCGATCTGCCAGTTGCCGCTGATCGAGCGTCCGCCAAACGTCCGCGCCAACTGGGCCAGGCGCAGCACCGGCTCGCGCAGCTTGCCGAAGTTGGGATTGGCGAGGTTGGCCGGATCGAGCGCCTCGTTATCGAGCAGGATCGCCCTGAACACTGCCGAAAGATCACCGCGCCGCCCCTGTCCGTTGTTGGCGAACACCGCCGCCACGCGCCCCACATAGGCTGGCGAGGGATTGCTCGTCACCAGCCGCTGGATCATCTGCTGGGCAAAAAACGGGCCCACATTAGGATGCGCGAAGAGGCGGTCGAGCGCGAGCCGCAAGCTCTCGATCGCATCGGTCCCGGCCGGAATAGTCAGACCAAGAAAGGTCTTGGCCCCGGTCTCGTGGAACCCGGCGGTGCGCGCAGGCAGCCAGCGCGCGGGATTGGCGGTCATCGGCCGGCGAAGGTATTCCGGATCCGGAATTTGCGCGGTCCCACCGACTTCAGGGGTCAAGGTGGTTCCGAAACCGTCAAGATCGAAACCGGTGAACACCCGGGCCAGCCCGGAGACATCGGCACTGGTGTAGGATTCAACCGGGGCACCGCCGGACAGTGCCGGGGTGCCATCGGGATTGAGATTAAACAGCCCGATAGTGAACAGCTGCATCACCTCGCGGGCGTAGTTCTCGTCTGGCACCCGGCCGGTCGCGGTATCGGCCCGGCGGTTTCCGCGGGTGTTGAGGAAAAACCCCATCGCTGGGTTGAGTGTGATGTCCTGCAACAGGTCGCGGTAGTTGCCGAATGCGTTGCGGTTGAGAATGTCCCAGTATTCGCCAATCGCCGGACCGCGCCAGATGGTATTTATACCGCTCAGCGAGGCGACAAAGAACTCCGAAAGCGCGAATGCCACTCGCTTGCGCACGCTGTTGCCGCCGCTGAGCAGTTGCGACCAGACCATGT
>JBBQWH010000104.1:0-6875 GCA_038210785.1 Sphingomonadales bacterium | reverse complement strand
CGTCCCTGAGGCGGCACGTATGATTAACATGCCCGCCCGGAACCTACGCCGTTGGCTTGGCGGATACGAACACTACGGAAAGCACGAAGCCCCCCTCTGGAGGCCGCAGCACGAAATTGAGCCTGACGAAGCCATTGTCATCGGGTTCCGAGATTTGATCGAAGCGCGCATCGTGAACTCGCTGCGAGAGATGAGGATCGGCCTGCCGACAATCCGGAAATGCATCGCAAGGGCGCGTGACATTGTCGGCGACGAGCGCCCTTTTTCGACGAGGCAATTCAAGACCGACGGAAAGTCCATCTTTTTGGAAATTTGGCGAGAAGTCGGTGAGCCAGAGCTGATCGATTTGAAGAGCCTTCAGGGCGTGTTTTCACGTGTCGTCGCGCCAAGTCTAACTGGGCTGGAGTTCGACGACGAAGCCGCAAGTCGGTGGTGGCTGCTCGATGGAAAGCGAACAATCGTAGCAGACCCGGAGCGCTCCTTTGGGCAGCCGATCCTCGCAGAAAGCGGCATCCCGACCCAGCGACTTGCGCAAGTCGTGAAGGCTGAAGGTTCTGTCGATGCGGCTGCAAAACTTTTCGACATTCGGCCCCGATTGGTCCGCGACGCAATGGAATATGAACTGACCCACAGCATGCCAAAGGCTGCGTGAAGCTTCTTGTCGACAACATGTTTCCTGCCCGGCTTGGGCGAGGATTGAGCCACCTGTTTGCGGGCCAATATCACATTGAGCATATCAAGGACAAATTTGGCACTGGGTCGCTGTCCGACGAAGAATGGATTAAGCGGTTGGGCCAAGAAGGCGGCTGGTCGGTTTTGTCAGGTGACCGGCGCATTGCATCAAATCGCATTTCGCGGGATCTCTTCCTGGCAAACAATCTCGTAGGCTTTTTCCCAAAAAGCGCCGTTCTAGACACGCCATTCCCGAAACAGGTTGCGCGAATTTTGACGGTTTGGCCCCTCATGGTCGCGCTGGCAGCTTCAGCCGATCGGGGTTGCTATGCAATCGGTGCATCGGGTTCAAAGCTGCAATGCCTATAGATCGTCCCGGTCGCCAAGCGACCGCAAGCGCGACTGCGCGCCCGCAGGTGCCCGGAACGTACCCCGGACTTGATCCGGGGGAGGTGGAGGATCAGCACCGAGGACGTCGGCCATGCGGGGCGACGAAACGCCAAAAACCCATTTCCGGCCTTCAGCCGGAAATGGTGCTGCTGGGGAGGATTGAACTCCCGACCTCGTCATTACCAATGACGCGCTCTACCACTGAGCTACAGCAGCCTTCCGATAAGGCGGGCGCTATTGTCGCGCTCCCCGCCATTGTCAACGTGCTTGTTGTGCTATCGCTTCGTCCCTTTCGCGCTACCGCTTCGCGACATAAGCGCAAAAATGCGCGCAGGGGTTGATGCACCGGGGCGATAACGCCAAGGCATTTCGCATGAGTGAAGCCTCCGCCACGAAACTGCCCCGTGAAGAGCGGCTCGCGGCCAAGCTGCGCGAGAACTTGCGGCGGCGCAAGACCCAAAGCCGGGAGACATCGCGCGCGTTGGACGAATCGGATGCGCCAACGGAAACACTTCCCAATCCGCCCAGCGAAAGCTAACGCCGCGCGCTCCACCGCAGCGATGAAAGCGACCATGCCCAAGCTCATCCTCGTCCGCCACGGCCAGAGCCAGTGGAACCTTGAAAACCGCTTCACCGGGTGGTGGGATGTCGACTTGACCGAGCAAGGCGTAGCTGAGGCAAAAGCGGCGGGCGCGCTGCTGCGCGACAAGGGCGTGCTGCCGACCATCGCCTTCACTTCGCTGCAATCGCGCGCGATCAAGACGCTGCATCTGGCGCTGGAAGAAGCCGGGCGGCTGTGGATCCCCGAGATCAAGGACTGGCGGCTGAACGAACGGCACTATGGCGGGCTGACGGGCCTCGACAAGCAGGAAACCCGCGAACTGCATGGCGAGGAGCAGGTGCTGATCTGGCGCCGCAGTTTCGACGTGCCGCCGCCGGTGCTCGAAGCGGGCAGCCCCTATGATCTGGCCGCTGACCCGCGCTATGCCGGAATCGCGATCCCCAACACCGAAAGCCTGAAACTCACCATCGAGCGCGTGCTGCCCTATTGGCAAAGCGCGATCCTCCCGGTGCTGGCTAGCGGCGAGACCGTGATCATCGCCGCCCACGGCAACAGCCTTCGCGCGCTAGTCAAGCACCTCTCGGGCATTGCGGATGCGGACATCACGACCCTGGAGATTCCCACCGGTCAGCCGATCATCTATGAGTTCGATCAGGGCGCCGTGACGGGCGAGCGGTACTATCTGAAGGACGCATGATGGAACACGCCGGGGGACGGGTCGCAATCGTGATGGGCAGCCAGTCTGACTGGCCGACCATGAAGGCCGCCGCCGCAGTGCTGGACGAGCTCGAAGTGCCTTATGAGGCGCGGATCACCTCGGCCCACCGCACGCCTGACCGGATGGTGGCCTTTGCCAAGGGCGCGGAGGGCGAAGGCTTCGATGTGATTATCGCAGGCGCAGGCGGGGCGGCGCATCTGCCCGGCATGATCGCCAGCATGACGCATCTGCCGGTGCTCGGCGTGCCAGTGCAATCCAAGGCGCTGTCGGGCATGGATAGCCTGCTGTCGATCGTGCAGATGCCCGCAGGCGTGCCGGTCGGCACGCTGGCGATTGGCGAGGCGGGGGCCAAGAACGCCGGGCTGCTCGCCGCCGCGATCCTCGCGCTGTCCGACAAGGACCTGTCTGAACGCCTGCAAGATTGGCGCGCCGCCAAAAGCGCCGCCGTGGCCGAGGTGCCTGAGGGGTGACACTGCCCGCAGGTTCCACCATCGGCATTCTGGGCGGCGGGCAACTTGGCCGGATGCTGGCCGTGGCGGCGTTGCAGCTTGGCTATAAAGTGGTCGGCTACGCGCCCCAGGGCGACAATGTCGCTGCCGATGCCTGCACCGATTTCATCACCGCCGCGTGGGACGATCCGCAAGGGCTCGCCGATTTCGCCGCCCGCTGCGATGTGATCACCTGGGAGTTCGAGAACGTCCCACTCGCCGCTGTCTTTGCTCTGCCCCAAGGCCTGCTACCCTGCCCTCCGCGTGCGCTGGAGGTGGCGCAGGACCGGCTGAGCGAGAAGAAATTCGTCGCTGAACTGGGCGCCACTCCGGCCCCCTTCGCCCGGGTCGAAACCGAGGCGGAGTTCGCCGCCGCGCTCACCCAGGTGGGTACCCCCGGCATCCTCAAGACCGCACGCGATGGCTATGACGGCAAGGGTCAGTGGCGGGTGGGCTCGGTGCTCGAGGCAAGCGGTGTTCGGTTCCCCGGCGTCACTTGCATCTACGAAGGCTTTATCGCCTATGAGACCGAATTCTCGGTGATCCTGGTGCGCGGGCAGGACGGGACGATCCGGTTCTGGGATTCGACCGCCAACCTGCACGATGGCGGGATGCTTGTGCAGTCGATCCTGCCAGCCGGCGCACTGGTCGAGGCGCAGGTGCCGGCCGCGCGCGCAATCGCCGCGAAGGTCGCCAATGCGCTCGGCTATGTCGGGGTGCTAACGCTCGAATTCTTTGCCACCAGAGACGGCCCGGTGTTCAACGAGATGGCCCCGCGCGTGCACAACTCGGGCCACTGGACGATCGAGGGCGCGGCCACCAGCCAGTTCGAAAACCACATCCGCGCGATCTGCGGCCTGCCTTTGGGGGGTACGGACGCGCGCTTTGCCGCCATCGATATGCGCAATATCGTCGGCGATGCGGCGCTCACCGCGCACGCCATCCTCGCTGAGCCGGGCGAGCCGCACCTGCACCTTTATGGCAAGCGCGAGGTGCGTGAAGGGCGCAAGATGGGCCATGTCACCCGCGTGAGCCACGCCCTGCCATGAACACAACGGCCATGAGCCCCGAAATCGTCCTGATCTATGCCCGCGCCGCCAATGGCGCGATCGGGCATGACGGCGGTCTGCCGTGGCGGCTGCCTGCCGATCTCAAGCGTTTCAAGGCGCTGACCATCGGCAAACCCATGATCATGGGCCGCAAGACCTTCGACAGCCTGCCCGGGCTGCTCCCAGGCCGCCGCCATATCGTGCTGTCGCGCAGCGCGGGTTTTGACGCTGAAGGCGCAGAAATAGCCGGTTCGGTTGATGCGGCGCTGGCCTTGGCCGCCGGGGGCAATGACAGCGGCGAGGTCGCGGTGATCGGCGGGGCGGCGATCTACGATCTGTTCATGCCGATTGCCCACCGGATCGAACTCACGCAAATCCACGCCGATTACCCCGGCGATACCTTCATGCCCGAACCGGGGCGAGAATGGGTGCTGGAGTGGCGCGAGGATTACGCAGCGGAGGCTGCGCATCCGGCTTTCTCGTTCCTGACGTTCAGCCGCGCTATCCGGGTCGCGGCCTGATGCGCTGGCTCGATCACCGCGATCCCATCCCCGATGCGCTGCGCGGCGCGGTGATTGCGCTGGGCAATTTTGACGGGTTCCATCTGGGCCATCAGGCGGTGGGCGTCGAGGCGATCCGCTGGGCGCAGGCCGAGGGCCGCCCATCGATCATCGCCACCTTCGATCCGCATCCGGTGCGGTTTTTCCGCCCCGATGTCGCGCCGTTCCGGCTGACGACGCTCGAACAGCGGCAGGAACTCTATCTCGCCGCAGGCGCCACCGCGATGTTGGTGTTCCATTTCGATGCCGAGCTGGCCGGGACCAGCGCGCAAGACTTTATCGCCAGAATCCTGCTGGAACGCTTCGGGGCGCATGGGGTGGTGACCGGCGGCGATTTCACCTTCGGCAGGGGGGCGAAGGGGACTGTCGAACTGCTCCGCTCCCTCGGCAGCGAATTGGGCCTGCAATCGCGCGTCGTCGAGCCAGTGGCGGACGGGGGCGAGGTCGTGTCCTCCAGCCGCATCCGCGAAGCGCTGCGCGAAGGCTGCCCCGAAGACGCCGCGCGGCTGCTCACCCGGCCCTTCGCCATCAGAGGGATAGTCGAGCATGGCGACAAGGTTGGACGCACCATCGGCTACCCCACGGCAAACCTCGGAATCGAAAGCTACCTGCGCCCCAAATACGGGATCTACGCCGTGACGGGGCGCATCCTTGCGACCGGCGCGGTACTGCATGGCGCGGCCAATATCGGCATCCGCCCGCAGTTCGAACCGCCCAAGGAGCTGCTCGAGCCGTTCTTCTTCGATTTCTCAGGTGATCTCTATGGGCAGGAGATCGAAGTCGCCTTCCACCACTTCCTGCGCGGCGAAGCGAAGTTTGACAGCCTTGAGGCGCTGATCGAACAGATGGACAAAGATTGCGCCGAGGCGCGGCGCCTTCTAAGCGCGCAGCCGTTATGACCGAAGACACCACCAGCCAATCCAAGGGGCGCGATTACCGGGACACCGTCTTCCTGCCGAAGACCGAGTTCCCGATGAAGGCCGGCCTTCCGCAAAAGGAGCCGGGCATTGCCGCGCGTTGGGAGCAGATCGGTCTCTACCGCGCCTTGCGCGATGCACGCCGGGGGCGTGAGAAGTTCATCCTCCATGATGGCCCGCCTTACGCCAATGGCGACATGCATATCGGCCATGCGCTCAACCACATCCTCAAGGACATGGTCTGCCGCACCCAGAACCTGCTGGGCCGCGATGCGCCTTACGTGCCGGGTTGGGATTGCCACGGCCTGCCCATCGAATGGAAGGTTGAGGAAGCTTACCGCAAGGCCAAGAAGACCAAGCCCGTGCTCACCGGCGCAGGCCGTGACGAGGCGGCGGTCACAGCGTTCCGCGACGAATGCCGCGCCTATGCCCAAGGCTGGGTCGATACGCAGCGCGGGCAGCTGAAGCGCCTCGGCATCATGGGCGATTGGGACCACCCCTACCTCACCATGCAGAAGGAGAGCGAGGCAGTGATCGTCGCCGAGCTGCTCAAGCTGGCCGAGGCGGGGAACGTCTATCGCGGCTCGAAGCCGGTGATGTGGTCGCCGGTCGAGCAGACCGCGCTGGCCGAGGCGGAGGTAGAATACGAGGACATCACCTCGACCCAGATCGACGTGGCGTTCGAGATTGTAGAGTCGCCGATCCCCGAGCTGGTCGGCGCCCACGCGGTGATCTGGACCACGACGCCGTGGACGATCCCGGTCAACCAGGCTTTGGCCTATGGGCCGTCTGTCGCATACGAACTAGTTTATGCTGATGACGATCGCCGATACCTCGTGGCACATGAACTCCGCGATACGTTTCTTCAGCGGACCGGCCTGAAAGTGGTCGACGCGCGCGAGCAGGGTGAGGTCGAAACCAACGATGATGTGCTCGACTGGATGGGTCGTCACATGCACATCGGTTCGAAGCTGGAAGGCACCCTCGCCCGCCACCCGATGCACCACTTCGGCGGGTTCTACGCGACCCCGCGCCCGATGCTGCCCGGCGACTTCGTCACCACCGATAGCGGCACCGGCCTCGTCCACATGGCGCCCGATCACGGCGAGGACGACTTTGACCTCTGCAAAGCGAACGGCATCAACCCCGTCTTCGCGGTGATGGACGACGGGCGCTATCGCGACGACTGGCAATGGCTGGGCGCTGCCGATGAGCGGCGCATGAGCGTCATCAACCCCAAGTTCAACGCGCCGGATGGCCCGATCTGCGCCGACCTGCGCGAAGCGGGCGCACTGCTCGCGGCGAGCGCGGATTACGCGCACTCCTACCCGCATTCGTGGCGCTCCAAGGCCAAGGTGATCTTCCGCTGCACCCCGCAGTGGTTCGTGCCGATGGACCGCGTGATGGAGTGGATCGAACCCAAAACCCGCGATCGGCGGAGCTGGTGCTGCTGTTGCTGGCGGGTTGGTCGGTGCTCTCGTCGGCCTGGGAATTCCGGAGGAGAAAGCAATAAAGTACG
>JBBQWH010000103.1:0-7013 GCA_038210785.1 Sphingomonadales bacterium | reverse complement strand
CGTGCCGGTCGGCTTCTTGCCGAGGTAGACCGGATCGCCGACCTGGATGTGCTGGAGCCGCGAGGTCAGCGGGCCGTCAGCCACCTTGATCGAGAGGAACTCCAGTTCCTCCTCATAGCTGGGCGAGGCGACCGAATAGGCGCGCAGCAACGGCTTGCCGTTGTCGCCGGGCAGGCCGATCATCACGAACTCGCCCGAACGGAAGCGGAAGCTGGGCGGGCGGGTCATCTTGATCGTGAACAGTCCATCGGTCCAGTGATGGACGAAGGTGATGGTCTCGATCGAGAGCGCCGCGCTTTCAGTGAACTGGTCGCGGTCGATGATGGGCTGGTTCAAAGGATGCCTCAAATGCAGGTTTGCGCCGCGGGGGCCCGCAGCCGGAATGGGGGCGCAGATGGACTAAGCCCTCGCCCCCTTCAAGACAGTTTAGTGTTAAAGCCTGAAAGCGGGCCTTGATCTGGCCCGCCTTGCGCCTCCGTCAGTTCCAGCCCGCGCGGTCGAAGATTGTCACCGCTTGCGCCTGTCCCTTGCCGATATCCGCGACGCCCAGCGTATCGGCCTTGAAACTGCCCAGCTGCTCAACCGCCGAATTGGCCTTGAGGCCGACAGCGGCGGGGTATTCATTATTGCCATCGGCGAAGTACCGCTGCGCGCTTTGCGAGGTCAGGTATTCGAGGAACTTCACCGCGTTCTCGCGGTTTGGCGCGGTTTTCACCACACCTGCGCCGCTGATGTTGACGTGGGTTCCGGCGCCCGCCTGATCAGGGAAAATTACGCCGACCGCGCCGAAGATCGCTTTGGCCTTGGCATCACCTCCGGCATAGCGCGCGAGGTAATAGGTATTGACCACCGAGATGCGGCACTGGCCCGCTGCCACCGCCTCGATCATCGCGGTATCGTTGCCTTGCGGCGCTTGGCCGAAATTGGCGACCACGCCCTTGGTCCAGGTTTCGGCGGCCGCCGCGCCGGTGTGCGCGATGATGCTCGACAGCAGCGAGATATTGTAGATGTTCGAGGACGAACGCATGCAGATGTCGCCCTTGAGCGCCGGTTTGGCGAGATCGGCGTAATTGGCGAGGCCCTGCGGTGCGCCTTCAGCCTTGTTGTAGATGATGATCCGCGCGCGGGTCGACAGGCCGAACCACAGCCCGTCCGGGTGGCGCAGGTGCGCGGGAATGCGCTCGGACAGCACCGGCGAACTGATCGGGGCGAGAATGCCAGCCTGCTCGGCGCGCCACAGCCGCCCGGCATCCACCGTGACCAGCAGGTCTGCCGGGCTGAATTCGCCTTCGGACTGGATGCGCTCGATCAGCGCATCGGCATCGGCTTCGATCCGGTTGACCTTGATGCCGGTTTCGCGGGTGAAATCCTCGTAGAGCGCGAGGTCAGTGTCGTAATGGCGCGAGGAATAAAGGTTGACCTCGCCGGTGATTGGCACGCCTTTGGCCTTGCCACCCGTTTCATCGGCGCCGGTATCCGCGCAGGCGGTGGCCAACCCGAGGGCGGCGCAGGCGAAGGCGGCAAGCACAAGCTTCTTCATCGGAGTCGGCTTCCTGTTACAAGTTGCGAATGACTTGCAATATAATCTCGGGCCGCGCAAGGCCTAACCGCGCGCGCCTAACTGCGCGCAAACGCCCGCACGCTCTCGGCGTCCGGAAGCACGCTATAGGCTTTCGCGGGATCAACCGGCGCTGCCGTTTCGACTGTGATCGTCGCCCCGTCCGCGCCCTCCAGCAGCACCCGGCTGCGTGGCCCAATCGGATGCACATCGCGCACGCGGCCCCCGCGCAGATCGGGCACCAGCACCAGCCGGTCAGCCTGCACCAGCAGATCCAGCGCCTGAGCGGGTGCCGACGCGTGGGGCGGCGCTTCAGGCAATTCGCCGATCAGGGCACCAAGCGGCCACAATCCGAACGGCGTATCGAGGCCCGCCTCGCCGCGCACACCCGCGATCACCTGCGCCCCGCTGAAGATCGCCCCGACCGATGCGGTCGCGGGCGCGTGGTGGAGATCCTGCGGGGTGCCGAACTGGACAATCCGCCCCGCCTCCATCACCGCGATCCGGTCCCCGATGTCGAGCGCTTCGGCCGGATCATGCGTCACCAGCACCACTGTGGCGCGTGCCTCACGCAGCAGGATCCGGCAATCACGACGCAGTTTGCGGCGCAGCACGATATCGACGCTGGCGAACGGCTCATCCATCAACAATACGTGCGGCTGCGGCGCCATCGCCCGGGCGAGCGCGGCGCGCTGCTGCTGCCCGCCCGAAAGTTCATGCGGATAGCGCGCCCCCATGCCTGCAAGGCCGACCCGCGCGAGCCAGCCCTCCGCCTCGCTCCGCCGCGCGCGCGGCATCCCAAAGCCGACATTGGCGGCAAGCGTCATATGCGGGAACAGCGCGCCATCCTGGAACACCAGCCCCACCGGGCGCGCTTCGGGCGGCGGGTTGGCGTGTGCATCGGCCAGCACCTCACCCCCGAGCATGATCGTGCCGCGCTGCACCCGCAGCAGGCCCGCCGCCAGCCCGAGCAGTGTTGACTTCCCGCAGCCCGACGCGCCAAGCAGGCAGGTGATCTCTCCTGCAGGCGCGGTAAAGCTGATATCCTCCAGCGCCCGCACCTGGCCGTAAGCATGGGCAATATGACGAAATTCGAGGCTCAATGGCGCGTCCTGCCGATCATCGCTTGGGGTACCCGGTGAGCCGCCTTAGGCAGTTTGCGGGCCTTGGTGCAAGCCGCGGCAGATCGGACGCCGGGTGGAGCGCCGGGTGGAGCGCCGGGTGGACTGGGGCCGCGCTGGCGCTCGCCACGCTGGCGGGGCTGCCGATTGCCGCGATTGCGTGGTCGTCGCTGACGGGCGCCAGTCCCGGTGCGAGCGAGACGATCGCCGATCTCGCGCGCACCGTGCTGCCGACCTACATCGCCAACACTGCGCTCTTGATGCTGCTGGCGGGCGGATTGGCCGCGATCACCGGCACTGGCTGTGCCTGGCTGATCGCCGCAACCCGCTTTCCCGGGCGCAGCGTGCTGGGCTGGGCGCTTGTGTTGCCGCTGAGCGTGCCCGCCTATATCGCGGCCTATATCTATGCCGACCTGCTCGATTTTGCCGGGCCGGTGCAAAACGCCTTGCGCGGCGCTACGGGGTGGGGGCCAGGGGATTATGCTGTCCCCGACATCCGCTCTCTGGGCGGCGGGGCGCTGGTGCTCGGCTTTGTGCTCTATCCTTACGTCTACCTGCTGGCGCGCACCGCCTTTGCCACGCAGAGCCACACGCAGTTCCGCGCCGCGCGTAGCCTTGGCGCGTCGCCGCGAAACGCGTTCTGGCGCGTCGCCCTGCCCGCCGCGCGCCCCGCGATCGCCGGGGGGCTGGCGCTGGTGCTGATGGAGGTGCTCGCTGACTTCGGCGTGGCCGAGTATTTCGCGATTCCCACCTTCAGCACCGGCATTTTCCGCAGCTGGCTGGCGATGGGGGACAAGCCGGCGGCGCTCAAGCTGGCGGCAGTGATGCTGCTGTTCGTGATCGTGCTGGTGGCGCTGGAAGCTGTGACCCGGCGCGGGCGCAGCGACAGCCGCGATGGCTTGAAACCGCAGCGCGCCGATGCCGAGCCGCTGCTGGCGCTCTCCCCAACCGGCCAGGCACTGGCGTTTGGCGCTTGCCTGCTGCCGGTGCTGCTGGGATTTGTGGTGCCGGCGGCTTATCTTGCCAGCCTCGCCCTCACGCAAACAGCGCAGGCCGCCGCAGGAGAGCTTGCGACCTATGCGCGCGGCAGCCTGTGGCTTGGACTGGCGGCGGCGAGCCTGTGTCTGGTCGCCGCGCTGCTGCTCGCCTTCGCCCGCGCCCGCACAACCTCGCGCGTCACCGCAAGCGCGATCCGGCTGGCGACATTGGGCTATGCGCTGCCCGGCGCGCTGCTCGCTGTCGGCCTGCTCGCACCCTTGGGCGCATTCGACCAGGGACTGACACGGTTCGCGCGCGACAGCTTCGGTTGGAGCGGCGGGCTGCTGCTGACCGGCACGGGCGCGGTGCTGATCTATGCGCTGGCGGTGCGGTTCCTGACCGTGGCTTACAATACGGTGAGCGGGGGCCTCGCGCGGATTCCGCCAGGGCTCGATGCGGCAGCGCGCAGCCTTGGCGCGTCCCCGGCGCGCGTGCTGGCGCGCGTCTATGCGCCGCTGCTTGCCCCCAGCCTGGCGGGAGCGGCGGCGCTGGTGTTTATCGACACCTTGCGCGAATTGCCCGCCACGTTGATCCTGCGGCCCTTCAACCTCGAAACCCTCGCCACCCGCACCTATCGCCTTGCCAGCGACGAACGGCTGGTCGAAGCCGCGATCCCGGCGCTGATCCTGCTGGCAGCGGGGCTGCTGCCGGTGCTGCTGCTGAACCGCCTCGGCAAGCGCTAGCGTCCAAACTCCGGTAGAAAACTGTCCAACTCGCTTGTCAGTTGCCTTGTTCGGGGCTTGTTCATCGCGGCAGGACCGTCCAAAGACGCGGGCTATGGCACACTTCCCTTTTTCTGCAATCGTCGGTCAAGACGAGATGAAACTGGCCCTGCTCATCGCAGCCGTTGACCCCAGCATTGGCGGGGTGATGGTGTTCGGCGATCGTGGGACGGGCAAGTCCACCGCCGCGCGCGCGCTTGCCAGTTTGCTGCCGCCGATCATGGCGGCGGAAGGCTGCCTGTATGGCGGATCGAAGGAGGATCAGGCGCGCTATCCCGGCGTCTGCGGCACGGGCAAGATGGTCAAACGCGCCGTGCCCTTCGTCGACTTGCCCCTGGGCGCGACAGAAGACCGGGTGATCGGCAGCCTCGACCTCGAGCGAGCGCTGCGCTCGGGCGAAAAGGCGTTCGAGCCCGGACTGCTGGCCAAGGCGCACCGCGGGTTCTTATATATCGACGAAATCAACCTCCTCGAAGACCACCTAGTCGACCTGCTGCTTGACGTGGCGGCCTCGGGCGAAAACGTGGTCGAGCGCGAAGGCCTGTCGGTGCGCCACCCGGCCAAATTCGTGCTGATCGGTAGCGGCAACCCCGAAGAGGGCGAACTGCGCCCGCAGCTGCTCGACCGGTTCGGGCTTTCGGTGGAAGTGCGCAGCCCCAAGGACATCGAAGTGCGGATCGAAATCATGCGGCTGGTCGCTGCGAACGAGCGCGATCCCGAAGGCTTCGCAGCGCGCTGGGCGGGCGATGACGCCAAGATCCTGAAACGCGTGGCCAAGGGCAAGGCGCGGCTGCCCAAGCTCGAAGCGGGCGAGGACGTGCTGCGCGATGCGGCTGAACTGTGCCTAGCGGTGGGCGCTGACGGGCTGCGCGGCGAGCTTACGCTGATGCGCGCCGCGCGCGCGCTGGCGGCGCTGGAAGGCGCAAAGACCGTCACCCGCAAGCACATGATCGCGATTGCGCCGTCCGCCCTGCGCCACCGGCTGCGGCGCGATGTGCTCGATGAAACCGGCTCGACCGTGCGCATCACCCGCGCGATTGGCGAATTGTTCGGATGATTTTGGAAGACGCCGCCGATCCGCTGCATGATGCGGTGCTGGCGGCGCGGCTGTTTGCGCTGGCCCCGCGCACCTTTGGCGGGATGGTGCTGCGCGGCTCCAGCCCGGCGCGCGATGCGCTGGTGGCGGCGCTCGGCGGCCATGTGGCGCTGCGGCGGATGCCCGGCCATGTCGATGATGAACGCTTGCTCGGCGGAATCGATCTGGCCGCTAGCCTGTCAGCCGGCAAGCCGATCCGCCAGCGCGGGTTGATCGAGGAAGCGGTAGGCGGCGCGCTGCTCGCCGGGATGGCCGAGCGGATGGATACCACCATCGCCGGGCGGCTGGTGCAGGCGATGGACGATGGCAAGGCCGCGCTGGCGCTGCTCGATGATGCGACCGAGCCGGACGAGGCCCCGCCCGTCAGCCTGACCGAAAGGCTCGCCTTCGCCTGCGATCTTGCCGCCTCGCGGCAATGGCGCGCGGTGGAATTGGCAGAGGCGGCTGGGACCGTGGCTGCTGTCGCTCCGCTGGATGACGACGCTTTGCGCGCTCTCACCGCCACCGCCGCAGCGCTGGGGGTGGACAGCTTGCGCGCGCTGATCTTTGCAGGCGAAGCGGCGCGTGGGCTCGCAGCGCTGGCGGGGCGCGATGCGGCGATCGAGGCTGATCTGGCAAGCGCCGTGCGGCTCGTGCTCGCGCCGCGCGCGACGCGGCTACCGCAGGCCGAAGACCAGCCGTCGCCGCCCGATCAGCCGCATCCCGATCAGCCGCCTCCCGATCAGAACGATGCTGATCAGGGCGAAGACCAGCAGCAACCCAGCGAAGCCGAGCTCAAGGATCTGCTGGTCGAAGCCGCCAAGGCCGCGATCCCACCCGATCTGCTGGCGCAGCTCGCCCAAGGCAATGCGCCGCGCCGCTCGTCCACCAGCGGCACCGGGCAGAAGCGCAAGGCGGCGACGCGCGGCAAGCCGCTTGGCGCGCGCCCCGGAATGCCGCGCGGCGGGGCGAAGCTGGCACTGATCGATTCGCTGCGCGCCGCCGTGCCGTGGCAGGCGGTGCGGCGCAAAGAACTGGGCGCAGATGCCAGCTCCCCCATAATCATGCGCAAGGAAGACCTGCGCATCCGCCGGTTCGAGGAACGCGCCGCGCGGGTCACGATCTTTGCAGTCGATGCGAGCGGCTCGGCAGCGGCAGCGCGGCTGGCCGAGGCCAAGGGCGCGGTCGAGCTGATGCTGGCGCAGGCCTATGTCACCCGCTCCGAAGTCGCGCTGGTCGCGTTTCGCGGCGGCACCGCCGAACTGCTGCTGCCCCCCACCCGCTCATTGACCCGCGCCCGGCGCGCGCTGTCCGAACTGCCCGGCGGCGGCGGCACTCCGCTCGCGCTGGGGCTGAACGCGGCGCGTGAATGTGCCGAGGCAGCGGTTGCGCGCGGACGCACCGCCAGCCTCGTGATCCTGACCGATGGCCGCGCCAACATCGCCGCCGATGGCTCCCCCGGCCGCGTGCAAGCCAAGGCCGATGCCGAAGCCGCAGCG
>JBBQWH010000102.1:0-7037 GCA_038210785.1 Sphingomonadales bacterium | reverse complement strand
CCACCTTCGGGCAGAACACTTCGCTGCCGAACTCTTCGTCCGGTCAAAGCCAGGCGCCTGCTGAAAGCAATCCAAACCTGCAGGATTTCGACTTTGTCGTCGAAAAGCTGCGCCTCAATTATGCCGGCTGGGATACCAAGGTCACCGATGAGACCCGGCCAGCGCTCGACCGGCTCACCGCCCGCCTGCGGATTGCCGCGAAGGATGCCGCGCCCGAAGAACTGACGGCGATCCTGCGCGAGTGGGTCAGCTTTTTTGATGATGGTCATGTGGGCGTTGCCTTGACCGCCGCAGCCGCGCCCGCTGCCGGATCGTCATCTTCGCCTGCCGCAATCCTTTCACTCGCTTGGACCGAGGCCAGCGTGCGTGCCGAACTCGCCGCGCGCGGTGCGGCCCGTGATCCGCTCGAAGGCATCTGGCAGATAGGCGGTGACCGTTATCGCCTCGGAATTCTGCCCACGCCGGGCGAACCGGGCTCGTTCTCTGCGGTTGTCCTGACGACGACGGCAGAGGGCTGGAGCCCCGGTCAGATAAAGGCCGAGCTGACGCGAACGGCAGATGGCGGGATCGAAATGCTCTATCGCGCCGGCGATCATGGGGAACACCGGACCGGCGCGAGCCTGCTGCTCGATGGCGCCGTGCTTAGCCTGACGGACTGGGGCAACTGGGTGCGCGAAGTGCCCGCGATCCCCGATGCCGGCCTCGTCGAGCGCGCATTACCTGCCGACACGATGTACATGAAGGCGCTGTCACCCGACACCTTGTGGCTGCGCATTCCCGATTTCGACGACAGCCGGGCTAAGCCGCTCAAGGAGATTCTGGACGCCAATGCGGCAGCGCTCGCGTCCACCGCGAACCTCGTGATCGACCTGCGCAACAACGGCGGCGGGGCAGACTTCGTCTACGGCCCGCTGACGCCGCTGCTCTATTCGCGCCCGATTTATTCCATCGGCGCCGAGATGCGCGCCAGCGAGGATAACGTCGCCTTGCGCAAGGCCATCGCCGAAGAACTCCGTGCCGAGGCCCCGGAGGTCGCACAGCAGCTCGACCGGCAGGTCGAGCGCATGGCTGCGGCGATCGGCACCTTTGTGCCGGGGGGCGACGAGATTTTCTACATCGAACGGCTGGACACCGTGCTCCCCTTCCCAAAGCGGGTCGCGGTGCTGGTCGATAACGCCGCGAGCACCGGAGAGCAGTTCCTGCTCGAAGCGCGCCAAAGCCGGAAGGTGACGCTGTTCGGCAAAGAGAACTCCGCCGGGGTGCTCGACTTCGCCAATGTCGTCGGCATGGCGGCGCCGTCGGGGCGGTATCAGGTGTTCTGGGCGACCTCGCGCTCGATGCGGCTACCGGGCGACCCGGTCGACCCAGATGGCATCGCGCCCGATATCCGCATTCCGGCCGATGAAGCAGACCCTGTCGCCTACGCCCAGCGGTGGCTGGAACGCCAAGTGGACTAAGTATGCTAGGATACTCAGTCCTCTCTGCGCCCGCCCAACAAGGGAGCAGAAGCCGACCTTCAGCAATCCACCCAATTCCAGTCATTCCCGTCAGCCAGCGGAAGGCCTGAAACCGGACGCTAAGCTCGATCCCGCGGGGCCCGCTAGACCCCGGCTAGACCCCTCTTAGACCCCCGTTAGACCCCCCTTAGGCCCATGTTTCATGTAAAACATTGGCGGCGCTATTCCTTCTTGAGCGCAGCCAGCATTGCCGCCATCGGCCCGTTCTGCTCGCGCTCGGCCACGATCCCCGCCGCTGCCCGCGCCGCTTCGGCGCCCGGCCCTTCGGCATAGGGATCGATTCCAAGGCCGAGCGTTTGCGCCACCGCTTCGCCCAGATCGAACATCTCGCCGGTGAAGGCGATCTCGTCGCAATCATCGGCTTCGAGCTCGATTTCAGCCGCTTCGTCCTCGGTCATCTCCCGCCCGCTGTCCTCGACAAAGCGCAGATCGATGGGCTCGTCGATGGTGACCGGGAAGTCGTCGCCGCTGATCGCGCAGGGCTGCATGATAGCGGCGCGCAGCCGCCCGGTCGCCCGGATCGCGCGGGGCTTCTGTTCGAGCGCGACTTCGGCGCGCAAGGCACTCACCGCGCCCAAGCCGAACCGCGCCGCCAACGCTGCGCGCTCCTCTGGAGTGGCCGCAATTACGACCGGCCCGGCGGGCAAGGGACGCGCCTTGACCATGCGGGTCAGCTCAGGCGGAGGCGGCATTTCGCTCACCAGATCGCGCTCGCCTTCAACATTTCGGCGTCACTGAAGCGGGCCAGCCGCTGCGAAAGCTTCATCAGCCGCTCGGCCACGAGCGCCGCTTTTACAGCCTCGTCAGCCTCGCCTGTAAAGGTGACATTGCGCTGCACCGCGCCGGTAAGCTTTTCCAGATCGCCCGCATTGAGCGCGCTGCGATAGGCGCCAAGCCGCCCGCCCAGCACGCTCATCAACTTGCCGATGCGCTTGCCGACGACCACGTCATTGACCCCGAATTCGCGCAATTGCCCGTCCATATCCTCCACGAACAATTCCGCCAGCAGCGCGCTTTCCGACCGCATTTCGGATGCCTCGATCCGCACCATCACCGCGCTCAGCACCGCAGTGATCATGTCGAACCGTCCGGCAATCGAATCCGCCACGCCGCATTCGGCGTAATAGTCGCGGTCGCGCGCCAATTCGATCACGCGGTGCCACAGCGGAACCATGCTTTCGCGCGGGTCAGGGGCGGTTCCGAGCAGGCGGGAGAGGAAGGACATGATGTGGTTATGCCTTTCGCGCAGGTGCAGACAAGCGGGTAATGCGGGGGTCCCATGCGCGTTACGGTCCCCATGCTCCTTACGGCAACACTCGAAGCGCGGATGCGTTCAACCGCGGTTCAACCCGGCTGCGCCACCGACTTGCCATATGGTGCGTTGCAAGCTTGCGCCTAGCCCCTTAAAGCAACGGCCCCAAGGGACAAGAGCGCAGCGGCGCGATACAGGACGGGACAGACACGGTTTGGCGCAGATAAACGCAAGCAGCATGGCAAATTCAGGCTGGCGCGCAATGCGCGCGGCGGCGGCGCTGGCGGCGGCGCTGGCGATGTTGTCGGGCTGCACCGCGATCCGCGAATCGCGCGGTTATATTGTCGATCCGCTGCTGATGGATTCGATCCAGCCGCGCATCGACAATCAGCAATCGGTCGAAGGGACGCTTGGACGCCCGACCTTCACGAGCCAGTATGGCGCGCCGACTTGGTATTATGTCTCCAGCATTACCGGCCAACGCCCGTTCAATCGTCCTCGCATCCGCGAACACTCCGTGCTTGCGGTCAAGTTCGATGCGGCGGGCCGGGTGACCGAAGTTGGTCGCAGCGGTTTGGATCAGGTGGTGTTCCTCGATCCCAATGGCGACAAGACGCCGACGCTCGGGCGCGAGCGCGGGTTTCTTGAGGACCTGTTCGGCAATATCGGGCAGGTCGGCGGCGGCGGCTTGCCCGGCGGGGGCGGCCCGGGCGGGCCGTAGGCTTAGGGTCAAACGCGGCTTGATCCTCCCAAGGCACTCGCCATATCTGCAGGTATGAGCAACGATCCGGCGAGCCACGGCCTTATCCAGTGGCATGGTACCACCATCATCGGCGTCAAGCGCGGCGGGAAGACCGTTATCGCGGGCGATGGGCAGGTGTCGATGGGCAACACCGTGATGAAACCCAATGCCAGGAAGGTACGCCGCATCGGTGACGGAAGCGTTGTGGTGGGCTTTGCCGGCGCGACTGCTGATGCCTTTACCCTGTTCGAGCGGCTCGAAAAGAAGCTCGAGCAGCATTCGGGCCAATTGATGCGCGCCGCGGTGGAACTGGCCAAGGACTGGCGCACCGACAAGTACCTGCGCAATCTCGAGGCGCTGATGATCGTCGCCGACAAGGACACGCTGCTGGTACTGACCGGCAATGGCGATGTACTTGAACCGGTGGGCGATATTGCCGCGATCGGATCGGGTGGAAATTTCGCGCTCGCCGCCGCCCGCGCGATTGCCGATTACGAAACCGACGCCGAGACCATCGCGCGCAAGGCCATGGCAGTCGCGGCCGAGATCTGCGTGTTTACCAACGGCAATTTGACGGTCGAGACGGTTTAGCCCTATTCGCATCCCCCAAGGCGCGCCCCGCAAGGCGCAGACGCGCGCGAGGGAGCGGGGCGATTAACGGCGAGATGGTGCAGGAGGCCGCCCCGGCGGATAGCGCAAAGCTCGCCGCGATCCAATTGCTGCGCGCGGTCGCCGCCGCGACTGTTGCCGTGATCCACTTCGCCTATGCCTTCGCCGATTATATCGGGCCGGGGCTGGCAGTTGCGCAAAGCGGAGGCCTTGCCGGGCAGATAGCGGTGATGCTGTTCTTCATCGTTTCGGGCTATGTCATGGTGATCGCTTCGGAGCGCGCTTTCGGTCAGCCCGGCGCCAGCGGGCGGTTTTGGCGGCGCCGGTTCAACCGCATCATGCCGCCTTACTGGCTTGCCACGCTCATGTTGGCAGGGATATTCCTCACCATCCAGCCGCAGCCGATCGACCCGGCGACGTTCCTCAAATCGCTGGTGCTGCTCCCGTACTGGCCCGATGATGGGAGCCTGCGCCCGCTGCCGTTCCTGTGGGTCGGCTGGACGCTGTTTTACGAGATGGCTTTCTACACCGTGTTCGGCCTGTTCCTCGGGCTCGGACGCGTCCGAGGGATTGCCGCGACCGCCGCAGTTTTGGCCGGACTGGTGCTGGCGGGAACCGCGGTTCCGCCCGAGAATGCCCTGCTGTTTGCACTGACCCGCCCGGTGCTGCTGATGTTCATTGCTGGGATGGCGCTAGCGCTGTGGCGGATGCGCGGGGGGCGCGTGCCCGGCTGGGTGCGGCTGGGCGTGCTTGCGGCGCTGATCCCTGCGATGACGCTGATCGCCCCGCCGGGGGGCATCGCAATGGGCTTCGATTACATCGCCTGGTGCGGGTTGCCCGCGCTGCTGCTGGCGCTGGCGGTGCTGGGCGGACCGCTGGCGCTGCCCGCGCCGCGGGCAGTCATCGCGGCGGGCGACATGAGTTATGCGGTCTACCTGCTGCACGTGCCGGTCGCGTGGTTCTGGTTATGGTTATGGGGCCAGTTGCCGTTCTTCGATGCGGGGCCTTGGGACTACCTCGTCAGCGGGCTGGCCGCCACCCTTGCTGCCAGCTGGCTGTTCTTTGCCTATGTCGAGCGCCCTATGACTGCGGCCTTGAACCGGCGGGTGCGCTCGCCACATGAGCATCAGGCTTCAGCCCTGTAAGGACATGATGGACATTCCCGCTACCCAATCGCTCACCCCCAAGGCGATCGTCGCTGCCCTTGATGAACACATTATCGGCCAAGCCGATGCCAAGCGCGCGGTCGCGGTGGCGATGCGCAATCGCTGGCGGCGCCAGCGGCTGGGCGCTGACCTGCGCGATGAAGTGACGCCCAAAAACATCCTGATGATCGGGCCGACGGGCTGCGGCAAGACCGAGATCAGCCGGCGGCTGGCAAAGCTCGCCGAAGCACCGTTCATCAAGGTTGAGGCAACCAAGTTCACCGAAGTCGGCTACGTCGGGCGCGATGTCGAACAGATCGCCCGCGATCTGGTCGAAGAAGCGATCCGGCTGGAAAAGGAACGCCGCCGCGAAAAGGTGCGCGAGGCAGCGTCCGAGGCAGCGATGCAGCGGCTGCTCAACGCGTTGGTGGGCGACAACGCCTCCGAAGCCACGCGCGAGAGCTTTCGCCAGCGGATTGTCCAGAACGCGATGAATGATGTCGAGGTTGAGATCGAGGTGCGCGATACCCCGTCGGCCCCGTTCGATATGGGCAATATGGGCAGCCAGATGGGGATGATCGACCTCAGCGACATGATGGGCAAGGCGCTGGGCCGCAAAGCCACTCGCCGCCAGAAGCTGCGCGTGCCCGATGCATGGGACCGGCTGGTTGACGAGGAGGCAGACAAACACCTCGATCAGGACGATGTCGCGCGCGTCGCACTGGCGAACGCGGAGACCAACGGGATCGTGTTCCTCGACGAGATCGACAAGATTGCCGTGTCCGATGTGCGCGGCGGGAGCGTCAGCCGTGAAGGGGTGCAGCGCGATCTGCTCCCGCTGATCGAAGGCACCACTGTGGCGACCAAATATGGCCCAATGAAAACCGACCACGTGCTGTTCATCGCGTCGGGCGCGTTCCACGTGGCCAAGCCTTCGGACATGCTGCCCGAATTGCAGGGCCGCCTGCCGATCCGGGTTGAACTGCGCGCGCTGACCGAGGCCGATTTCGTTCGGATCCTGAGCGAGACCCGCGCCAATCTGGTGGCGCAGTACAAGGCGTTGCTCGGCACTGAAGGCGTGACGCTCGAAATCACCGCAGACGCGGTGGCCGAAATCGCCCGGATCGCCGCGCAAGTGAACGCCAGCATCGAGAACATCGGCGCGCGGCGATTACAGACGGTGATGGAGCGGCTGCTGGAGGAAATCAGCTTCGAGGCCGAGGATTTGAATGGTGAGACCGTGACGGTCGACGCTGCCTATGTGCGCGAGCGGCTGGCGGGGCTGGCGGGCAACACCGACCTTTCGAAGTATATCCTGTAATGAACGCGGCGCCGGTCAGCGACCTTGCGGGGATGCTGGCGGGCCTCGCCCCGGTGCTGCACCCCGATCCGTGGCGGTTCGTGCTGGTGGAAGGCGCGCCGCCCCCTGATGCATTCGCCTTGGTCCGCGAGGACGAGGGCACCACCGCGATCGTCGCCGGACCGGGGGAGGGTGCCGCCTTCGCCCGCATCACCTTGACGGTGCATTCCGCGCTGGAAGGCATCGGCCTCACCGCAGCGGTCGCCGCCGCAATCGCCGAAGCGGGCATCGCCTGCAATGTCGTTGCGGCTTTCCACCACGATCACCTGCTTGTGCCGTGGGACCGGCGCGGCGAGGCGCTGGAGCGGCTCCAGCGCCTCGCGCGGGCCGGCTGATTATTTCCCGAGCAGATACTTTTCCCAGAACATCATCTCAGCAAGAAAAGCGTATTCTGAATTGCTCTTCTTACGGA
>JBBQWH010000101.1:0-7430 GCA_038210785.1 Sphingomonadales bacterium | reverse complement strand
ATGGGCGCAATAGGTGCACTCGAACGAGCAGATGAAGGCGCCGGGCGCATCGGCCGGCAGGAGCACGCCGCAGGTTTCGCAATCGGGGCGCATTTCGAGCATCGGATTGTTCCTCCTTAGACCGCCGCGCGCACGGCTTCGCAGATGGCATCGACCACCTGTTCTACCTGCCGCTGATCATCGCCTTCGGCCATGACCCGGATTACGGGCTCGGTGCCGGATGGGCGGATGACCAATCGGCCTTTGCCGGCCAGCGCCTGCTCGGCCTCGGCGATCACCGCCTTGACGTGGTCATTCTCCAGCGGCGCTCCGCCGTCATAGCGCACGTTCTTGAGCAACTGCGGCACCGGATCGAACACATGGAGCAACTCGCTCGCGCGCTTGCCCGATCGCACCAGGCTCGCCAGCACCCGCAGCGCCGCCACTGTGCCATCGCCGGTGGTGGCGTGATCGAGCAGGATCATGTGCCCCGATTGCTCGCCGCCGACATTGAACCCGCCCGCCTTCATCATTTCGAGCACATAGCGATCGCCAACCTTGGCGCGCGCCAGCGTCAAGCCGATGCTGGCAAGATAGCGTTCGAGCCCGAGGTTGCTCATCACCGTCGCCACGATCCCGCCGCCGGTGAGCGCGCCTTTCTGGTGCATCCGGGTAGCGATCAGCGCCATGATCTGATCGCCATCGACCGCGCGTCCGGTCTCGTCCACCACGATCAGCCGGTCGGCATCACCGTCCAAGGCAATGCCGATATCTGCGCCCTCCTCGACCACCTTGGCCTGAAGCGCGGCAATCGCGGTCGATCCGACCCCGTCATTGATGTTGGTGCCATTGGGGTTCACGCCGAGCGCCACCACGTCTGCGCCCAGCTCCCAGATCGCTGACGGCGCCACCTGATAGGCCGCGCCGTGCGCGCAATCGACCACCACCTTGAGGCCATCGAACCGCACCTCGGCACTGACCGACTGCTTGACCGCGTGGATATAGCGCCCGCGCGCATCCTCGATCCGGCGCGCGCGGCCGATGCGTTCAGCGGGTGCGAGCGTGGGCTCGACCGCCATCAGCGCCTCGATCGCGGCCTCCGCCTCGTCCGACAGCTTGAACCCGTCGGGGCCGAACAGCTTGATCCCGTTATCGGCAAACAGGTTGTGGCTGGCCGAGATCATCACGCCGAGATCGGCGCGCATTTCGCGGGTGAGCAGTGCAATCGCAGGCGTGGGGAGCGGGCCGGTCATGATTACGTCCATGCCCACGCTGGTGAACCCCGCCACCAACGCGCTTTCCATCATATAGCCCGATAGCCGGGTGTCCTTGCCGATCACCACCCGGTGCCGGTGCCCGCCGCGCACAAAGTATGTGCCCGCCGCCTGCCCGACCCGCATCGCGGTGGCCGCGGTCATCGCGCCGGTATTGGTGCGGCCCCGGATTCCGTCGGTTCCGAACAGCTTGCGTGCCATGAAATCGCCTGTCCCTAATCTGGTTTGATTGTGCCGCGCTTCTGGCGCGGTTATCGCGCAAAGGGAAGGGCAAGCTGCCCACACAACTTCCGACACAACTTGCGACATAAGGGATACGAGATTGCTGGAAAGTGAGAACCCGGGCCAAGCTGCAGGTGGCACCGCCGGACAGGGCAAGTACGCGCTGGTATCGATCCGCTTGCCGGTGGCGCTGACCTTTGCGGCGCTGATCGGTGGGCTTCTGGCCGGCATCGCCGGGGCGGCGATGGGCGCGCCGCAGGGGGTGAGCGATGTCGCCGGGCTGATCGGCGGGCTGTGGCTGCGCGCCTTGCAGATGACGATCATCCCGTTGGTCGCAGCGCTGCTGGTGTTGGGGCTGGCGCAGATGATTTTCGCCGCGCGGGTCGGCACGGTCGCGCGGCGAATGCTGGTGATCCTGGTCGCGGCACAGCTGGCGGGCGGTGCGTTCACCACGGCGGCGATGCCGGCGTTGCTGCGCGCGTTTCCGGTGCCGCAAGGCGCGAGCGCGTTCCTCGCCCAGACCCCGGCCGAGGTGGGCGAGGTACCGGGCGTGCTCGACTTCATGGCGTCGCTGGTCTCGCCCAACATCATCGCCGCCGCCGCCGACACCGCAATGCTGCCGCTAACGCTGTTCTTCGTGATGTTCGCAGTCGCCATCACCCGGTTGCCGGAAGATCAGGGCGAGCGGTTGCTGGGCTTCTTCCACGCGCTTGGCAATGCGATGCTGCTAATCATCGGCTGGGTGCTGGGCATCGCGCCCGTCGGCGTGTTCGCGCTGGCGTTCGGCGTCGGGGTTCAGAGCGGGGGCGGGGCGTTTGCGGCGCTTGGCCACTATGTGCTGACCGTGACCGCAATGGGCACCTTCGTGCTGGCGCTGGCCTATGGAGTCGCGGTGCTTGGTGGGCGGATCGGCCTGGTGCGCTTTGCCCGGGCGATGCTGCCCGCGCAGGCGGTGGCGCTGTCAACCCAAAGCTCGCTCGCCAGCCTGCCTGCGATGCTCGACAGCGCCGGGCGGCTGGGGCTGCGCGCTTCGACCGCCGAATTCGTGCTGCCGCTGGCGGTGGTGGTGTTCCGCGCGACCAGCGCAGCGATGAACCTTGCGGTGGTCTATTACATCGTCGCGCTCGCCGGGGTCGAGGTGCCGCTGACAGTGGCGATCGCGGGCATTCTCATCGCCTCGGTGATCAGTCTCAGCGCGGTTAGCCTGCCCGGTTCCATCAGCTTTGTCGTCTCGATCGGCCCGATTGCGCTGGCGATGGGCGTGCCCGTGGAGCCGCTGGCACTGCTGGTCGCGGTCGAGATGTTGCCCGATCTGATGCGCACGCTCGGCAATGTCACCATGAATGTCGCGGTCACCAGCGCGGTTGACCGTGCGGCCCAGCCCGCGGAGGCATCGGCCGAGACCGCCCACAACACAGCAGCGACTTAAAGCTGCAACCCTTCGCGCTCATCTGCGTTCTTGCTATACAACTGGTTTCACCACCCCAACCCGGAGCATTTATGGCCTTTGCACTTTCCCCGCTGCCCTACGACGACACCGCGCTTGAGCCCGCCATCTCGGCCGAGACTCTGTCGTTCCACTACGGCAAGCACCACCAGACTTATCTCGACAAGATGAACGCCGCGATCGAAGGCACGCCGCACGCCGATGCCTCGCTTGAAGCGATCGTTGCCGCCTCGCGCGGGAGCAACAAGGGCCTGTTCAACAACTCGGCGCAGACTTGGAACCACGCGTTCTACTGGGCTTCGATGGCGCCCGCCACCACCTCGCCTTCGGACGAGCTGGTCGCCAAGATCGACGCCGCGTTCGGTTCGGTCGATGCGCTCAAGCAGCAGCTGAAGGATCGCGGCGTTGGCCACTTCGCCAGCGGCTGGGTGTGGCTGGCCGAAAAGGATGGCACGCTCAGCATCGAGGAAACCCACGATGCCGACACGCTGGCCGACAGTGATTTCAACCCGCTCATGGTGCTCGACGTGTGGGAGCACGCCTATTACCTCGATCACCAGAACAAGCGTCCGGCCTATCTGGATGCCGTGGTAGAGAACAAGCTCAACTGGGCCTTCGCCAGCGAAAACCTCGCACGCGGCACGGTGTGGACTTACGCCTGATTTTTGCGGGATCGGAGTAAAAGAGGGCCCGGGGCAGAGATGCCTCGGGCTTTTTTCCGATTTGTGGCAGAGGATGCTTGGCGCAACACGCCCCCTTTCCCTTGAGGGAAGGGTTGGGGATGGGTGTACGACGCCTGCTGATGCCGAACCCCCACCCCCAACCCCTCCCCACGGGGAGGGGAGAAGTTTACCCCCGCGAACTCACCCCGTTGCCCGCGGCAACCATGTCCAACTCTTCCAGAATCGCGCGGTGGGCGATCTGGTCGTCGGTTGAGCGGCGCGGAATGTTGCCTTGTGCGAGCATTTCGGTAAGCGCGGCGCGCGCGCGGCCCACCCGGCTTTTGATCGTGCCAACCGCGCAACCGCAGATTTGTGCAGCCTCCTCGTAGGAAAATCCGCCCGCGCCCACCAGCAGCAACGCCTCGCGCCGTTCAGCCGGGAGCGTCAACAGCGCGCGGTGCAGGTCGCTCAAATGGATTGGTTCTTCCTGCCCTGCAGGCGCCGTGAGAATGCGTTCGGCCACGCCCTCGTCATACTCGCCGCGAAACCGATTGCGGCGCATGTCGGTGAGATAGGCGTTGCGCAAGATCACGAAGGTCCAGGCGCGCATCGAGGTGCCGGGTTCGAATCGCTCCTGCGCCGCCCACGCCTTCAGCAGCGTTTCCTGCACCAGATCATCGGCGAGATCGGGTCGACCGCACAGACCGCGCGCAAAGGCGCGTAGGTGCGGGACCACGTTGGTCAGTTCGCGCTTGAAATCGGACTTTTCGGTGGCCGACCGGGTTTCTCCGCGCGGGCGCTCATCGCTCATTGGCGGGTTTTCCGGGCGACAGTGCCGCACCGAGCGTGCCGCGATCGGGATCGACTGTGTCGAGCTGGTCGAGCAGATCCTGAAAGCTGTCGGGCAGGGCTTCTTCAACCACCGAATCATACAGCTGCTTCAGACCGTCGGCCCATTCCGGGCTACGGCGTTGCTGGCTGCTTGCCCTGCCGCGATCGCTGTATCTGCTAGTCGAGGCCATGCTCTCGGTTATCCCTAATCCCGCTGTCCTGATTCCGGCTCAGTGCCCCCCGCGACTTCGCCGCCGCTTCCGTCATGCTTCGCCAAGACGTTTGGCCGATAATCTCAAAAGCGGGGTTTGGACAAAGTGGGAACGATGCGCTACCTGTTTGGTTCCGCCCGAAACCAAACCCGCCGCAGGTCGCTGTGCGGCGGTACGGCTTAGATTGGATTTGGACCATCGATCGCATCGCTTTCAGCCCCAATGCCGACCAAGCCCGGGTGGGCGGACCCGCCGGCGCGCCGCCGCCGCCTCCTTCGGTGCGGGCGCGGCGTTGGCTGGTGCTTTTTCCGCGCGCGGTGCCGCTGCTGATTTTCCTTGCGATCGCCGCAATCACGGCGCTCAGCGTGTTCGCGATCGAGAGCAACGCCCGCGCCCGCGAACGCGCGGTGATGCGTGAATATGCTCAAGGCGTCGCCGCCGCGCTTGACCGAAGCGGCAGCAGCTTTGCTTCCTACCTGCGAGCCGGAGCGGCACTGTTTTCGAGCCTCGATGCTGTCAGCCCCGAAACCTTCGACCAATTCGTGCGCGCGTTAAAACTCAACACCGATTATTCGGGTGCGGAGGGGATTGGCTGGGTCCCGGTGATCGAGGCGCGCGACTTGCCTGCCTTCATGGCGAATGCCCGAGCGCGCCAGCCGGCCTTCCCCGATATCTTTCCCACCCCGGCCGGCACTGGCCGAATCGCGCCGGTGACGATGTTCGCGCCCGTTTCTGCGATCAACCGCCGCGCGCTCGGCTACGACATGTATTCCGACCCTGCCCGCGCTGCGGCGATGGCCGAGGCCGAGTTGACGCTGCGCCCCGCCGCTTCGGGCCGGATCGTGCTGGTGCAGGAGACCAGCGGCACCGCGCCCGCTTTTGCGATCTACATGCCAGTGTTCCGCATGGCTGGTGCCGGAGCTGGGACCGGGGATGAAATCAGGGGCCAGCCCGGCGATCCGAGCCTTGCGGGATTTGTCTATACCCCGTTCCGCGCACGCGAGTTCCTCGATGCCGCGATCGACCGCGAGGGGCAGGGCCGATTCGGTGTCAGGCTTTACGACGGCGAGGCGAGCACGGGGCACTTGCTGGTCGCAAACTCGATCAGCGCTGAGACGAGCGAGACGATGCAGCAGGAAGTCACCATCGCCGATCGCAAGCTGATGCTGGTGATCGAGGCGTCCAACATGCAGGTGCTTTCCCCGCTGTCGATGGTGACGCTGATGTTCGGACTGGCGCTGGCAAGCCTGTTGATGCTGCTCGCCCGGCTGCTGACCCAGCAGGCGTTCGAGGATCAGACGCGGCTGGCGTTTTTTGAGGAACAACATTCGATCCGCAATTCGCTGACCCGCGAATTGAACCACCGGGTCAAGAACACGCTGGCGAACGTGCTCTCGATCCTCTCTCTGACCCGCCGCCGGGCAAGCGGTCTGGATGATTTCGCCGATAGTCTCGAAGGCCGTATCCGCGCGCTTTCGGCCACGCATGACCTGCTGACCGTGACCGACTGGGGCACCACCCCGATCCGCGCGGTGATCGAGGCGGAGTTGCAGCATTTTCGGGTCGCGATCGACGATACGATCATGCTGGATGGCCCGGATCTTGAGCTGGCGCCCAATGATGCGTTGTCCTTCGGGCTAGCGGTGCACGAACTTGCCACCAACGCTGCTAAATATGGCGCGCTGAGCGTGGCGGGCGGCAAGGTTACGATCAGCTGGCGCAGGGGCGATGAACGCGTACCAGAGCGCTCTGGCGAGACCGCATGGGCCGAGGTCGAATGGCAGGAGGTCGGCGGCCCGCCAGTGGCAGACGCGGGCGAGCGCCGCCGCGGGTTCGGCACCGAACTGATTGAGAAAGTGGTTGCGCACGAACTGCGCCAACCGGTGAAGCTCGATTTCGCGGTCACCGGGGTGCGCTGCGTGCTGCGCGTGCCTGTCCGCCGCCCGACTGGCTTCCGCATCCGTGAGAAGGAGAGCGAGCGGGGGTGAGGAATGCTTAGGCTTGGTATCTTCCGCGCCCGTCCGCTTTGAGCTCGTCGAAGGGCCGTTCTTCCAATTCTGGGCGCTTGCGAGCATCAAAAAAAACAGTCTTCGGGCAAGCTCAGAACGATCGATTTGGGAGTTAGCCCAGTGGCCGTGTCGAACCGAAGAATAGCGCCTGACTGATCGCGGCGCGCACAGTGGCTTCCTGAAATGGCTTGGTGACGAGATAGGTCGGTTCGGGCCGGTCGCCGCTGAGCAGGCGTTCGGGATAGGCGGTAATGAAGATCACCGGCATCGCTGCCAGGCTGAGGATATCATCGACCGCATCAAGCCCTGATGACCCGTCGGCCAGCTGTATGTCGGCCAGCACCAGCCCGGGCATCGCCTCGGCCACCGCCGCACGCGCCTGGGTGCGGGTCGCCGCGGTGCCGCTGACACTGTGACCAAGCCCGGAGACAAGGTCTTCCAACTGCATCGCGATCAGCGGTTCGTCCTCGATGATCAGCACCGTGGTGGCCTGCTCGCGGTCGATTGCGGCGGTCGCTGCGGCAACCAGCGTTTCGATCTCTGCCGGTGTGCGATCGAGGATTGCAGCGGCCTCGGCGGGGGTGAATTCCTCGAGCGTGGTCAGTAGCAGCGCCTGGCGTGCGGGCGGCGTGATGGCGCCCAACCGCGCCTGCGCCCCGGCCTCGTGCTCGCTTGTGGCCGTACCCGTCGCTTGCGGCCCCGAGGCGCTCGCCCAGATCTTTCTGAAAGCGCGGTAAATCGGCCCCCGCCCCCCCACGAGCGGCGCGTTTAGCGCCGCGTCCGCCCGCCCCCCC
>JBBQWH010000100.1:0-7507 GCA_038210785.1 Sphingomonadales bacterium | reverse complement strand
CAAGGATTTAATCTTGGCGCTGCAGGAAGACCCTCAAACTCCCTCGCGCCGCAACAACTCCGCTTTGATCGCCAGCCCGTAAGCATATCCCCCCAGCGTTCCATCCGACGCAATCACCCGGTGGCAGGGGATCAGCACCGCGACATGATTAGCCCCATTCGCCCCGCCCACCGCGCGGCTCGCCTTGGGGTTGCCGAGTGCCGCTGCCAACTCACCATAGGAGCGCGTCTCGCCCGAAGGGATGCGGCGCAGTTCTTCCCAGACGCGCTGCTGGAAGGCGGTGCCCTTCACATCGAGCGGGATCGCGGCGCTGCCCGGCCCCGGCAGCTCGACCGCCTCGACGACAGACGCGAACAAATCGCGGAAGTCATCGCCAGCCGCGACCAGATCGGCCCGCGGAAAGCGCGCCTGCAATTCCGCCTCGCCCTCACCGAACGCCAGACAGCACACGCCCTTCTCGGTCGCCGCCACCAGCATCGGGCCGAGCGAAGTCGCTGACACCGCCCAATGCACCACGCGGCCCGCACCGCCTTTGCTCCAATCACTCGGGGCCATGCCCAGCCTGCCTTTCGTCTCTGCGTAGAACTGTTTAGGCCCGCCGTAGCCCGCGCTAGCCAAGGCCTCGGTCACCCCTAGGCCCCCGCTCAAAGCCGCGCGCACCCGCTCCTCACGCAAAGCCTTGGCGAAGGCGGCGGGGGAGAGGCCGACGGTGCGTTTGAACAGGCGTTGGAAGTGAGTCGGGGCATAGCCGGTGAGATCGGCCAGCGCCTCCAGCGTCATCGCGCCTTCTGCGCGGATCGCGGCGATGGCGGCGAGCACGCAGGTCTCCTCGGCGCTTTGGGTGTCAGGAGAGCAGCGTTTACAGGGTCTTAGCCCCGCCTTCTGTGCATCTGCCGCATTGGCATAGAACCGCACATTCTTGCGCAGCGGCACCCGCGCCGGACAGCTTGGGCGGCAATAGATCCCGGTCGAATGGACGCCGGTCACAAACGCGCCGTCGAACCGCCGGTCCTTGGCCAGCGCGATCCGCCAGCGATCCTCATCGGTGATGTTCTTAGAATGTTTCACGTGAAACACTCTGCCACACCGGCACGCCTGCCGCACCCCCGGTGTTTGCGTTCAATGTCGCATGGCTCAGAAAAGCCGCTATAAGCCGCCCCATGTCGCAGACCCTCCGCGCCCTCGTGGCGCTCATCCTCGCCCTGCTCGCCGCCCCCGCGCTGGCCGATCCCGGCGATGTCGAGGCAGCGGCGCGCGGCGTCGTTCGCGTGGTGATCATCGGCGAGGAAGACGGCCAGCCCGTCCCGATCAGCCACGGCACCGGCTTTGCGATCAGCGCGACGCAGATCGTCACCAACGCCCATGTCGTCAATGAAGCCTTGCAGGACGATACGCTGCGCATCGGTATCGTCCCGGCCGAGGGTGAAGGCGGCGCGTTTGCGCGGGTGATCGGGGTCTCGCCGCGCAATGACCTGGCGCTGCTGGAGATTGCCAGCGCCAAGGAGGGGGGCTTGCGCCTACCCCCGCTAGCGCTGGCGGGAAAGGTGAGCGGCAATCTCGGCGAAGTGTGGGCGGTCGGCTATCCGATGAATGTCGATCTGGCGCAGGGGCTGAGCATCGCCGATATCTTTCGCGCCCAGCCGCCAGTGAAATCGCGCGGGTTCCTGTCGGGCGAGCGGCCTTCACGGCAGTTCGACACCATCCTCCACACCGCACCGATCGCGCGCGGCAATTCGGGCGGGCCGCTGCTCGATCCGTGCGGGCGGGTGATAGGGGTCAACAGCTTCAGCGCAGATTCAAGCGGCGGCGATGCGGAGTTCTACTTCGCGGTGAGCTTGCGCGAATTGCAGCCCTTCTTACGCAATCTCGGGGTGGAGCCGATCACCAACACGCTCCCGTGCCGATCGATCGACGAGCTCAACGCCGAAGAGCGCCAGCGGCTCGAAGCCGAGCAATCTCTGGCCCGCGACCGCTTGGCAAGCCGCGCCGAAGCCTCCCGCGAGGTGCGCGAAAAGGCGCGCCTGAGCGCGCAAATGGCGGTGCTGGGCGAGCGCGAAAACCGCATGGCGCTGGCGCTGATCGCGCTGCTCGTAGGCGTGGGCGGCGGCTGTGCGGCGTTGCTGTGGCGGAATGACACGGCGCGGCGCAAGCAGGCGGTGATCGCGGCGGTGGTCGCTGGCGCGGCGCTGATCGCGGCGGTGGCCTTGTGGATCACCCGCCCCGGCCTCACCGAGATCGAGAACCGCGTCGATGCCGCCGTCGCCAAGGCCGAAGGCGGCGAGGCTCCGGCCGGCGACAGCACCGCGCGCGCCGCCGAGGGCGCGCTGATCTGCACCTTCGTGCCCGATCGCAGCCGCGTCACCAGCGCCCGCACCGATGATGTCGCCTTCGCTTGGTCGGCGGATGGCTGCGTCAATGGGCGCACCCAGTATGGACTTGGCCAAGGCGGCGAATGGGCGCGGGTGTTCGCGGCGCAGGAGGATGCGGCGATCGCGGTCAACACCTATGATCCGGCGACCCGCACCTTGCGCACTGACCGCTATCTTCTGGGCCAGGCAGCACTTTCCGAAGCCCGCGCGCTGCGCGCTGGCTATACGCCGCCTGCTTGCGGGGTCGACGACGGTGCACGCACGCTTGGCGAACAGCAATCGGCGCTGATCGCAAAGTTGCCCGAGCGGCCGAATGAGAGGCTGGTGTATTCCTGTATGGCGAAGTCGATGGCGAAGTGACCCGCAAGAGATGGATCGTGCTTATCGCCGCGGTTCTGGTGCTGCTCGTTTCCGGAAGGATAGTGCTTCGCTATCTCGACTACCAGGCCTCAGAGGCGGAGCGCGTCGCGATCGCGCGGCCCTGAGGATCGTTCCTTCCCACCCTCTTTCGCTTCGCACCCGCACAATTCCGTCCCCTCGCAGCTTGCACCATCGGGAATCAATTGCTAGGCGCACGCCAACCTTGGCAGGCAGCCATTGCGCACACCCCGCTCCCAAGGCCCAAGCATGACCCCTTTGAAGCTTCGCAAGAGGATTTCACGCGCGTGGATATTTCCGCCGGTATCAAGGCTAGCCTCGCTGGACGCTATGCCTCGGCCTTGTTCGAACTCGCCGCCGAGAACGGCACCGTGACCGCGGTCGAGAGCGATTGCGAGACGCTGGCTGCTGCACTCGCCGAATCGCAGGATCTGGCCGCGCTGACCACAAACCCCGAACTTGCGCGCGATGTGCAGGGCACGGCGATGGCGGCAGTGGCGCAGATGCTCAAGCTGTCGCCGCTGACCAGCAATTTCCTCGGCGTGCTCGCTGTCAACCGTCGCCTGTCCAAGCTGCCTGCGATCATCACCGCGTTCAAGGCGATTGCTGCGGCCCAGCGCGGCGAAGTGACCGCCACCGTGACCAGCGCGCACCCGCTCAGCGCGGATCAGCTCGCCGCGCTTAAGACCAAGCTGACCGCGCGCGAAGGCCGCACTGTCATGCTCACCGCCGCGGTCGATCCTGACCTTCTCGGCGGGCTTATCGTCACCATCGGATCGCAGCGCATCGATGCCTCGATCCGCACCCGTCTCAACTCGCTTGCTCAAGCCATGAAGGCTTAAAGGAAGAACCATGCAAATCCGTGCCGCAGAAATCTCGAAGGTCATCAAGGACCAGATCGCCAATTTCGGCACCGAGGCCGAAGTCAGCGAAACCGGCACCGTGCTCAGCGTGGGCGACGGGATTGCCCGCATCCACGGGCTCGATCAGGTGCAGGCGGGCGAGATGGTCGAATTCGCCAATGGGGTGCAGGGCATGGCCTTGAACCTCGAAGCCGATAACGTCGGCGTCGTGATCTTCGGCTCGGACGCCGAGATCAAGGAAGGCGACGTGGTCAAGCGCACCGGCACCATCGTCGACGTGCCGGTCGGCAAGGGCCTGCTCGGCCGCGTGGTTGATGCGCTTGGCAACCCGATCGACGGCAAGGGCCCACTGGACACGACCGAACGCCGCCGCGTCGAAGTGAAAGCGCCGGGCATCATCCCGCGCGAATCCGTCTCCGAGCCGGTGCAGACCGGTCTCAAGGCGATTGACGCGCTGGTGCCCGTGGGCCGCGGTCAGCGCGAGCTGATCATCGGTGACCGCCAGACCGGCAAAACCGCCGTCGCGATCGACACCTTCATCAATCAGAAGGGCCCGAACGCGGGCGATGACGAAAAGAAGAAGCTTTACTGCGTCTACGTAGCGATCGGCCAGAAGCGGTCGACCGTGGCGCAGATCGTCAAGCAGCTCGAAGAAAACGGCGCGATGGAATATTCGATCGTGATCGCCGCGACCGCGTCCGAGCCCGCCCCGCTGCAATACCTTGCGCCCTATACCGGCTGCGCGATGGGCGAGTTTTTCCGCGACAACGGCATGCACGCCGTGATCGTTTATGACGATTTGTCCAAGCAGGCCGTTGCTTATCGCCAGATGTCGCTGCTGCTGCGCCGTCCGCCGGGTCGCGAAGCTTATCCGGGCGATGTGTTCTACCTGCACTCGCGTTTGCTGGAACGTGCGGCGAAGATGAACGAGGAAAACGGCCACGGTTCGCTGACCGCGCTGCCGATCATCGAAACGCAGGCGGGCGACGTTTCGGCCTACATCCCGACCAATGTGATCTCGATCACCGACGGCCAGATCTTCCTGGAAACCGGGCTGTTCTATCAGGGCATTCGCCCCGCGATCAACGTCGGCCTGTCGGTGAGCCGCGTCGGCGGCGCCGCCCAGACCAAGGCGATGAAGAAGGTCTCGGGCTCGATGAAGCTGGACCTTGCGCAATACCGCGAAATGGCGGCATTTGCGCAGTTTGGTTCGGACCTTGACGCCTCGACCCAGAAGCTGCTGAACCGCGGCGCGCGCCTGACCGAGCTGCTCAAGCAGGCACAGTTCAGCCCGATGCCGTTCGAGGAACAGACTGTGTCGATCTATGCCGGCACCAACGGCTATCTCGACGCGATCCCGGTGAACCGCGTGGGCGAGTATGAGAGCCAGATGCTCGATTACATGCGCCGCGAACACGGCGATGTGCTGACCGAGATCCGCACCAGCAAGAAGTTCGAAGGCGAGGTTGCGGACAAGACCAAGGCCGCGCTCGCAGCCTTCGCCAAGCAGTTCGCTTAAGGTAACCCGAACCCGTCACCCCGGCGCAGGCCGGGGTCTTGGTTGACGGACGCAATGGATCCCGGCCTTCGCCGGGATGACGAATTGGAGAAGTCTGAGTGCCCTCACTCAAGGAACTCAAGGGCCGGATCAACTCGGTCAAATCGACCCAGAAGATTACCAAGGCCAAGCAGTTGGTCGCGGCGGCCAAGCTGCGCCGGGCGCAGGCTGCGGCCGAGGCCGGGCGGCCCTATGCGACGCGCCTTGCTGCGGTGATGGCATCGCTGGCGGGCAAGGTTGCGGGCTCGTCCGCGCCCAAGCTGCTGGCTGGCACTGGGGCAGATCAGCGCCACCTGCTGGTGGTGGTTAACACCGACAAGGGGCTGTGCGGCGGATTGAACTCGAACCTGGTGAAAGCCGCTAAGCTGAAGGCGCGCGAATTGATCGCTGCGGGCAAGACGGTGGAATTCTACCTCGTCGGCAAGAAAGGCCGCGCGCCGCTGAAGCGCGAATTCCCGACGCTGATCGGCGGCGGGTTCGACACCAGCACCGTCAAGACCCCCGGCTTCGATGAGGCGGAAGGCATCGCCAACGAGCTGATCGCGCTGTTCGACGCAGGCAAGTTCGATGTCGCGCACCTCGTCTACCCGACCTTCAAATCGGCGCTGGCGCAGGACCCGACGATCAACCAACTGATCCCCGTCCCGGCCCCGACTGTGACCGACGACGCCGGATCGGTGGTCGATTACGAGCCCAGCGAAGAGGAAATCCTCGAAGAACTGCTGCCCCGCTACGTGCGCACTCAGCTGTTCGGCGCGCTGCTGGAACGCGAGGCGTCGGAACAGGGCGCATCGATGACCGCAATGGACAACGCGACGCGCAACGCAGGCGATCTGATCAGCAAGCTCACGATCATCTACAACCGCCAGCGTCAGGCGGCGATTACGACTGAATTGATCGAGATCATCGCAGGGGCGGAGGCACTTTGATGGCTGCGGAATACAAACTCGTCGTGTGGCAGGAGCCGCAAGGGCTGGTCTATCAGAAGACGCGCGAAACGCCGTTCATGGCGTTCAGTGTCGGCGACCGGATCGATATGCTCGAAGGCAACAGTGCCGACTGGATCATCGAAAAGGTTTCGCACGCAATTTACTGGAACGGAACTGCCGACGGCCATCAGGTCGCGTTGACCGTCCGGCCCGCCTAGTCCTTTTGCTCATCATCGAATCAAGTCCTCAAGGAACACAAAATGGCCACCGCCCCCGCATTGAACCAGACCACCAACGGCACCATCAGCCAGGTCATCGGCGCTGTCGTCGACGTGCATTTCCCGGGCGAGCTGCCCGCGATCCTGACCGCGCTCGAAACCCGCAACGGTGACAAGACGCTGGTGCTCGAAGTCGCCCAGCACCTCGGCGAAAACACCGTGCGCACCATCGCCATGGACGCGACCGAAGGCCTCACGCGCGGCAGCGAAGTCGTCAACACCGGCGCACAGATCTCGGTTCCCGTCGGCCCGATGGTGCTTGGCCGGATCATGAACGTCATCGGCCAGCCGATCGACGAGCTTGGCCCGATTGGCGCGGAAATGACCATGCCGATCCATGCCGAGGCCCCGGCCTTTATCGACCAGTCGACCGAAGCTGCGATCCTGGTCACCGGGATCAAGGTGATCGATCTGCTCGCGCCCTATGCCAAGGGCGGCAAGATCGGCCTGTTCGGCGGCGCGGGCGTGGGCAAGACCGTGCTGATCCAGGAACTGATCAACAACATCGCCAAGGGCCACGGCGGCGTGTCGGTGTTTGCAGGCGTGGGTGAACGCACCCGCGAAGGCAATGATCTCTACCACGAATTTCTTGACGCCGAAGTCATCAAGAAAGACGCCAACGGCGTCGCCACCCCCGAAGGTTCCAAGGTGGCGCTGGTGTTCGGCCAGATGAACGAGCCGCCGGGCGCGCGTGCCCGCGTAGCACTGTCGGGCCTGACGATGGCTGAATATTTCCGCGACGTCGAAGGCCAGGACGTGTTGTTCTTCGTCGATAACATCTTCCGCTTCACGCAGGCGGGTTCGGAAGTGTCGGCGCTGCTGGGCCGTATTCCTTCGGCTGTGGGTTATCAGCCGACGCTGGCGACCGACATGGGCAAGCTGCAGGAACGCATCACCTCGACCACCAAGGGTTCGATCACCTCGGTGCAGGCGATTTACGTGCCTGCCGACGATTTGACCGACCCGGCGCCGGCGGCTTCGTTCGCTCACTTGGATGCGACCACCACGCTGAACCGCGCGATTTCGGAGCTTGGCATCTACCCGGCGGTCGATCCGCTCGATTCGACTAGCCGTGTGCTCACCCCCGCTGTCGTCGGGCAGGAGCACTACGACACCGCCCGCCGCGTTCAGG
>JBBQWH010000099.1:0-7594 GCA_038210785.1 Sphingomonadales bacterium | reverse complement strand
GGCGCTTGCTGGCAAGCAAAGCTATGCGCTCGGCAACACCTCGATCGTCAGCGCGGCCAGCCGCCTGCGCGCGGCTGGCGGCTATGACACTGTGCTGATCGCGGACAGCGCACGGCTCGGGACCGCGGCGGCGGACGAATTGCAGCGCGGCGCGCGCATCCGGGCGCGCATTCTCGGCACCGAATTGTGGAGCGGTGAGGCCGCGCTCACCCGCGCAGGCGCACTCGAAGGCGCATTGTTCGCCGCTGTCTCGGACCAGCGTTACAAGCGCTTTGCCGATAGCTATTTGGCGCGCTTCGGGACGCAGACTTACCGGGTCGCTACGCTTGGCTATGACGCGGTGCTGCTGACCTTGCGGGTGGCGCGCGAATGGAAAGTTGGCACACCCTTTCCCAAGGGCCAGCTTTACGACAAGGGCGGTTTCCTTGGGGTCGACGGCGCATTCCGGTTCGGCCGCAATGGCGTGGTCGAACGCGCGCTTGAAGTGCGCGAGGTGCGCGGCGGCGATGTGATTGCCGCTGACCCGGCGCCCACCGGCTTTGGCCGCTGAGTAAAAACCCGGGGGGTGGCTTGTGAGGGGGCTGCGCGCAGGCCTATAAGCCGCGGCATGGCCAATCCCTCCCCCGACGATCTGCCCGGCGACTTGCCCGACGACTTATTCGCCAACACGCCGACCTCGAGCGGCGATTACAACGCTTCGGCAATCGAGGTGCTCGAAGGGCTCGAACCTGTTCGCCGCCGCCCCGGCATGTACATCGGCGGGACTGACGACCGCGCCTTCCATCACCTCGCCGCCGAGGTGCTCGACAATGCGATGGACGAAGCTGTGGCCGGCCATGCCACCCGGATCGAGATCCGGCTCGAGGAAAGCGAACCGGGAACAGGTGGCCGCCTGTCGATTGCCGACAATGGTCGCGGGATCCCAGTCGAAGAGCACCCCAAGTTTCCCGGCAAGTCGACGCTTGAGGTAATCATGGCGACGCTGCATTCGGGCGGCAAGTTTTCCGGCAAGGCCTATGCCACCAGCGGCGGCCTGCACGGGGTGGGCATCAGCGTGGTCAACGCGCTGTCGGTCCACACCCGGGTCGAGGTCGCACGTGAGAAGCAGCTTTACGCGCAGGAATTCTCGCGCGGGATCACCCAGGGTCCGCTCCAAACGCTCGGCGCAGCGCCCAACCGGCGCGGAACCACGGTGAGCTTTGTCCCCGATCCCGAAATCTTCGGTGACCGCAAGTTCACCCCCAAACGCTTGTTCAAACTCGCCCGGTCGAAAGCCTACCTGTTTGCAGGCGTCGAAATCCGCTGGAAATGCGCGCCCGCGCTGGCGAGTGAAGACGTTCCGGCCGAAGCTGTGTTCAAGGTCCCCGGCGGGCTCGCCGATCACTTGGCCGAACAGGTGGGGGCGCGTGAATGCGTGACCGCCCAGCCCTTTACCGGCAAGCAGGATTTCGCCGCCATCGCCGGGGAAGCGCAAGGCCTTGCCGAGTGGGCAATCGCCTGGCCGCTCTATTCCGACGGCGCAACCTCATGGTATTGCAACACCGTGCCCACGCCCGATGGCGGCACACACGAGCAAGGCTTGCGCACCGCGCTGACCCGGGGCTTGCGCGGGTTCGGCGAGCTGGTCGGCGCCAAGAAGGCCAAGGATATCACCGCCGATGACATAATGACCGGCGCAGAAGTGATGCTCAGCGTGTTCATCCGTGAACCGCAATTCCAGTCGCAGACCAAGGACCGCCTGACCTCGCCCGAGGCCGCGCGACTGGTCGAAAACGCAGTGCGCGACCATTTCGACCATTTCCTCACCGATAATATGGAGCGCGGCAAAGCGCTGCTCGGCGAGGTGATGGAGCGGATGGACGAGCGCCTCAAGCGCAAGGCAGAGCGCGAGATCAAGCGCAAGACCGCGACCAACGCCAAGAAACTGCGCCTGCCCGGCAAGCTCACCGATTGCTCAGGCGAAGGTGGGCGCGAGACCGAGCTGTTCATCGTTGAAGGCGATAGCGCGGGCGGCAGCGCCAAACAGGCGCGTGACCGCAAAAGCCAGGCGATCCTGCCAATCCGCGGCAAGATCCTCAACGTCGCCAGCGCCACCGCCGACAAGATCCGCGCTAATTCGGAAATCGCCGACCTTGCGCTGGCGCTCGGCTGCGGCACGCGCAAGGATTGTGACGCAGGCAATCTGCGTTACCACCGCATCATCATCATGACCGATGCGGACGTCGACGGTGCGCATATCGCGACGCTGCTGATGACCTTTTTCTTCCAGGAAATGCCCGACATCGTGAAACGCGGCCACCTGTTCCTTGCCCAGCCCCCGCTCTACCGGTTGACCGCAGGCAAGGACAGCCGCTACGCCCGCGACGACGCCCACCGCGCCGAACTTGAAGCCACGGTGTTCAAGGGCAAGAAAATCGAAATTGCGCGCTTCAAAGGCCTCGGCGAGATGAACCCGCAGCAATTGCGTGAAACGACCATGGCGCCCGAAACGCGCGGGCTGATCCGCATCACCTTGCCGCAGGAATTCGAACAGCGCGCGGGCGTGGCGCGGTTGGTCGATGAACTGATGGGCCGCAACCCCGAACACCGCTTTAACTTCATCCAGAACCGCGCAGGCGAAATTGATCGCGCGTCGATCGATGCGTGATCTTGCGCGCAAGGGCCAGCGGGCATGACGCGGACGCGGATTATCCTTGCTGCCGCAGCGACACTGATGCTGGCGGCGTGCGGTCTCAAGATCCCCGATCCGGTCCCCTATGTCGCGGGCTGCGCCACCACGGATGTTGCCGCAGCGCCGGGCGGCGAGGAGCAGTTCTTTTTCCTCTCCAGCGCGCTGCCCGATTGTCGCACCGGCACGCTGGCGCTCGCCGCGTTCCGCCATCCGGTGCTGACCTATGGCAGTGGACGCTATGGCTGGATGGCCCCGCGCGAACCGCTTCCTGCGGTGCTGGCGCAGCACGGCAAGGAGCAATGGCTCGCCGCAATTGCCGAGCGTGTCGCCGCGCCGGCCGCCAAAGGCCGGCTGCTGGTGTTTGTCCACGGCTACAACACCACCTTCGAGGACGCGCACAAAATGGCGGCGCGCATCAGGGAGCTGGCAGGCGATGATGTGCCGCTGGTGATGCTGCACTGGCCGTCACGCGGCAAGCCGACGACCTATGCCATCGACGAAGCGACGATTTCATGGGCCCAAGGCTCGCTGGACGAGACTTTGGCGGAACTCAGCGCGCGGGCCGAGAATATCACGGTCGTTGCGCACTCGATGGGCGCGCGTGCCGCGATCCGATCAGTGGTGGCGCTCGATGGTTTTCGCGGTGCGCGGCCCAACCGGGTCCAGCGGATCGTGCTCGCCTCGGCCGATGAAGACCGCGACCGCGTGCTCCGCAGGGGCGGCGTGATCGACGAGTTGCTGCGGCACCAACGGGAGGTGCTGGTCTATGCCAGTTACCGCGATGACCCGCTTGATCTGTCGCGGCTCGCACACGGTTATGCCCGGCTCGGCAGCACTGATTGCAAATACGACGTTCTGTATGCACGCCGGGCTCTCGGCAAGCTGGGCAATTGCCACCGCGCCGCGCCGCGCAAAGAGTTGGCGATGGTCAGCACCAGCCTGATCAATGCCGGAGACCAATATGCTCATAACGACTTTATCGAAGATTGCCGCACTCGCGCCGATTTCGCCGCGTTCCTGCGCGGCGATCCGCCCCCGCCGTTTCGCCGCGATATCAGCGATGGCGATTTGGCCGGATACGAGATCGCGCCTGATGGGCCGGACCCTGAAGGGCTGTGTCCGGGGCCTAACGCACCCTAGCCCTATCCCGCCGCTTCGGTATGAATATGCAAGTGTCCTTCCAATGTGCGGTGCACTGGGCATTTGTCGGCAATGGCGATAATCTTGGCGCGCTGTTCGCCGGTCAAATCATCGCCCAGCAGTGCGATCACCCGCGTCAACGCCTGCACCTGCGTGCCCTCGTCCAGCATATGCGCGCAATCTTCGGCATGGTTGCGTTCGTGGCTGAGGTGAATGCGCGCGCCCGCATACGGCCAGCCCTTTTGATCGGCATAAAGCTTCATCGTCATCGCGGTGCAGGTGCCGAGCGCGGCGAGCAGAAGATCATATGGGGTCGGCCCGGTATCATCTCCGCCATAGGCGCGCGGTTCATCGGCTAGGAAGCGGTGGCTTGCGGTATGCACTTCGGTCCCGAACTTGCCGTGGCCGGTCTGCACCACCACACCTTCGGTTGGCATCGGCCAGTCCGCCTTGAGCGGCAGATAGCGCGCCGCCCATGCGGCGATTATTCCGGCTGCGAATTCGGCGTCGTCGGGGCGAGTCAGAAGATGATCCGCTTCGCCAAGGCTCACGAAGCTCTTGGGGTGAAACGCGGCCTCGAACAAAATGCCTGCATGCTCGATCCCGACGATGGTGTCGGTCGGCGAATGCAGGCACAGGTACGGCAGCCGCAGGGCCTTGACCGCCGCCAACAGATCGACCGCCTCGGTGCGTTCGAGAAACTCGCGGCTGATCGCGAAGGCCTTCCCGCCAATCTGTACTTCGCCGGTCCCGTCGCGGCGAATCGCATCATGATCGCCTTTGATCACGTGGAGCACGTGCGGCACATCCGATGGCGCGCCGATGGTGGCGACGGCAGCGACCATGCCGTCCCCCATCAGCCCCGCTGCCGCAAGGACCGCCGCTCCGCCCAGACTGTGGCCGACCAGCAGCAACGGACCCGGCAGCCGCGCATGCAGCGCCGTGGCGGCAGCGATCAGATCGTCCATATCGGTAGCGAACCCAGCCCGCCCGAACTCGCCTTCGCTCGCCCCCAGCCCGGTGAAATCGAACCGCAGGCACGCGATCCCCTGCCGTGCCAGCGCCCTCGCGACGCTAACCGCCGCGCGGCTCTGCTTGGTGCAGGTGAAGCAATGCGCAAACAGCGCCGCCCCGCGCACAAGGCCAGTTGGCAGTTCCAGCGCGCCTTCAAGCCGGTGCCCGGCAGGCGAGGTGATAACGAGGGTCTCGGTCGGCATGGCGGTTCTCCTGTCGGGTCGCATTCAAGCGAGCCTATGGAATATTGGCGACAATCATGCGAATTATCGCTTTGGAGCAATATCCCGCTCACAGGAAACGGCCTTTGATGCTCAAAGTCTTTCAAGCGATTGCTTTTGCAATCTTCGGGGTTTGTGCCGTGCCGTTGGCCGCGCAGCAAGTCGCGCAGGCCCCCGCTCCTGCCGAACAGACCGCCTTGGAGGCCCGCGCTGATCAGGTGGTGGCGGTGCTCAATGGCGATGCCGCGCCCGAAGTGATATTTTCAAAGGGGTTCCTCGCGGCCCTACCCCCGCCGCAGATCACGGCCTTTTCCTCCAGCCTGACCGCGCAGTTCGGCCCGGCAGTAGAGGTCGCCCTGCTTGCCCCGCGCGATGGCGCCCGCGCGGCGCTGCACATCCGGTTTGAACGTGGGATCGCCAAGGGCGGCATCGCGATTGATCCGGCGGAGGATAACCGGGTCAGTGAGTTGCGCTTCACCTCGGTGGACTCGCTCGCCCCGGCGGGTGACAGCTCTGAGAAAATCGCCGCCGATCTTGCCGCGCTGCCGGGCGGTGTCAACGCGTGGTTCGGCCCGCTCGAAGGCGGCGCCCCCGTCATCAATATCGGCGCGGATCGGTCGCTGGGGCTGGGGTCGACCTTCAAGCTTTATATTCTCGCTGCGCTGGCGCAGGACGTGAAGTCGGGCAAACGCGGATGGTCGGACGTCGCGCCGCTCACCGCCAAAAGCTTTCCCAGCGGACGGTTGCAAGATTGGCCGCAGGGCGCGCCGCTGACTCTCCATTCGCTCGCCAGCCTGATGATGTCGATCAGTGATAACACCGCGACTGATCAGTTGATCGCAACGCTGGGCAAGGACCGCATCCTCAAGCTCATGAAAGATAGCGGGCATGCTGACCCGGCACGCAACGACCCCTTCCTGACCACGCGAGAGTTCTTCGTTCTAAAAGGCGGCGATGCGGTGCGGATCGCGCGCTGGCGCGGCGGCGACACAGCAACCCGCACCGCGATCCTTGGTGAGGTTGCGGCTGATCGCGCAACCGTCGAGGACATCAGCGCTGCATTCGCCTCCGGACCAAAGGCCTTGGACATCGAATACTTTGCCGCCCCGGCCGACCTTGCAAAACTGTTCGCCTTTATGCGCGCCGCCGCCGATCCGGCCGCGTTCGAGATCATGGCGATCAATCCATCAGCCACGCCGGCGATCAAAGCCAAGTGGAACTATATCGGCTTCAAGGGCGGGTCGGAGCCGGGCGTGCTCAACCTCACCTGGTTGCTGCGCGACAAGGGCGGCGCGTGGCATATGCTGACGCTCGGCTGGAACAACCCCGACGCGGTGGTCGATGAAGGCAAGCTGGAAGGGATCGCCCAGCGCATCCTGTTGCTGCCTCGCTGAATTGCCAGCGCGGTCTTGCTTGGGCCCTCTTGCGCAGGCCGGTGCCGCCCCTTATCGCTGCGAGCCGAAAATCCGTCTCACAGGAAAACCCATGACCGATCAGTCCAATGGCCAGCAACAGCGTTTCGAAGGTACCAAGGCTTACATCGCGACCGAAGACTTGAAGGTCGCGGTCAATGCCGCCGTGATGCTGCGCCGCCCGCTGCTGGTGAAGGGCGAGCCCGGCACCGGCAAGACGGTACTGGCGTATGAAATCTCCAAGGCGCTGGGCGCCCCGCTGATCGAGTGGAACATCAAGTCCACCACCAAGGCGCAGCAGGGCCTGTACGAATATGACGCGGTCGCCCGCCTGCGTGATGGGCAATTGGGCGAAGAACGCGTCCATGACATCCGCAACTACATCAAGAAGGGCAAGCTGTGGGAGGCCTTCACCGCGCCGCAGCTTCCCGTGCTGCTGATCGACGAGATCGACAAGGCCGATATCGAGTTTCCGAACGATCTGTTGCAGGAACTCGACCGGATGAGCTTTGACGTTTACGAAACGCAGGAGCGGATCGAGGCCAAGGAACGGCCGATTGTGGTGATCACCTCGAACAACGAGAAGGAATTACCCGACGCGTTCTTGCGCCGCTGTTTCTTCCACTACATCAAGTTCCCCGATCGCGGAACGATGCAGGAGATCATCGATGTCCACTTCCCCGGCATCCAGAAAATTCTGGTGAAGAAGGCGATGGATATCTTCTACGACCTGCGCGACGTGCCGGGACTGAAGAAGAAGCCCTCGACCAGCGAACTGCTCGACTGGCTGAAGCTGCTGCTGAACGAGGATATGCCGCTGGAAGTCTTGCAAAGCAGCAATCCGTCAAGCGCGATCCCGCCGCTGCACGGCGCGCTGCTCAAGAACGAACAGGACATCATGCTGTTCGAGCGATTGGCGTTTATGGCGCGGCGCAACCCGAGCTGAGCGGCTGATCATGCACCGCGACGGCGTGCATGCGGGCGGGTGTTTCTGCGGCGCGGTGCGTTTTACCATCGCTGCCGAGCCTCAGGCTGCGCGCTTTTGCTGGTGCCGCGATTGCCAGCGCATCGCCAGCGGCATGGCGACGGTCAATGTGTTGTTCGACGCGGACGCCGTCACTTACTCTGGCGACATG
>JBBQWH010000098.1:0-8267 GCA_038210785.1 Sphingomonadales bacterium | reverse complement strand
CCCGCTCCCTGGCCATCGCCAGCGCCCCAGCGCCCGGCCCAGAACCAAGCCCCGCCACCGTTCGAGGGCAACCTCGCCCGCAAACCCGCCCCCGCCCAGCTCCCCCATGAGGACGACTGGAGCGAGTTCTGAGCTCTGGCGTGCCCGCACTAGGTGATTTTGCGATGGTCCGAACCGCCAATTGCGAAGGCGGACCATCTATCTTCCAGAGGAATCGGTTGGGAGCAGGCAGGGCACCATGTTGAAGCACATCGCAGTCTCCGATCTCGACGTGGGCATGTTTGTGCATAAGTTCGAAGGCGGCTGGTTCGACCATCCGTTCTGGAAGGCAAAGTTCCTGATCGAGGACGCGGACAAGCTGGCGGCGATCAGGTCGAGCCGCTTGCAAACGGTCGTGATCGACACCGCGAGGGGCCGGGATCTGGCGCCGCGCAATTGTGCTACCGCGCCCCAGACCGCCGCCGCCTTGGCCGCCGCCGCGCACGGGTTGGCGCGGATCAAGAACATCAGGCAGCGCACCGCGGCGCAGCTAGCTGCGTCGCAACCCGTATCGATGGCGCAGGAGTTGGAATCCGCAGCCGCCATCGCCGAACAGGCCAGCGACAAGCTCAGCAAAACCTTCATCGCCGCTCGGCTCGGCAAGGCGCTCGATGTACGCAAGGTCGAACCTGTGGTGAGCGACATTCTCGCTTCGGTGCGGCGCAATCCGCAGGCCTTCAGCGGGTTAATGCGGTGCAAGCTCAAGAACGAGTATATCTTTCGCCATGCGCTCTCGGTCAGCGCCCTAATGGTTGCGCTGGCTGACCGAATGAAGCTGCCACCGCAAGACATCCATAATTGCGGCCTCGCCGGGATGCTGCTCGACACCGGGGTCAATTATCTCCCCCACGCCGGTGACCCGCCCGGCGGCGATCATCGCAACATCGATGTGCGGACCTGGCAGCAGCACGTGATGCTGGGTTACCGCGCGCTTCAAAATGATGACGACCTGCCGCAGCTCGTGCTCGATGCGTGCTTGCAGCATCACGAGCGCATCGATGGCGGCGGCTATCCGCAGCGCCTTGCTGGCGATCAGATTGCGATTGTCGCGCGGATGGCGGCGATCTGCGACAGCTTCGACTTTCTGCTGTCAGGCACCTACGCTGCGTCAGCGCTCGACCCGGCGGAAGCGATCGCCGCGATGCGCACCCAGACGGGCGCCTTCGACGAAGCCATCCTGCGGATGTTCATTGAGACCGTCGGCCTCTATCCGGTCGGCTCGTTCGTGGCGCTGCGCAGCCAGAAACTTGCGATGGTGATCGATGAGGATCGCACGGACCCCGCGCGGCCGGTGGTCCAGGCATTCTACTCGCTCGAAGACGGCGGGCGGATATTGCCGCACCGGATCGCACTTGCGCAGAACAACGACAACGAGGGGATCATCGGCATCGCCGACCTTTCAGGCCTCGATCTGCCGGCCGATGAGCAACTGCGCGAGCTTGTGTTTCTCAGCGCGTACAAGACCGCTACCTGAGATTAGCCGGGCGCTTGGCCAAGCGGTCCCCCGAAGACCGGCTCGGATCGCTACCAAAAGCAAACGGGCTGGTAACGACTGCCAGCCCGTTTGCCTGTTGTCGTTCGGAACCGCGCCAGCGCTTCAGAATCCTAACCGCAGCGATGCCTGCACCGTCCGGCCATTAGCGGCGCGGGCAAAGCCGATCCCGGTGGCCGGGACGCTCGCCTGATTGACCTCGAAAATGCCGAGCGTGTTGAACAGGTTCTGCGCGCTTAGCGTCAGCCGCAGGTTCTCGGCCGGCTTGGCCTCAAGATAAGCGCCGACGGTGGTGAAGCCCGGCATCCTGAGCAGGTTGCTGTCCTGCGCAAAGCTGCCGGTGATGGTGACGATGTTGGCGCCAGCCGCAAACTTGCCCAGATCGACCTGCGGCACCGCAACAAACACCCAATCGGGCTGGTGGCGCGGCTCCTTGCCGGTGAGCGCGGCATTGATCCGGTCTTCGGTGATTGTGGCCTTGGTGTACGTCGCAGCGACCATCAGGTTGAACGGGCCGCGGTTGAAGGTGCCCTCCAGTTCGACCCCTTCGGCGACATAGGCCCGATTGGTGGCCGTAGCCGCGCCGTTCAGCACGTTGCGATCGTCCGCCTCGACATGGAATACCGTGCCGTTGACGGTGATGCCATTGCGGCGCAGCTTGAAGCCGCCTTCGACTTGGGTGACGGTGTCTTGCTGGTTCTCGCCCGCCACACCGCCGGTGAGCGGATCGACCAGCGGAGTGAACAGGATCTTGTCGGCATTGGCTCGCGCGCCGCGACTGTAGCGGGCGAACACCGAGAAGCTTTCGGCCACGCGGTAATTCGCCCCGACCGAATAGTTCAGATAGCCATAGTCGTAATTGACCGGCGCGGGCCGATCGAGCGGCAGCACCGCGGTGCGCCGCTCGGCCGGGTTGAATACGCCGTCGCGGTTGAAATCGAAGCTGGTGAGACCGACCCGGCCGCCGCCCAGATCGGCGCCGAACAACTGCCCGCGCACGCGCCCGCTATCATACCGCAAACTGCCGCCGACCGCGAGCTTGCCGATGTGGAAGTTGACCGAGCCGTACGGCGCCAACACGCGGTAATCGACATCGAAGATGCGCCGGAACAGGCTGCTTTCGCGCCCAAAGGCGAAATAGCCGTTGAGCGTCTGGGCTGCGCCGGCGGCGTTGAAAATATCGACCATCGCGGTTTGGCCGTCGCCTGCCGCATCGACATTCATCGCGGTATGCAGCCAGGTGGTGTCGAGCTCCTGGGTGGCGAAATACAGACCCCCGGTGGTGGTCAGCTTGCCGGTGCCTCCGAACGCTGGCACTTCCCACACGCGGCTGGCGCGCAAATCATTGGTGAAGTTGTCGAGTGATTGCGCGCGCACAAAGCTGACGAAGTAGAGCGACAGCAAGCCGTTGCCATTGATCAGGCTGCCTGCCGGAATGGTCTGCCCGGTCAGCGGCCCGCTGGCATATGCGGCCGTAGCCCCGGCCCCGCCCTGCGATGCCGCAAAAGCCGAAACGGTGTTGGCGCGGCTGGGAAACATCCGGCTAAAATCGCCGCCGTTGACGGCATAACGCGCGCGCTCGGTGATAGTCCATTCGCCAACTTCGAACTGCGCCTCGAAACCGAACGAGCGCGACTTGGCGCTTTGCCCGGTAGCGATCGGCAAGGCGGTCGGCTGGTTGTTGCGATCAAGCGTGATCACCGGGCCGAGGAACGGCGAAAGGGTAGAATCGCTGCGCAGGTCGAAACCCGGGAAGCTGCGGATTTGCGGGTTCTCGTCGGTCCCGGTGATGTTAACGACATAAGGCGCAAAGGTCGGCGATCGATCGTCGAGATATTTGAGATAGGCGCGCAGATAGCCGCCCTCGAAGGTGCGGGTGATGTTGAACTTCACCTGCCCGCCGCGCACGCCGGTAAAGCCGACATCGCGCGGCCCCTCGCCCGCCCGGTAGAAACCGCCGATGTAGAACCGCGTGTTCTCGCCGAGCTTGGCGCCATAATCGAAATCGAGCCGCTTCTCGTCAAAGTCGAGTCCGGACGAAACCTGCGCGCGGCCGCCTTCCTGCTCGCCGTTGCGCGATATGATGTTTACGATCCCGCCCGGCGAGTTGGAGGCGAAGGTCGAAGCCGAGCCGCCGCGGATCGTCTCGATTGCGCCCACGGTGAAATCATTGCGTAAGTAAACATCGGTGGCGACATTGAAAAGGTCGCCGAATTCGAGCACCGGTAGGCCGTCTTCCTGGAACTGCATGTATTTCGAGCCGCCCGCCGCCAGCGGCAGCCCGCGCACGGTGTAGTTGTTGTTGCCCTCGCCGATGCCGGTGGCGACCCTGAGGCCCGCCATCGTACGCAGCACATCGCCGAGCGGACGCGGGCCGAAGCGGGCGATGTCGTCACCGCGCAGCGCGCTGGTCGAGGTGGCGCTGTCGAGGCGGTCGCGGCCTTTGGCCATCCCGGTGGAGAAGATCTCGGCCGGCGGCTTGGCGCTCACCGTCGCCGGTTCCAACGGCGCCGGCGCGGTATCGGTCTCGCTCTCGGGAGCGGACCCCGTCTCCGCCATTGCCGGGGCGCTCAGCGCCCCAATGGCAACGAACACAAACAAGATGGTTTTGGTCTTCATGGAAATCTCCCCGGGGGGCTTGTCGGCGCTTTCGTTAAGGCCGGCTTCGTCGAGTGCAGACTGCCTGTTATCCGGACTGTGTTGGGCAGTCCGAAAGGCGGGCCTAGGGAATGACGCTAGGGCGCGAGCGCAAGCCGAAGCCTAGGCGAGGCCGCGCCAGTCGATCCATTCGCCGTAAGGGTGACAGATCGCTGCGAGCCGCGCTTCGCCTTGGCCGGGCGCGCCGTCCCACTGCGCGATCCGCAGTTCCACCGCCTGCCGGTCGGCGCGCCATTCGATGCTCACCCGTGCGATCGGGCGATCGCGGTCAGCGCGCGCACCTGCTGCGTGGAAGGCGGCATCGATCGCGGCGCGCTCGCCCGCATTGGCATATTGCAGCACCATCGAATGGAACACTGCGCGCCGGACCCCGGGCGGATGAGGTGCGACAAATTGGCGCGCCAGCCAGCTGCTGGCACGGCCCGCCTCGACCACCGGGGCAAAACGCTGCGCGACGCCGATCGCCGCCTGAAGTCGGGCGCTGCGTTCGGTTTCGCCGGGCCAGACATAGGCCTTGAGGCTTTCGCGGTGCGCAGGGTCTTGCACATCGAGCGGATGCAGATCGACCCCGCGCGCGCCTGCGATCGCCAACGGCCCCGCAAGCACATCCCGCCCGCGCCAATGGGGTTGCAGCCTTACCGCGCTCCCTTGCGTGCAGGTCATCAGCGAGCCCAGCTGCACCGCATAGTGCTGGAAATTGAGATTGAGGCCCGCGCTCGCGCCCAGTTCAAGCACCTCGCACGGCAGCGCCTGATCGCGGCCCAATTCGAGCAGCGCCGCCACCAGCCCTGCAACCCGCGCCACCTCGTTAGTCTGGGTCGGATGCGCCAGCCAACCGAGCAGCTCCTCGGCGTGTTCCCCGAGCGCTGCGGACAGCGCGCAGTCGAGCTGGTCCGGGGGGATCAACACCGCGCGCCCGTCCACACCATAAAGCGAGCCGAGCGCGCCCGCTCGGCCCGACAGCGCGAGCGAATGCAGGCCCGCGTTGAGGCGAAAGATCACCCCGTCCGAGGCCAGATCACCCGGCCAATGTTCGATCGTGTCAAACACCAGCGATGCTCGCGGCAGCACGCGTGCGAGCGCCATCATCAGCGCCGCCGCCAGGGGCTTGCCCAACGCCTGCGCCTTGCGCGCCTCGATACCGAGCTGCGTCACCGCGCGCGCCTCTGCATGCGACGGCGCTGACGGCAAAGCGGCCATATCCTTGGGATGGAACAAAAATGTCAACCAGGCCGCTTTCAATGCTGATAAGTTTGGCGAGGATAGGGATGGCGAAACAAGACTATTCGCCCGCCAGCTAAGGGAAATCGCGCAGATGCTGCGGAGCTTGGCGCACCCCCGTAGCTTTACCGATCTGCCGCGAGCAGCCCGATTAAATCGGTCTGTTCTATCGCACCGCTCAACCTTGATTGAATTTTACCACGGAGCATCTCTTGCATGTGCTTTCGCACATACTTCATCGCCGCCCTGTTTGCATCCACCGCCACAGTTGCCGCCCATGCCGCCCCAGATGGCGGCGGCGGCGAGAGCGATGCTGCATGCACGGTGCCAGCCGAAGCGTCTGACCAATCCGCTGACACTCCCGCCCCTGCGTCGCTGCGCATCGCCTTCTGACCGTGCCGACGCGCACAATAACAGACGAGAGGACACGCAAGTCATGCTTGACCGGATGAGTATTCCCCGTCGCCTCGGCTTTTCCTTCATGCTGCTCAACGTGGTGGCTGCGGCGGTGATGATTGCTTGCGGCGTGAGCTTGGCGATGATCTCGTCGGTGACCGCGCGCAACACCGAAAGCCAGGCGATCCTTGCCGATGTGCTGGTGATCGAAACTGCCTTGCTGCGCCAGAACAGCCAGCTGCGGGGCTTTCTGGTCACCGGGGACGAGAACTATCTCAAATCCTATTACGAAGGCCGCGATGATTACGACAAGACCTCTGCAGCGCTCGAGCAGCGGCTGACCGATCCGGCGCTGAAGGACCTTGCCCGGGTCAGCCGCTCGGAAACGCTCAAGTGGCGGCGCGACTGGGGCGACAAATATGTCGGCGTCGTCAAGTCGGGGCAGCGCGATGCGGCGCAGGCCGCGATCCGCGCGGCTGGCAAGCGCGTGTTGGTGACCGATGCGGTCAATCCCTTGCGCGAGGTGCGCGATGCCCAGCACGCGGCGATCACGCAAGAAAGCGAACGGCAGGGCGCTGTGATCACGATGGCTTGGATTGCGCTTGGCGTGGGCGCGGCCCTCCTGATCGGGCTTGCGCTGATGCTGTCCCGCAAGCTTATCCAGTCAATCGCGCAGCCGATTGCCGATCTTACCAGCGCAGTAACTGATCTCGCCAAAGGCTCCAACGACATCGCAATCCCGGGGTGCGAGCGGAGCGACGAGCTCGGCACGATGGCGCAGGCGATGCTGGTGTTCCGCGATGCCGCGATCGAGCGCCAGCGTTCGGTGGCCGAGCGCGAGGAAGCGATGGCGCGGATCGGCCGGCGTCTTTCCTCAGTGGCGCATGCCGATCTGACCGTGCGCCTGCAGGGAATGCCGCCCGCTTTCCAGTCGCTCGCCAGCAACTTCAACGGCGCAATGGAGCGGCTGTGCCAAGCGATGGGTACGGTCAACGAAAGCATCGGTTCGATCAACCTGACCTCGGGCGAGATCGAACATGCGATGACCGACCTTGCCAGCCGCAGCGAGGATCAAGCTTCGCGCCTGCAGCTGTCGTCGACGACAATGACGAACCTTACCGCCAATATCGAGGAGAACGCCCGCCTCGCGGTCGGCGTCAGCGGGTCGATGCGCGATGCCCGCGAGGAGGCTGAGACCGGCGGCGAGGTGGTTGGCCGCGCGATCCAGGCAATGGGCAAGATCGAAACCGCGAGCGCGGAAATCTCCGATATTACTTCGATGATCAACAACATCGCGTTCCAGACCAACCTTCTCGCTCTCAATGCCGGGGTCGAGGCCGCGCGCGCAGGTGAGGCGGGCAAGGGCTTTTCGGTGGTTGCCTCCGAAGTGCGCGCGCTGTCGATGCGCGCAACCGAAGCTGCCAGCGAGATCAAGAAACGCGTCGATGCGGTGAACGGCCATGTCGAGACCGGGGTCTCGCTGGTCAACGAGACCGGATCGGCCTTGCAAGCGATCATCGCCCGAGTCGGCGAAGTGACCGAAACAGTGTCACGGATCGCCGAGGCGGTGAGTGAACAAAGCGTCGCGCTGCACAAGGTCAACGAGACAATCGGCGCGATGGACAAGATGACCCAGCAAAACGCAGCGATGGTCGAGGAGACCAATGCCGCGACCAAGAACCTCAATCACGAGGCGCGGCAGCTGGCCGCCACCTTCGCCGGCTTCAGGATCGGCAACGCAGCGGAGGCCGCAGAGGTCCATCAGTCCGCGTGGCGTGCGCACGGGCAAATGGCGGCGTGAGCGGCAAAGCACCGCTCGAAGGTTGCGGCAAGCAGCCCGATTGTCGCTGCAGTATACGGGCTTGCTCCTAGTGGCCGCGAAAACAGGCCTTCAGACGCAACCGATAAGAGGTTCACTCAGATCAACCGCGAGGACATCGAAATGATTGCCTGGTTCAAGAAACACGCACCGATCCGCCGGAAGTTCACCATGCTCATCGCGGCAACCGGGGCGCTGGGCCTCGCCAATGTCCTGAGCACTGTTCTGGTGATGCAGTCGCTCACCAGTCCGCTGTTTGCGGTAATGGTCACGCTCGGCACGCTGCTGGTGGTGGCAGGGATTATGATTGCGGCAAAGGAGCTGATCAGCGGCCCTTATGTCCAAACCGTGGTGCGGATGGAACAGCTCGCTGCGGGCGATATCAACTCGCCGATCGAATATTCCGATCACCGCGACTGCGTTGGCAGGATGACCAGAGCTATGGGCACCTTTCGCAAGAACGCGATCGACTTGCAGACCGCAAAGGACACGCAGTCCAGCGAGGTGGTCGAAACGCTCTCGGGCGCGCTTCGGCACCTTGCTGAGGGCGATCTCACGCATCGGATCTCGCAGATGCCGCCGGGCGAGCATGAGCGGTTGCAGGACGCCTTCAACGCGTCGGTCGGCAAGCTCGAGACGATG
>JBBQWH010000097.1:0-8270 GCA_038210785.1 Sphingomonadales bacterium | reverse complement strand
ATCAACGCAAAGCTTTGGGCGGGCGCTTTGGCAGCCTTGCTCGCTGTACCTGCGCTGCCACAATCCTCCGCGCCGCCCGCGCCGAATCCCGACCAGCCGCCGCCGCACACCTTGCCGTTCCCCGATCTCGGCAGCGGGGAGGGGCGGGCTGAACGGCGCAAGTCCTACGAGCTCAGCCCTGAACTCCAGCGCGGGGTCAGCGCCGCGCAGGTCCGCGACCAGCAGCGCAGGCTCGATACCGCGCTCGCCGCGCTGGACCCGCAGCAGCCCGGCACGCCTGACGCCTATGTCCTCACCATCGCGCTCGATAGCGATCCGGTGTTTGCGCGGGAGGCGCGCGAGGCGGCGCGGGTGCTTTCGGCGCGGTACGGGGCGCAAACCCGCACCCTGACGCTCGCCGGGCCGGACGGGATGCGCGACGATGCCCCGCACGGCTCGATCACCGCGCTGTTGCTGGCGCTCTCGCACCTCGGCACGGTGATGGATGGAGGCGAGGACGTGCTGGTGCTCTACACCACCAGCCACGGCAATGATTTGGGGCTGGCCTATCATTACGGCGATACAGGCTACGGGATCCTCTCGCCGCCCAAGCTCAAGGCGGCGCTCGAGGAGGCAGGGATTAAGCGGCGCGTGCTGATCCTCAGCGCGTGCTATTCGGGCGTGTTCGTCCCCGCGCTCGCCAGCCCCGACACCGCGATCATCACCGCCGCTGCCAGCACCCGCACCTCGTTCGGCTGCGTCGCCGAGAACGACTGGACCTTCTTCGGCGATGCGCTGATCAACCGCGCGCTGCGCCAGCCGGTGGCGCTGGATCAGGCCGCGCGGCAAGCGACCCGCTCGGTGGCCGAGTGGGAGAGCCAGGCGCGCTTCCTCGCCTCGCTGCCGCAGGTCAGCATCGGTACGGGCGCGAAGGGCTGGCTGGCGCAGATCGAAGCGCAGATGCCCCGTCAAGCCAGCGCGCCGGTGGGCCGCCCGGCGTTTGACGCAGCCACGCTTATGGCCGCAAAGGCGCAGCTGCCCGCCGCGCCGAAGTGATCATCACGGGATCGCTGAGCATCTGGCCCTTCATCACCCCTTCGCCCGCCGAAGCGTCGCGCGCGGCGGTGTGGATCGCGGCGACCACCTCCATCCCCCCGGTGATATAGCCGAACACCGCAAAGCCATTGCGCCATGCTGGATCGCTGGCGGCAGGATCGGCGTCGAACCCGGGCTGATCCTCGATCATGATGAAGAAGTCGCCATCCGCTGTGCCCGGCCCGTTCATCGCCATCGCCACCGCGCCGTGGCTGTGGGTGAGGCCGGTTTTGGTGGTCGGCTCGTGGGCGATGGCGGGCCGCACCCGTTCAGGCGCGCCGCGCGTGCCGCCTTGGACCAAGCCCGAGGGTTGGCGCGCACCGACCAGGTCCATCGCGCGGTAGAAGGCGGTGCCGTCAAGCCGGCGCTCGTCGACATAGCGCAGGAAATTGGCTGCGGTCACCGGCGCGCGCTCGGTCTCGAGCGCGAGGGTGACCGGGCCGAGACTGGTTTCGAGCACCACGGTAACGCTCGCCGCTTCGGGATGCGGTCGCGCGGCGGGGCGCGCAGCTGGGGTCGCGGCGAAATCCGCCGGGGTCAGCGGCGCGGGGCCTGCGGGCGGGGGCGCAAGTTCGAACTTCATCAGCAGCGTGCGCTGGCAGCCTGCGCCCGGGCGGGTTTCACAATTGTTGAAATTGTCGTCCGAGGCGAGATACAGGTAGGTCTGGCCCGGCTCCGAGCGCACCGCCAGCCCCTCGAAATTGTCGAGGTTGAGCGGCGGGGTGAGCACCGCCAGCGTTTTGGTCGCGCCATCGGAGGCGAGTTCGACAATCGCGGCGCGGTTGCCCTTGTCCGGGCTGAAGCTGCGAAACAGGACGTAGCAGGTGCCGTCCGCCTTGCACGCCGCATCGGTCGGCACGCCGCCGACTTCGGCAATGCCCTCTGGCGCGGGGAGTGCAAAGGGCACCGCATAGGCGTCAGTGATGCGCAGGCAATTGGGGCGCGCGGGATCGGCCCATTCGCCGCAGGCCAGCAATCCGCCGGGATAGGCAGCGAGCGTCTCGATCCCGCCATTGGGCTCGGCTCCGGCGGTGAGTGCGGCGGCGCGGTCCTCAACCCCGGTCGCTGCGCTCTCCAGATCGGCATAGCGCCAGATGCGGTGTTCGCGCTCGAACGACACCAGCCACTCGCCCGAGGCGAGCCGCGTGATCGCCTCGGCATCGCCGCTTGCTTTATCATCGAGCTTGCGGCCCTTCATATCCTTGAGATCGCCCAGACTGACCGCCGAGACATCAACCAGCCGCGCGCCAACGTCCTCGGGCGTCAGCACTGCCCAGCGCCCGTCATCGCTGATCGCATAGAGCCTGCCATCCCACCATTCGAGGCTGGAGATTCCGCCGATCCCGGCGGTGTCGGGCGCGATTTCCACCCCGCCGCGAAAGATCAGCGCGCCGACTTCGGCCTCGCGCTGACCTTGCACCAGCTCTGCCGGGCTGGTGGCCGGCACGAATTCTTGCGCCCGCACTGTTTGCGCGGACAGCAGCAGGGAGAGAGCGGCGAAAGCAGCGGCGCGCAAGGATGTCATTGGTCCGGGTGTATCGCCGCTTCGCCGAAGCGCAAGCGGGGACGATGTCCGTTCAGCTGCGCGCAAGATTTACAGATGTAATCGGTTCGACTACAGGTGTAATCAGCAAGCTAGGGAGACGCGCTGTGACCCCGTCCGATGCCTACCCTAAAGAGGACTCCGGCGAACGCATCACCGATGCCGAACACGCAGTGATGGAAGCGCTGTGGGATCGTCCGCGCCAAACCGCCGCCGGAGTCTGCGCGGAGGTTTGCACAGCGCGCGGCTGGAGCCTCGCCACGGTAAAGACGCTATTGTCACGGCTAGTGCAAAAGGGCGCAATCGCCGCTGAACCTGATGGGCGGCGCTTTCTCTACACGCCGCTGATCGCACGCGACGATTATCTTGGCGGCGAATCGCGGCGGCTGGTTGATCGATTGTTCGGCGGGCGTGCCGCGTCGCTGGTCGCGCATCTGGCCGAGACCGAGGCGCTGACCGAAGATGACCTTGTTGAAATTGAAGCGCTACTCAAGGAGCTGAGGCCATGAGTTCGGTTCTGATTCATACGCTGGTGTGGACCGGGGTGCTGATCGTCGCCGTGCTGATGGTGCGTCGTCCGGTGGCGCGGCATTTCGGGCCGGAGGTAGCCTATTCGTTGTGGGCGCTTCCGGCGGCGCGGTTGCTGCTGCCGCCAGTGACGCTCCCCGCGTGGATGGCGCCCCCGGTTGCGGCCCCCGCGCCGGTAATAGCTGCACCAACAGTGCCTCCGGCAGACGCTGTCATTGTGCCGGTCGCCGCCGCTGCGCCCGCCTTCGCGCCCGCCGAATTGGTTCCGGCCGGCTTTGCCGCGCCGGTCGACGCGGCGCCGCAGGCTGGGTTCGATCTGCTCGCGGCGATTTCCGCTTGGCCGCTTGCCGAGATGCTGCTGCTGGTCTGGCTCGGCGGCGTGGCAGTGTTCCTGTGGCGCCGGTTTGCGGCCTATTTCGCCCTGCGTAACGAACTGCTGGCCGAGGGCCGCGAGGTCGGGCGCGCGCGTGGCGGATTGTGGGGCCTGCTGGGTAATGTGCGGCTGGTCGAGACGCCTGCCACCGCCGCTCCGCTGGCGCTGGGCGTGCTCGATCCGGTGATCGCGCTGCCGCCCGGTTTCATGGCATTGCCCGACCGCGCTGCACGCGATCTCGCGCTGGCGCATGAATTGGCGCACCATCGCGGCGGCGACCTCTTGATCAATGTTCTGGTCCAGCCCCTGTTCGCGCTGCACTGGTTCAATCCGCTTGCCGGCTATGGCTGGCTGGCGCTGCGGCGCGATCAGGAGGCGGCCTGCGATGCGCGGGTGATGGCCGCGCGCGCGCCGCACGAGCGCGCCGCCTATGCCGCGCTGATTGCCCGCTTCGCTTCCGCGCCGGGGGCAACCAACAATGCCGCGCTGACTGCGCCGATGGCCTGCCCAGTGCTCGGCGAGAAATCGATCATCCACCGCTTGAGGAGCCTTGCCATGTCCGACCTGTCCCCCCGCCGCCGTCTGGCTGGCCGCGCGCTGCTTGCCGCCGGTGTGCTGGCGCTCCCGCTCACAGCGTCGATGAGCTTTGCTGCGAGCGAGACGGCTGCAGTGCAGGTGCCGGAGCCGCCTGCTTCCCCAGCGCCGCCGGCCGTGCCCGCTGCGCCGCAGGCTCCTTCGCCGCCTGCGCCGCCTGCGCCCCCTGCGCCGCCTGCGCCCCCTTCCATCGTCATGACCGATCCCGACGCGCCCGAAGGTACAGGCGGAACTCAGGTGACCGAGCACGTCTGGCGCGATGCGGACGGAAAAGAGAGGCGGGTCAAGATCGTGACGCGCCATGCACCTGACCCGGAAGCTCTCTCGCGTCAGCTCGAGGGCATTGAAGGCGCCGACACGGCCGAGCGCGAGGCTATGTTTGCTGAAATGCGCGCTGGGCTTGCCGAGGCCGACCGCGTTCTTGCTGACCTGCCGAACATCATCAGCAGCGCGATGGCTGAAGCCGAGGTTGCCCGCGCATCGGCACCGCGGGTGATTGTCAAACGCGACTGCGAGGCGGGTAGCGAGGAGGTGACCGAGACCTCCACCAAGGATGGAACCCAGATCATCAAAATCTGCCAGCGCCGGATCATGGCCTCGGCGCGCAAGGGGCTTGAGGAAGCTCGCGCGGAAATTGCCCGCGACCGTGAGATCCCCGACGAGACCCGCAAGCAATTGCTTCTGCAGCTCGACCGGCAGATTGCCCGCTGGCGCGAGAAGGAGGGTTGATGGGGCCTATCGGCCCTTGGGCCGCGCCGGATAAGCGCAGCCGCGCCCGCGCCCCAAGCCCTTGAGGAACGCGCGCCGCGCCATCCCGGCTGTATAGGCGGCTTGCAGGGCGCGCTCGTTGCTGGCCGCGCCGGTCACTTCGCGCACGATCCCGCGGAACGGGATGGCCGCGCCCATCACCGCCTGCCCGATCCGGCCTTGGCTGAGCGGCGCGCTTTCACCCGCTTGAGCGATGTCGTAATCGGCCCCGAGCACGCTGTCCAAACCGGCGATTTGAGCGACGATCGCCGGGCATTTGGTCAGCCCGGCCATGGCATAGGGCGCGCGTTCTGCGGCCTTCAGCACCTCGGGAATGTCGCGGGCGTCGATCCCCAAATCGCGCAAGGGGGTCATGGCGACTTCCCGCGCATCGGGCTCGGGCATAACCTGCGCATGGGCCGGAGCCGCCGCGAGTGCGCCGAGCGCCAGCAGCGCGGCCAGGGGAGCGGCCAGGCGGGCAGATCGTATCATGTCTCAGGTTCCTTTAAAGAATGCATCGCAGGCGGCATCGTCTCGTGCATCGAGCCCCAGTCGCAGCGCGGCCATGCGTTGAGCGCTGGTGCCGTGGGTAAAGCTTTCCGGATTGATCCGCTGTCCGGCGTTTCGCATCAGCGTATCATCGCCAATAGCGCTTGCGGCCTTGAGGCCTTCTTCCAGATCGCCCGGCTCGATTGCGTCGCGGTTCTTGCCCGCCCACATTCCGGCGTAGCAATCGGCCTGCAGCTCCATTGCCACTTGCAGGCGATTGCCCGAAGCGGGGTTGCTTTGCTGGGCGGAGCGGACCTGGTCGGCGAGCCCGGTGATATTCTGAATATGGTGACCATATTCGTGTGCGATCACATAGAGCCGCGCAAAATCGCCGCCGGTGCCCGACATCTGCGCCAACTGGTCATAGAAGCCTGTGTCGATGTAAATACCCTTGTCGGCCGGGCAGTAGAACGGTCCGGCGGCAGATGTGGCGCTGCCGCAACCTTCGGTCGATACCTGTCCCCCTCGATAGAGATCGAGCACCGGCTGTTCGAACGGCAGGCCGGCCCGCGTGAAGGCCGCCTGCCATGTCGCATCGAGGCTGGTGAGCGCGTTGCAGGCCTCGGTCGCGTAGGCGTCGCTGGCGCACACTTCGGCCTCGCTCAGGTCGTTGCTGCCCCCGCCTTGCACTGGCCCAGCCTGCTGCTGCACGCCTTGCACCATGCCGATGGTCTGCATCGGATCGAGCCCGAAAACCGCCGCGCCGATCAGTGCGATCACTAGTGTCCCGCAGCCGACCCCGCCGGCGCGGCCCATGCCGCCGCCGCCGCCGTCGCTCGAGCGGACATTGATCCGTGATGTATCGAACGGGCCTAACCGCATTTCCAATCCTCCCCCTTGCGCGCGGCTGCTCCGCAATTTGCTGGACAGCCACGAAGTGCGCGTCAAAAGCGAATGCGAATAGCCCGAACGTGCAGGAGATGCGGCCAATGCTTCAGGACAAGCGTGCGCTTGTCACAGGATCGACCTCGGGGATCGGGCTGGCAATCGCCCGCGCGCTGGTGGCCGAGGGGGCCGAAGTGATCCTCAACGGGCTGGGTGATTCTGACACGATCGCGCACCTGTGCCATGAATTGGGAGCGACCTATCAGGGTGCCGACCTGCTGGACCCGGCCGCGATCGCGGCGATGATGAAGGCGGTCGGCCCGGTCGATATCCTCGTCAACAATGCCGGGATTCAGCATGTCGCCCCGGTCGAGGATTTCCCGCCCGCCAAGTGGGATGCGATCATCGCATTGAACCTCACGGCAGCGTTCCACACCACGCGCCTTGCGGTGCCGGGGATGAAGGCGAAGGGCTGGGGCCGGATCATTGCCACCGCGAGCGCGCATTCGCTGACCGCATCGCCGTTCAAGAGCGCCTATGTCGCGGCCAAGCATGGGCTGGCGGGCTTTACCAAGACCATTGCGCTCGAACTGGCGCAATCGGGCATTACCGCCAATTGCATCAGCCCGGGCTATGTCTGGACGCCGCTTGTGGAGAACCAGATCCCGGACACGATGGCCGCGCGCGGAATGACACGCGAACAGGTGATGAATGACGTGCTGTTAGCGAAACAGCCGACCAAAAGCTTTGTACTGCCCGAAGATGTCGCCGCGCTCGCGGTGTTCCTGTGCGGTGATGCGGCGCGCAACATCACTGGGGCCAACTACACCATCGACGGGGGCTGGACCGCCGAATGATCGGCCGCGGCAACTGGGCCTCTCTCCGGCTTTTGGTGGTGCTGCTGGCAAGCCTGGGGCTCGCCGCCTGCGCGCGTATGCCGGTCGAAAGCGTGCGGGTGAGCGAGCGCACTGCCACCGAAGCGCGGCTGCGCGCCGATATCGCCGTGCTGGCCAGCGATGACTTCGCCGGACGCAAGCCGGGGACGCCGGGCGAGGACAAGACGCTCGCCTACCTTGAGCGGCGGATGCTTGAGGTCGGGCTGGTGTCGGGCACCAATGATCCGGGGTCCTCTTGGCGGATGCCGGTCGATCTGGTCGAGACCCGGCCGTTATCGGGCCAGCTGACGCTCAGCCAAGGACGGCGGCAGGTGATCGTGCCTGACAGCGACGGCGCGGTGTTCACCCCCCGGCGCCGAGCGCTCGCGATCAGCGGCCCTGGAACAGGCGTGCCGGTGGTGTTCGTCGGCTATGGCGATGGCTCGGTGCTGGGCGACGCGCTGGCGGGGGCAGTGGCGGTGATGCTGGCAGAGCCTGGGCGTGACGCTGCGCGGCGCGAGGCATTGTTCCGCCAGCGTGCGACCGCAGTGCTGACGGTGCTGCCCGATCCGGGCGCGCTTTCGCAGGTGCGGATGAACGAAGGGCGCGAGAAGCTGCAACTGGCGATCGAGGAACAGGACACCCTCTCCGCCTTCGTTACCGACGCGGTGTTCGCCGATCTGGTCGGCAAGCGCCGCTGGGCGCGGCTCAAGGCGGAGGCCGAGGCCGAGGCGGCGGGTTTTGCCCCGCTCGAGCTCAACCTTGCGGTCGGTATCGAGGCGGGGGCAGAACGGCGCGAACTAACCACCTACAACCTCGCTGGGCGGATTCCCGGCACGGTGCCGGGATCGGGCGCAGTGCTGCTGCTGGCGCACTGGGATCATCTGGGCGAATGCGCTCCTACCGGCGCGCCGGACAGGACCTGCAACGGCGCGGCCGATAATGCCAGCGGGCTGGCCGCGATGCTCGAACTGGCGCAGCGGTTGAATTCAACCGGGCCGCACGGGCGCGACATCTATGTGCTCGCAACCACTGCCGAGGAAGGCGGACTGCTGGGCGCGCGGGCCTTTGCCAAGGCCCCGCCGCTGCCGCTCGGCAATATTGTGGCGGCGTTCAACTTTGATATGGTCGCGGTTGCCCCGGCTGGAAGCCCGGTGGGGTT
>JBBQWH010000096.1:0-8362 GCA_038210785.1 Sphingomonadales bacterium | reverse complement strand
CCAGCCGCGAGCCTGATTGTCGGCACGGACAAGAAGGGCGGCCTGTACGTCTATGACCTCAAGGGCGCGCAGAAGAGCTTCCTTGCGGCACCGGGCCTCAACAATGTCGATCTGATCGAGCTTGCCGGGGGCCGCGTGCTGGTGATCGCCAGTGACCGCAGCGATCTGACCACGGTGAACCTGTTCATGGCGCTGCTCGACACCGCCACCGGCAAGCTTGCGCCCGCGGGCAAGATCGCGGTCGGGCCGGGTGAGGGCTATGGCATCTGCATGATCAAGCCTGCGGGCACCAGCGGGGTGATCGCCTTCAGCGCGCCCAAGGGCGGCACGATCTACCGCACCTCTATCACCGAGGCGGGCGGCGCGTTCACCGGCACCACCACCTCGCTCGCGCAGGTGCCGACCCAGACCGAAGGCTGCATTGCCGATCCGCGCACAGCTACGCTCTACATCGGCGAGGAAGACGCCGGGATCTGGGCGATCGACACCGGCACCGGCGCCAAACGGATGGTCGCGCGCGTCGATAACAAGCTACTGGTCGCCGATGTCGAAGGCCTCGCCATCGCGCCCGAAGGCAAGGACGGCGGCTATCTGGTCGCCTCCTCGCAGGGCGATAATGCCTATGCCGTGTTCCGCCTCCCCGATATGACCTCGGTAGGCCGCTTCCGCATCGCTACGGGCACCTTCGGCAGCGTCGAGGAGACCGACGGGATCGAATTGGACAACCGCGATTTCGGCCCTGATTTCCCCAAGGGGATCTTCGTGGCGCAGGACGGCATCAACGCGCCATCCGCGCAGAACTTCAAATATGCGCGATGGGACGAGTTGCTCGCCGCGCTCGGCGAGCAGCGGTAGGAGCGTGACCATGCCCCTCACCCCTGACCGCCGCCGCTTCCTCGGCGCGACTGCCACCGCCTTTGCCGCGCTCGCCGCGAGCGGCTGCACGACCAGAGGCACTGGCACCGCAACTGCCGCGCCGCGCGCATCTGCCGGGGGCTTTACCGGCTACGGCGCGCTGCTGCCCGACCCCAAAGGTTTCCTCGATTTGCCGCAAGGCTTCGCCTACCGCGTGATCTCGCGCCGCGGCGATGCGATGGACGATGGCGGTACAGTGCCCGACAGAGCCGACGGCATGGGCTGCTTCGACCTCGGGAACGGCGAGATCGCGCTGGTACGCAATCACGAGCTGAGTCCGGATCACGATGCGGGCGGGAGAATCGCAAAGGGCTATGGCACCAAGGACGGCGCCTTCGTCCCCGGCGGCACCACCACCATCGTGCTGGACGCCGCGACCCTTGAAGTGACGCGCCAATTCCGCAGCCTTGGCGGTACCTTGCGCAACTGTTCGGGCGGGATCACCCCGTGGGGCACCTGGCTGACCTGCGAGGAAACGACGATCCGCCCAGGCGCGGCCGGCGCAGAGGGGCTCGGACAAGATCACGGCTGGGTGTTCGAAGTTCTCGCCGCCGCGCGCGGGCTGGTCGATGCGGCGCCCTTGAAGGCGCTGGGCCGGTTCAACCACGAGGCCGCTTGCGTCGATCCGGCAACGGGTCTTGTCTACCAGACCGAGGACCGAGGGGATTCTGTGCTCTACCGCTTCTTGCCCCATATACCGGGCGATCTTGCGGCAGGGGGACGCTTGCAGGCGATGGTGATTGAGGGGATCGCCGACACCCGCAACTGGAACGCGCCATTGATGGCAGTTGGCAAGCAGTACAGGGTCAGCTGGATCGACCTCGACGATGTCGACGCCCCCGAGGACGATCTGCGCCAGCGCGCCGCCGCCAAGGGTGCAGCGCTGGTGGCCCGCGGTGAGGGGTTGTATATGGGCGACAATGCAGTGTTCGCCTGCGCGACCAGCGGCGGAGTGAAGAAGTTGGGGCAGATCTTCAAGCTCACACCGGGGCTGGCGGGTGCGCCTGATATGGTCGAGCTGTTTTTCGAAAGCGAAAGCCCCGACCAGTTCCACTATGGCGACAACCTCACCGTAGCACAGAGCGGCCATCTGATCGTTTGCGAGGACCATGACACCGATGTTGATGCCAACCACATCCGCGGGATCACGCCGGACGGCCGCGCCTACGACATCGCCCGGCTGCGCGCACAGACCGAACTGGCCGGAGGTTGCTTTTCGCCCGACGGCAAGTGGCTGTTCGTCAATGCGCAGGGTCCGTCCGTGACGATGGCGATTACGGGGCCTTGGGCGGCTTGAGGCCGGAGCCTTAGTCCGCGTGGACAGTTTTCTCCTGGCGCTCCTGCTGGTGTTCGCGCTCGCGCTGGGTGGGCGCGATCAGCTGATGGTGGGCACGTGGGCAGATAGCCTCGGGCGCAGCAAGCCGCTGCTCCTGATTGCGATGGCTTCGGCTGCGCTGGCGGCGGGGGTGATGGCGTGGGTCGGCGCGGAGTTCGCCGCGCTGTTGCCGCGCCGCGCTTCGCAGATGCTGGTAGCCTTCGCGCTCGGGCTGGCAGCAATCGAGCTGGCATTGCCGGTGCGGCTGAACGCGCCGCGCGAGCCGACCCGTTCACTGGGCGCGATTCTCCTCGTATTGTTCGCCCGGCAGTTGGGGGACGCGGCGCGGTTTACGGTGTTTGCGCTGGCGGCGTGGTCGGCAGTGCCGCTGACAGCGGGGCTGGGCGGCGCGCTGGCGGGGACGGCAGCAGTGATGCTGGGCTGGGTGATCGGGGCCGATGGGCTGGCGCGCTTCCCGCTGCGCGCGGTGCGGATAGGGCTGGCCGGCGTCCTGCTGATCGCAGCACTCTTTATTGGCCTCTCCGCCCGCTTCGCCGCATTCTGATCGCGGCTGCCGGATCACAACCTAGGTTCGGGCGGCATCCCGCACCTGTTGCTATCGGTGCGGGATACCTATCTAGGCGGCACTGCGTTGCCGCTCGTTTAACAGCACCGGAGAACATCATGGCCGAGACCAAAACCAATTCGAAAACCGCCCTCATCGCAGAACTAAACGGCCTGCTGGCGGATCATTTTGCGCTCTATATCAAGACCAAGAACTTCCATTGGCACATTACCGGCCGCCACTTCCGCGACCTGCACTTGCTGTTCGACGAACAGGCGGACCAGATCCGCGCGCAGATCGACGTGATCGGCGAGCGCGTGCGCAAGCAGGGCGGCGACACGCTGACCTCGGCAGGCTCGGTCTCCAAGCACACCCAGATCAAGGATCAGGACAGCACCTCGCTCAAGGCCGAAGAAATGATCGCCGAACTGCGCGATGACAACGTGAAGGTGATCGAGCGGCTCAAGGCGATGAAGGACATCGCCGAAGAGGCAGGTGACAACGCGACCGACAGCCTGATCGACGACTGGACCGACGAGGCCGAAGAGCGCGTGTGGATGCTGAGCTCGTTCCTCGACGAGAGAAGCCCCGCCAGCAAATAGCTCTGCAAGACCGGGCCGTCCCCATTGCCGGGGGCGGCCCGTTTGCTATTGAGGCGGGCATGTCAGTCATGGCCATCCACTACGGCGAAAGCGATGCGGCGATTGCCGACTGGATTGCGGTCAAGCTCCGTCGGTTTCTGATCAACGGCGAGCGTGATCCGGTGGCGATTGCAGTGCCAGGCGGTTCGACCCCGTTCCCGATCTTCAAGCAGCTGGTGAAGCTGGATCTTGCATTCGAACATCTCACCGTCTGGCCGACCGATGATCGGATCGTGCCCGAGGATCACCCTGCATCGAACACCGGCCGCATCCGCGCATTGTTCGAACCTGCGGGGGCCAAGGTTATGGCCTTGACCCAAGATTGCTCCCCACCCGAATTTGAACTGGTGTGGCTCGGTATGGGGCTGGATGGTCACGTGGCTTCGTTGTTTCCCAACACCGACCCCAAGGTTGACGATCCGCTGCCTGTGCGCCGGATCACACCCGATCCGCTCCCGCCCGAAGCGCCGTTCGATCGCATCACGATGACCTTGCCTACGCTGCTGAATTGCAAGACGATGATGTTCGTGATCAAGGGTGAGGATAAGTTGGCGGTGTTCGAGGCGGAGTTTGAAAAGCCGACCGGATTGCCTGTTGGTCGTCTTTTCGACCACGCCGGCTCGGTTTGCAGCCCCAGCATTTTCGTCTTCACCTGATGCCCAGCCTCCTCCCCGCCCCGCTCCACCGCGCCCTCCTGCCGCTCGCCCACCGCCTGCGCCATGCCTGGCGCCGCTGGCGGCGCACGCCGATTGCCGGGGTAAGCGTGGTCATCACCAATCTTGGCGGTGATGTGCTGCTGCTCAAGCATTCCTACGGCCCCGATGTCTGGAGCCTGCCTGGCGGCGGCCTCGGGCGCGGGGAAGATCCGGAGAGCGCCGCGCGGCGCGAGGTGCGCGAGGAACTGGGCATCGAGCTTGCGCGGATCGAGCCGATCGGCACGCTTGCCGAAGTGCTGTCGGGCTCGCCCCATACCGCGCATCTGTTTGCCGGCACCTGCGACCGGCACCCGCAGCCTGATCGGCGCGAGGTCATCGAGGCGCGGTTCTTCCCTTCGCACTCGTTGCCCGAACCGCTCAGTCGCCACACCCGCGCGCGGATCGCGGCATGGCGGGCGCGGGGAACGGGGTAGGGCGCTAGAGCAAGGATAGCTGCGCCTCATCGCGCGGTGCCTTTTCCTCCGCCCCCTCAAGGTTCCCGAGCGTCAGCCCCATCAGCCGGATCGGCTGCGGCAGTGGCAGTTCCGCTTCGAGCAGCGCGCGTGCGAGCTTGGCGAACTCCGCCTTGCCGCCGACGACATACGGCAACGAGGCCGCGCGGGTCATGATGCGGAAATCGGTGAACTTCAGTTTGAGCGTTACCGTCCGTCCCTTCGCCCCGGCCGCCTCGATCCGCTCCCAAACGATAGCGATGATGGTCTCGAGCGTTTCGCGCAGGGCCGCGCCGCTGCCGATATCCTCGGCAAACGTGCGTTCCCCGCCAACCGATTTGCGCGTCCGGTGCGCGGCTACGGGGCGCAGGTCGATCCCGCGCGCGGCGCGGAACAGGTAATCGGCCATGCTGCCGAAATGCGCGCGCAGGAAGGCGATGTCCTTGCCCGCCAGATCCGCGCCCGTCGCGATGCCGAGCGCCTGCATCCGGCTTTCCGCCTTCGGGCCAACCCCGTGGAAGCGCCGGATCGGCAGCCCTGCGACAAACGCCGCGCCCTCGCCCGGGCGGATCACGCACAGTCCGTCAGGCTTGTTCTGATCGCTCGCCAGCTTGGCGAGGAACTTGTTGTAGCTCACCCCCGCGCTCGCGGTCAGCCGGGTCTTGGCGCGGATTTCCTGCCGGATCAGCGCGGCGATGCGGGTGGCCGAGCCGATCCCGAGCCGGTCCTCGGTGACATCGAGATAGGCTTCATCCAGGCTCAGCGGTTCGATGATGGCGGTGTGGTGTTCGAACACCCGGCGGATCTGGCGGCTGGCTTCCTTGTAGGCATCGAAGCGCGGGCGCACGAAGACAAGGCCGGGGCACAAACGCTGCGCGGTGACAGACGGCATGGCGCTCCTCACCCCGAAGACCCGCGCCTCGTAACTCGCAGCCGCCACCACTCCGCGCCCGCCCGCCCCGCCGACGGCGACCGGCTTGCCCTTGAGCGAGGGATCGTCGCGCTGTTCGACGCTGGCGAAGAAGGCATCCATGTCGACATGAATGATCTTGCGCAGGCCCAGCTGGTCGTGGGGCGCTTCTGCTTCATCGTCTGAATGCGGCGGGATGGCCATGGCCGGGAAATAGAACCTTCGCCCGCGCGAAGGAACTGTTGCTGGAACAATTCACGTGGGCGGCCATTTTGTGCACATGCGAAAAGAACAGTGGTCTTCAGGCGAACCCATCGGCAAAGGCCCCGCCATGGCCACTTCGCTCGCCCCTTCGATACCCGCCCGCAAGGCGCTCGGTGAGCGCGAATTGATGTGGATGATGGCGCTGCTGATGGCCTTGAACGCCTTCGGGATCGACGCGATTCTGCCCGCGCTCGATGCGTTGTCGGCAGATCTTTCGGTTGAAGGCAATGACCGGCAATTCGTGATCGGGGTGTATCTCCTGTTCGGCGGCATGGGCGCGCTGGTCCCCGGCGCCTTGGCTGACCGGTTCGGGCGGCGACCGATCCTGCTGGGTGCGATTGCGGTCTATATCGTGCTCTCGCTCGCCAGCGCGTTTGCGCCCACTTACGATGTACTGATCGCGGTGCGCGCGGCCCAAGGCTTCTTCGCCGCCGGGATCATCGCCCTGCCGCCCGCGATCATCCGCGACCGGGTGGGCGGTGACAAAATGGCGCGCATGATGAGCCTCATCTTCGTGATCTTCCTGATGGTCCCCGCAGTCGCGCCGACCATTGGCGAGGCGATCCTGCAAGTCGGCAACTGGCGCGCGATCTTTGGCGTGATGGCTGTGCTTGGCGTGGCGATGGGCGCGTGGGTCTATAACCGCCTGCCCGAGAGCCTTTCGCCGGACAATGTCCAGCCGATCCACGTGCGGACCATTGCGGTCAACATGGGCCGCGCACTCGCGCTGCCGAGCGTTGCGGGCTATGTCATCGGCAGCGCGCTGGTGTTCGGGGCGTTGTTCGGCTTCATCAACTCCTCGCAGCAATTGATCACCGAGACGTTCGGCGCGGGCGACATCTTTCCGATGATCTTCGGCATTTGCGCAGGATCGATGGCGTTGGCGAGCTGGTCGAACTCGCGCATCGTCGAGCGTTTCGGCTCGCGCCGGGTGAGTCACACCGCGCTGTTCGCCTTCATCGCAGTGAGCGCGGTGCAGGTCATGTTCGCGTTCCAGCCCGAAGAGCAGCTGTGGCAGTTCGTGCCGCTGATGGCGATCAACATGGCCTTGCTGGGCTTCATCGGCAGCAATTTCGGCGCGATTGCGATGAACCCGTTTGTCACAATTGCTGGCGCGGCGAGTTCGGCCCACGGGTTCGTGCGCATGACCGCTGCCGCGCTGCTGGGCGGGGCGATCGGCTATTCCTTCGATGGCACCGCGCGCCCGCTGGCATTGGCCCTGTTGGCGAGCGGGCTTACATGCCTGGCGCTGGTGCTGTGGAGCGAGAAGGGCAAGCTGTTCGGGCCTTCGGACGCCGAAGCGGGGATGAAGGGCGCTCCGGCGGAGTAACTCCCCTTCTCTTGAGGGAAGGGGTTGCGGGGTGGGTGTGCAACACTCGCGGCTCTCGAGCCCCCAACCCTCGATCCCCTCCCCGAGGTGAGGAGAAGATTACGCTTCGCCCTCAGCTGCTGGCACCACCCGGCACAACACCGCCTCAACCTGCACCTGCCCGCCTGCGCTGACCGTCAGCCCCTCGACCACCCCGTCGAAGGGCGCGGTGAGGGCGTGTTCCATCTTCATCGCTTCTAGCACCAAAAGCCGCTGCCCGGCGGTGACGTTCTGGCCCTCGGTAACATCGACCGCGATGACCTTGCCCGGCATCGGCGCGATGATGGCGCCATCGGCGGCGGAGGCTTGGCTTTTGGCTAAGCCTCCGCTTTCAGGAAGCGTTAGGAAGAAAGTCTTCCCGCTGTAGGTCAGCCAGACGCCGGTTTCGCCAAGAAACCTGACAGCATCATTCTTGCGACGATACGTCCCTTCGACAAACCTCGTCTCCGTTCCGTCGGTCAGCCAAACCTTTTTGGAATTCGGAGCGTTCAGGCGGAACCCTGTCAGGGCGTCCTCACCATCTTCCAACGAAGAATGAAGCCGAAGGTAAGCGGCTGCTTCTTCCCAAACGAAATCTGGGGTTTCGATTGGAAGGTCGAAGTCGACGAGATGCTCCTCGATAAAGGAAGTGGTCACCTCTCCGCTGACAAACGCGCTTCTCGACAGGCAGAACGACAGAAATGGCGCATTCACCTTCACGGGCCAGCTTTCGAGGCTGGCTAGGGTATCTTGCAAGGCGCTGATCGCGCCTTCCCGGTTTTCTTCGTAGGCTATAAGTTTTGCGATCATCGGATCGTAGAACGGGGTGACTTCATCACCAGCATCATAACCATGCTCGATCCTGACGCGATCGAAACCGTTAATGGCAAACAATTCGAGCGCACCCGTCGAAGGAAGAAAGGTTAGCGGATCCTCCGCATAAAGCCGCGCCTCAATCGCATGGCCATTGATCGACAGCTCATCCTGCCGTTTGGGCAGCGCCTCCCCGCTCGCAACCCTCAACTGCCACTCCACCAAATCCACCCCGGTGATTTCTTCGGTGACAGGATGCTCCACCTGAAGCCGCGTGTTCATCTCCATGAAGAAGATGCGGTCGGCGCGCAGGCCTTCTGAGGCATCGGCGATGAATTCGATCGTGCCTGCGCCCTCGTAATCGACCGCCTTGGCCGCGCGCACGGCGGCGGCGCAGATCACCTCGCGGGTGGCGGCGTCCATGCCGGGGGCGGGGGCTTCCTC
>JBBQWH010000095.1:0-8753 GCA_038210785.1 Sphingomonadales bacterium | reverse complement strand
TCGATCGTGTTGATCCCGGCCAGCGCGGGATCGGCCCTTAGCCATGCCATCAGCGCGGCGCGCAGGTCATTTTCCATCGCGGGGATCTCCAAACAGATCGGGCCAGAGCGCGGCGGCGGAGCGCCAGTTGGAGCGTTGCGCGGACCGCAGGCGACCGGTGGCGGCGTGCTGGTCCGCGATCCGTTCGGCGCGCGCTCGCAGGCGCTGCACCAGCTGCGCACCGCGCGCAGAGACGCGGATCATCAGAGCCTCAGCTCGCGCCACGGACGCCATAGCGCAGTGACGCTGGCGGGCGGAACAGTGCTCGATTTGCCTTCGCGCTCGCGGAAATGGTGCGCGGCAAGGCGGATGATGCCGTGGCGCAGCGGGGCCGGAAGTGCCACCCAGTCATCGGCAATTCCTACCACCAATTGCAGCGCCAACCCGCGCCCTTCGAAGGGACGAAGCAGCTGGACGCAGGCATTGCCGGCGATCCGCCATTCGAGCGCGTCGGACGGCAGGGCCAGCACTTCGCGGGTGCCATCCGCAGCGATCACCACTGCGCCGATGATGTCACGCACCGGGCGCGAGATCAGCTCCTGCCAGCCGCTTGTGAGCGGAACGATCTCCTCGACTGTCTGCCGCAGCGGGGCCTTGCCGGTGAACGCCTCGCAGATGGCGAGACTGGCGTCGAGCAGCCCTGTCAGGGCGACGTCTTCATTGGGTCGGCTGATCCCGAGCCAGTGCTTCAGCTCCGCCAACGCAGTGCCGCCGGGCACCGGGGGCTGCACGATTGTCCGGTGCATCGCGGTTTCTCCAATAATTCGGAACAGAAAAGGTGCGCCCGCACCGCCAAAACAGGCGAGAGGTCAGCCTGAGGCGATGCGGCCGCAAAAACCCGGCCGGGGAGTGAAGGGGGGCACTGGCCCGGCCGGGGAAACTTAGCCTGACGTGAAGCTTAGGCTTCGATCCTCAGCAGCTTGATCGCGTTCGAATCGAGCACTTTTCCGCCCATCCGCTTGGTCGCATAAAAGTGCACAAAGGGCTTGTTGGTGAACGGATCGCGCAGCACCCGGGTGGCGCTGTGTTCGGCGATCAGATAGCCGTGGCGGAAATTGCCGAAGGCGATCGGGTAGGCGCCGGCGGCGATATCGGGCATGTCTTCCGCCTCGATCACCGGATAGCCGAGCAGACGATCGGGCTGGCCTTCGACCAAGCCGGGCTGCCACAGGAATGCGCCATCGGCAGTCTTGAGCTTGCGCACCGCGGCTAGAGTTGAGGAATTCATCACGAACACTGCGCCCTGCCGGTGGCCGGACTTGAGCGCGTGGATGATGTCGATCAGTTTGGTATCGGGCGCCGTACCGAGCCCGGTGGCGTTACCCGAACCGATATATTGCAACGTCCCGAACGCACGTACGCCGTCCAGCGCGGTGGCCTTGGCAGCGGTCAGGAAGCCTTCTGGCTGGTTGGTGCCGGTGCCGCGTACGAAGGCCGTGCCTTCGGCCCGGGCGAATTCGAGCGCGATCTCGTTCGCCAGCCAGGTTTCGAGGTCGAAGGCGGCATCATCGAGCATCGCTTGGCTGGCCGCCGGGTTGGCATAGAGATCACCAGACGGCGGAGCGATTTCAGCGAATTTCGGCGTCGCGGTTTCGGGCCGCGGGGCCGCTTCGCTGACCCAGCCTGAGGCAGTGCCGCTGGTGGAGACCAGCTTGCGGTAGCCTGCCGTGCCGGTCTGGACTACCTGTGCGATGGCGCGGATCGGGCTGATGCTGCTAAGCACTGCGGCGATCACCGCGTCGATCTGGCGCGGCACCGCAAAGCCGCCATCTGCCGGAACGGCGCCGCTGATCGACTTGATCTCGGTTTCGCGCCCACGCCGCAGATATCCCTCGACAAAGCTCTTCACCTCGGTCGCATCGCCGGTTGTGCCTGCGCCCATCGCCGGGCGGCTGGCGGCACGGGCGACTTTGTCGAGCCGCGATTTTACTTCGTCGACATCACCGCGCAGGCTGGTGATGGCGGCGTCGGCCTGATCCTGACGGGCGACAATATCGAAGCTGGCGTCGAGCGGGTCGGTGGTGGTGATTGAGGCAGGGGTCATTTCCATGGGGCAGAGGCCTTTCGGTTGGGCAGAAAAAAGGCCGCCCCAGTGGCGGCCGGTGGGAAGTGGTTGGAGGGGTGGGACTTCAGGTGACGAGATGCACGCGCGCGCCGTGCTGGAGCGGATGGGTGACAAGGCTGACCTCGAACAGTTCGATCTCGATCAGTTCGCGCCCGGCAGCCGATGGCCGCGCGGCGCGGGTACGGAAACCGAAGCTGAGCCCGTTCACCTTGCCTTGCGCCAACAGCTGCGCGGCGCGGCTGCCCGCCCGGTCGATGCGGGCGATGACCTTCAGGCCGCGCGCATCCTCCGCTGCGTGTTCGATCACCCCGATCGGCTGATCGGGCCGGTGCTGCCAATAGAGCGGCAGCGGCGTGATGCGCGCGGCGAGCGTTTTGGCAAAGGCACCGCGCCGGATGGTATCGCTTGCCGCATCGGCAATGTCGAACAGCGCGGCATAGCCTGCAAAGCGTGTAGGGGACGGGGGCGGGAAAACGCTCACAGCAGGTCCCATACGCCGAGCCTGACCGCGATGCCGATCAGCAGCAGCGCGAGCACACCGCGCACGATCCAGTCGACCAGCGCTTTCCACGCGCTGGTTTTGGCATCGCGCCAAGCCTGCAGCAATTCGCGCAGCGCCACGAGGTCGTTCTCGGCCCCCGGATCGCCGAGCCCGAGCCGCTCGAGCGACCGGTCGGTGGCGAGTACGCTCACTTCCTCGATGATTGCGCGCAAGGTGATCAGGTCGGCCCCCTCATTACGCGCCTGCGCCATCAGGCTGGCGAGCAGATCTTCGCGGCTCATGGTTTCGTCTCCTCGGCTGGGAAGCCCAGCATCTGGCGCTTTTCGGCGCGGCTCAGGAAATCGGCGTCGGAGACCTGCGACCATAACCGTTCGCGGTCTTCAGAAAGCGCGGGCACATGGTCGAGATCGATCCGCAGTTCAGCGTCAGGGAACCACGGAGCGAGGCCTTCGCGCAGCGCAGCAAGCAGCTTTTCGGCAAGCGGCAGCAGGGTCAGCCGCCACAGCGCGCGGTTGGCCTCGCGGTAATTGGCGTAGGTGTTGTCCCCCGGCAGGCCGAGCAGCATCGGCGGCACCCCAAAGGCCAGTGCAATATCGCGCGCCGCCGCGCTTTTGAGCGTGGCGAAGTCCATGTCGGCAGGGGTCAGCGCCATGCTCTGCCATTTCAGCCCGCCATCGAGCAGCATCGGGCGCCCGGCGTTGGCCGCACCCGAAAAGGCAATATCGAGCTCGCGCTTCAGCCGTTCGAACTGTTCATGCGCAAGCGTTGCGCCGTCGCCGGGGTCATAGACCAGCGCGCCTGAAGGCCGCGCCGCGTTTTCCAGCAGCGCGCGGTTCCAGTTGGTCGCGGCGTTGTGGATCAGCACCGCCTGCCACGCCGCCTCCAGCGCGCCCGCGCCGCAATGATCATCGAGCGGGTGCATGGTCCGGATCGCGATGATCCCGGGCCAGCCGTCCTCATCCTCCAACGCCAGCCGCGTGGTGCGCCCGGCAATGCCGTAGTCGTAGGCGCAAGGCCAGCCATCTGGATCGAGCACCACCTTGACCCGTTCCGGCCTAAGCGCAAACAGCTCAACCGGCGTGCCGCTCGCGTCCTTGAGGATCTGGACATAGCCATTGCCATGAAGCAGCAGCTGCGCAGCCAGCGTCTCGACCAGCGATTGCCCCGCGCTGGTGGTTGTCACCAGCGCTGCGAGGCGCGGATCGTCGCAGCTGAGCGGCGCTTGTCCCACTCCTTCGGCCACCAGCCGGACCGAGCGCTGGGCGATCGGGTTGGCGAGGAAGCCTTCGGTGACCGCGCGGGTGTATTCGTAGCTGCGGGCTGCCGGGCCTGCTTCGAATGCCGGATACCAGCCTTGCATCAATCCGCTTGCGAGCGGCACACGGGCGCTCTCCCCGCCCTTGAAGGCGGAGAGGAAATAATCGAGCAATGCCATGGAGTATCCTTTATTGTCACTCGAGCGGATCACATCTGCCGCACGCTGGGGCGCATGGTTGGCCCCAGCAGCAACTCACTCAGCCCCCACACCAGCGCATCGGCACGGTCGGGGCTGCGGCCTGGCCCGGCGTAAGTGCCGCCCACCAAAAGCCCGCATAGTTGATCCTCCAGCCGGGCGAACATTCCTGAATGGCGCACGCGCCCCGCAGCATAGAGCGCCGCGACCGGTTCGGCGCGGGCCACCTTGCCGCGGCTGGCGTGCACCAGCTTGATCGGCAACGTATGGTCAGCGGCGCGCAGCACGCTTTCAACCATCAATCCGCCCTGGTTGGCTTCGGCCACAACGCGGTCGGCCTTCCATTCGCGCGCGGCATCGGCGACCCGCTGCGCCCATTGCGACGGCGTCGCGCTGGTGGCCGAGCAATCCGCCAGCACCCGCGCGATCCCATCGGCGCCAAGTGCCGCGACGATGATCCCGCATTCATCGCCATGCGCGCTCGCCGGCGGATCGACCGCGACCACGATCCGCACCGCTTCGGGCACCGGGCCGTGTTCGCGCGCGTCTTCCAACATTGACCGGGTCCACAGCGCGCCCTCGACATCTTCGAGCAACTCGCCGCCGATCTCCTGCCGGGCAAGCTGCGTCCCGCCGAATTCGCTGGCGATCGCTTCCAGAAACCGGGCCGGCAGATTGGCGGCGTTGGCGGTGGTCGATCCTTGCGTAATCGCCACGTCGGTCCCGGTCTTGGCTTGCGCGACCAACCGCTGCACCAGCGGCACCGCGCGCGGGGTGGTGGTGACCGCGATGCGCGGATCATCACCCAGCCTGAGGCCCAGCAACAGGTTGTCCCAGCACCGTGTGGCGCGCTCATGCGCTTGCGGCCACTTGCCGATTTCGTCGCACCAGGCATGGCTGTGCTGCGGCCCGCGCAGGCTTTCCGGCTCGGCGGCAGAGAACAATTGCGCGGTTGCACCATTGCGAAACCTGATGCGATGCAGCGACGGCTCGAAGCGCGGGCGCTGGTCGGGCGGAAAGATCGCCAGCAACCCGCTTTCCCCTTCGACCATCACCGCGCGCGCTTCGGCCAGCGATGACGAGACCAGCGCGATCCGCGCCCCGGGGTGGCTTTCAGCGATCATCCGCACCCATTCGGCGCCCGCGCGGCTCTTGCCGAACCCGCGCCCGGCCATAATCATCCAGATCCGCCACAGACCGGGCGGAGGCAGCTGTTCGGGCCGCGCACGGTAATCCCACAGGTATTCGAAATCGTTCCTCTCGTGCTGGGTAAGCGTGTCAGCGAGCCGCTGCCGCGCCTTGGTCGGCGCAGTGGCGAGCCATGCGAACGGTTCAGACATCAGGTGTGCTGCTCGCCGGGCTTGTCTTTCGCCATGCGGCGGCGGATATCCTCTATCTTGCGGTCGATCGACGCGCGCACTTCAGCAGCGCTGACATCGCGTTCGCGTGCCTGCCCGCCAGCGGCGGTATCGCGGTGCGCGACGAGCAGGCGGATCGCGTTGGCGAAATCGAACTTGTCGCCGTCGCGGGTCTTGAAGTCGCCTTCACGCAACCGCCGCAAGACTTCCATTTCGAGATGCGCATAGCCTTCGGACAGCGCGGTCTGCCACTGACGCGCGAAATCGGGTTCAGCGCGGCGCAGGCGGTAGACCCGGCTGGGATCGATGCCGGCGTGGTGCGCCGAACGGGTGACATTCGAGCTTTCCGTCAGGTGATCAAGGAACCGGATACGCCAATAACGGTCAGTTGCACCGGCAGATTTGGTTACGGAACTGGTTTGCGCAGGGCCACGCTTCGCCATAGGCAATACTCCATGCGCGGACAGCAAAAGGGCGGCACTTCCATCCGGAAGGCCGCCCGCTGGCGAATCGCTATTTCTCGACTATGCCTATCTCTAACCAGACAGCGTCACGATGTCAAGGGAAATAACCATATTGGTTATCTTGCCCTAGACTGCTGACTTTAGATAATCCCGATCGCCTTGCCCGCGCGTTCGAACATGCCGAGGACCGTGGTGACCTGTTCGGCCGTGTGTTCGGCACACAGCGAACAACGCAGCAAGGTCATGCCCGCAGGGGTTGCAGGCGGGCGGGCGAGGTTGACATAGAGGCCTTCCTTGAGCAGCGCCTCCCACATCATCGCGCCGCGCTCGAGATCCGGCATGATCACCGCGATGATCGCGCTTTGCGGGGTATCGGTGCCGAGCGTGAAGCCGAGATCGCGCAGCCCCTGGTGCATCGTGCGGCTGTTCTCCCACAGATGCGCGCGCTTATTGCCATTGTGCATCAGCTTGCGGATCGAAGTGGCCGAGCTTGCCATCACCGCCGGCGGCAACGCGGCGGTGAACACGTAAGGGCGGCACACCAGCCGCAGCACTTCAAATTTCGGGTGGTTCGAAACGCAGAAACCGCCGACTGTGCCGACGCTTTTGGAGAAGGTGCCGATAATGAAATCGACATCGTCGAGCACTCCCTGCTCTTCGGCAACGCCGCGGCCGTGTTCGCCAATGAAGCCCATCGAATGCGCCTCGTCGACCAGTACCATCGCGCCATTTTCCTTCGCGATGCGGACCATTTCCTTGAGCGGCGCGACATCGCCCATCATCGAATAGACGCCTTCGAGCACCACCAGCTTACCCGCGCCTTCGGGCACGCGCTTTAAGCGCCGCTCCATCGCTTCGATATCATTGTGCTTGAATGGCACGACCTCGGCCCTGCCCATCGCGCAGCCATCATAGATCGATGCGTGGCTGTCGATATCGAGGATGATGTAATCGCCCTTGCCCGCCAGCGTCGAGATGATCCCGAGGTTCGCCTGGTAGCCGGTCGAAAACACCATGGCATGATCCATGGCGTAGAATTCGCGCAGCGCCAGTTCGACATCGCGGTGATCGCGGAACGTACCGTTAAGCACCCGGCTGCCGGTCGTGCCTGCGCCGAAATCCTGCATCGCCGCCTGGCCCGCCGCAATCACATCGGGATCGAAGGTCATCCCCATGTAATTGTAGGTGCCCAGCAAAATCGTGTCACGCCCGTTGCAGATCGCACGGGTGGGCGAGAGCACCTGATCCATCACCAGATTGAAAGGGTCCTGCACCCCAGCCGCGAGCAGGGCTTCGCGGGTCTGGATGATCGGGTCGAATTTGGCCAGCAGGTCAACGGTTGCAGGCGCTTTGTCTCCTCCTCCGGCGGCAGTGACGCTTGCAGTGGCGCTGGCGGCGGCCCGGGTGGTTTGGGAGGTGGTCAGGGTTTCGTTCACGGAAAAGGCCTCTCAGCTATCTTGCAGCTTGTGCACTGCGCCCACCAGCTGGCCCCAGTTTTCGATCTCGGCCTGCTGGTTCATGCTGATGATAATGTCGAATTCGTCCTCGATCGCAGCGACGAAATCCATCACCGTCAGGCTGTCGAATTCGAGATCGCCGGCAAACGTGGTCGCGTCGCCGACGGCGACACCCTTCGTGTTGAAAGGTTCGATCAGGGCGCGGATGCGATCATCGACTTCGGCTGCGGTCATAGGGATACAGGCTTTCGTTGCGTCGGTTGTGAAGTGGCTGTTGCCACGGTAATACGGCTGCAAAGCGGCGGATGATGCAGCTTGTCAAGCTTTCGCCATTACGCGCAAGGGCGGGGATGCCGATCCGGGGGGAATTATGGCTGACGATCGAGAGCTACCAGACCAGCCGAAAGCGTCACCCTCGGTGCTTTCGCCCTCGGGCTATTCTAACCATGCTATCCACATGGTGCGCACCGTCCAAGCGATCAACGTCAATATGAGCCAGATGGCCGATACCAAGGCCTCGATCCTGATGGGTGCGACGTTTCTGGTCTTCACGATCTGCGTGGGGCAGGCGCAGGGTGGCTCGTTGCCGTGGTCGCTCGCCGTGCTGGCGGTGTTCGCCTTCATCTCGGCGATGTGCGCCGTGTTTGCGGTGCTGCCTTCGATCGGTCGGTCGGGCGCGGCGCAGGGCAGCGCGGAGCCGACGAACCGGCTGTTCTTCGGTCACTTTTCCAACATGGACGAGGACGAGTGGACCCGCTCCATCCTCGCCGATTTGCGCGCCGATGAGACCGTGTTCCGCCTGATGCTGCATGACATCTACCAGAACGGGCAGGTGCTCCAGCGCAAGAAATACCGGTTTCTGGGCTATGCCTACCGAAGCTTCATGGCAGGCCTTTGCCTGACCGTCCTCGTCTTCGCCCTCGAGGTGGCGCTGACGTTCCGCTGACGGATGCGGCGGGTCAGACCAACGCGTTCACTGCGTTCATGAACGGGCCGATCGAAACTGGCTTGGAGAGGTACCCTTCGGCCCCCGCCGCGCGGATGCGTTCTTCATCGCCTTTGGCTGCGAACGCGGTCACCGCCAGCACCGGGATGGCGCACAGCACCCGGTCGCGCTTGGCCGCTTCGATCAGGTCGACTCCGGAAACGCCGCCAAGCTGGATGTCCATGATGATCAGATCGGGCGCTATGGCCCGCGCGGTTTCCAGCACCAGATTGCCATCGGCCACCGGCTCGACCTCGAATCCGTTGGCGCGCAGCACATCGCAGAACAATTTTCGGTTGAGGTCATTATCCTCGACAACCATGATCCGCTTTGTCACTGAACGCCCCCAAGCCGGATGCACTACGATTAACTTCGATCAAAGGACAGGATAATCCCGCACCGTCCCACATCCGATCCGGTAAACCCGCAA
>JBBQWH010000094.1:0-8773 GCA_038210785.1 Sphingomonadales bacterium | reverse complement strand
CACGCAGCGATGATCTTGTCAGCGACGAGATAGCTTTCCGCTGCGGGTGACGGGCCGATATGCACAGCCTCGTCCGCCATTGCCACGAAGGGCGCGCGGGCATCGGCATCGGAATAGACCGCGACGGTCTTGATCCCCATCTTCCGGGCAGTGGTGATGACCCGGCAGGCGATTTCCCCGCGGTTGGCAATCAGGATTTTCGAAAACAAGTGGAACCTCCGAGGGCATGACAAGCCATGCCTGCCTATGCCGCCCCCGGAGCCCGGTATCAACCTGATGAATTTGTCGGCAGGTTCAACAGCGCCGCGCGCATCAGTGATCGCTGTGCGCGTGCCCGATGTGGGTGACATGCAGCGCGACCAGCGTTTCAAATTCAGCGATGATCTTGTCGGCTGCCTCTTGGCTGCCGGCCAGTTTGATCATCTCGGCCATCCATTTGACCTCTTCGGGCGAGTCCCCCCGCTGCGCGAGCTCGGCCGGACCGCCCTCCATCGGAAAGACATAGATGATGTCCCATTCGCCGGTGTCGAGGTGGATGCCGTGGACGCCAGCGTCCGTGCCCGCAATCCGGTCCGCCTTGGCAAAGTAATCTTTGATGATTTCGATCGCGCGTTCGCGCTTGCCCGGAAGGAAACGGGTCATTTCGACCCTTGCCCAAGTCAATTCGTCAGCTTCCTGAGCCTGCGCATCGCTTTGCGCCTGCGCGGTGACCGGTGCGATTGCGAAAGCCAGCGCGAGCGCGGCCGAAGCCGCCAGCCCCTTCCCCATTGCTACAATTTTCATGATTTATTCCCCCCTTTGCCGTTTGCAAATTAGCCCCCAGTTGCTGAGTAACGGCAAAAAATGGCGGACATAAGGCGAGGATGCCGTAGCGGCGGGCCCCGGGATTGGGGGCGTCAGCCGTCTTCCCCGATCACTTCGCGCAGCTCCTGCGCGCGCTGGCGGGTTAGACGGGCCTTGCAGCCTGATAGCAGCATCGGCTCCATGCTACCGCCGCGCGCGGCATAGCCTTCGAGCGCGCAATGCCCGTCGCGGTATCGCAGCCAGCCGCGCTGAGCCTCGCGCAGGTTTTCCAGATAGCTCTGGCGCTTGTCGTACCCGCCCGCGCGATCGGCGGCGAATTCGGCATCACTGGCCTTCATTGCCTCGACAGTGATTTTCCACTGTGCGTTGAGTTCACTATCGGCGGCAAAATAGTCCTGTCCCGCGCACCAGTTCATTTCCTGCTGGTAGAGCGGTTCTTCGCAGTTCCACTCGGGCACCGGCGGCGGCTCCGAAATGGGGCCGGATTGCAGCAGCAGCGGGATGAGCAGCGAGGCGATCATGCGGCATGTCCTTTGGCGTAGGCGATCAGGCTGTCAGCATAGGCGGGTGCGCCGCGCCGGTCACCCTCGCCGCTTATGAGGCCCTGCACCGCCGTGCCGAGCATCGCGATGTTGGCAGGGGAGAGATTGCCGAGCGGTTCGACATAAATCCCGATGGCGAACAGGATCGCGCCGGTGTGCGGGAGCCGCCTGAGCGTCTGGCGTTCGGAGCGCACGAACAGCGTCTTGCCCGCGTTATCGGGGGTGATGTGGGCGAAGGCCTTGGCTGCGGGCTGGCCGGGAAGCCAGCGGCGCTCCCCGGTGGCAGCGATGAACCAGTTGCAGCGTCCATAGATCGGGCCGGGTCGCAGGGTTGCCATGAAGCGATCGACCCCGGTGGCGAGTTGCTCCTCATAGCCTGCGATGGGCGCGTGAAGCGCGCGCAAAGGCAGGCCGAGTTTGGCGCGCGGGTGCCAGTCCGATGGCCACGCCACCGCCGCGCCGATCAAGCGGTAAACCGCCTCGCCCTCGTGTTTGGTGAGCAGGCAAAGGTCTTCGTGGGCCGCGAGCGCGGCTTCGGGCAGCGCGCCTTCGACGCCGAGCATCATGGCCAATTCGCGCCCGGGAGCGCTGGCTTCGGGCGTGAGCTGCACCCCCTCGGGCCATGTCGCAAACCCCTCGGCCCGCGCCGCGCTGTCGGGCGCGGGATCGCGCCACTCGCGCTCCTCCAGCTTCACCAGCCCCATCCTAAGCTGCCCGCCACCGCGCGCTTTGGGGAGCAGGCCGTCGACGGAGAAGCCGAGGGCCATCCTAAATCCCCGTTCCGGGCTCGACCCGGCATCCCGCTTTCTTTAATCGAGCCAGAAGGAACGACGCTGGGCCCCTGATCAAGGCCGGGTCGGGGGATCGGGTATGGCTCACCTCACGCCTCCCCCCCGCTCGCACCGCAGCCCCAAGCCATTCTCATCCAGCCAATCCGCATCGGTCGGCAGCAGGAATTGCAGCGCCTCGGGCAAAAGACCGTGCAAGCTGTTCGCGTGGCGCAGATCCTTGCGGCGGTCGGAGAAGCAGAAAGGTTGGTCTACGGGGAGTGCAACCAGCAGCCGTTCCATACCGGTCTCGGTCGCGCCGCCCTCGTCTGCGAGGCTAAGGTAGAGCGGAGGGCGCGTCGCACCGCCCGCGATCCTGCGGCTCAGTGTCTCGCCGTCCCATTGCAGGCTCGGCGAGATGGCGGCGTAGCCGGTGAACATCGCAGGCGCGCTCGCCCAGGTCTCGACCACAAAATGCCCCGCCGCGCTTTCGCCGACCAGAAACGCGGTGCCATCATGGCGATAGCGCGCTTCGACCAGCGGCTTGACGGTGGCGGCGATCCATTGGCGGAACGCGGCGCTTTCACCCGCGGTAGGCCAGGCCTCACGCTCTTGGGCGTTGCCCGAGGGCGGGAGCAGTTCCCGCTGGCGATCCTTCGTCTCGATCCCGACGATGATCACCTCATAGCTGCGCCGCCAATAGGCATTCCAGCGCATCAGGCCCACGCCCAGCATCAGGTCCTGCGTTATCGCCCCATCGAGCATGTACACCACCGGCCAGTGTCGTTCGGGATCGGTGGCGTAATCGAGAGGCAGGACGATGTTGACGGCGCGCTCTGCCCCCGCAGCCTCCAGCACCACGGTCTCGCCGATGGTGAGCGGCTGCGGATCGGGCGCGGGGGCCGCAGCGAGGGCTGCTGCAGCGAGGAGACCGATCATTCCGCCGGGACCGCCGCCTTGCACGCCCGCGCAGGCTCCTCGCCTTGCAGCGGCGTGAGGCCGAGCTTGGCGAACAGCGCGCCATCCTTGTCATCGCCGGCATTGGGCGCGGTCAGCAGCTTGTCGCCGGTGAAGATCGAATTCGCGCCCGCGAGGAAGCACAGTGCCTGCGTCGCCTCGGACATCGACTCGCGCCCGGCCGAGAGCCGCACCATCGAGCGCGGCATGGTGATGCGGGCCGCCGCCACCGTCCGCACGAACTCGATATCGTCGATTTTCGCCAAGGGCGTATCGGCTAGCATATTGCCCAGCACCGTCCCCTTGACCGGCACCAGCGCGTTAACCGGCACGCTTTCGGGATGCTGCGGCAGGGTTGCGAGCGTGTGGATGAAGCCCACCCGATCCTCGCGCGTCTCGCCCATGCCCACGATGCCGCCGGAGCACACATTGATCCCCGCCTTGCGCACGTGACCCAGCGTATCGAGCCGGCACTGGAAATCGCGGGTGGAGATCACGCGCTCGTAATATTCGGGGCTGCTGTCGATATTGTGGTTGTAGTAATCCAGCCCCGCTTCCGAAAGCTGCTCGGCCTGATGCGGTTCGAGCATCCCCAGCGTCATGCAGGTCTCGAGCCCCATAGCGGCCACGCCCTTCACGATTTCCACGATCGCGGGCATATCGCGGTCCTTGGGATTGCGCCACGCCGCGCCCATGCAGAACCGCTGGCTGCCTGCATCCTTGGCCTGCGCCGCGCGCTGGAGCACGGCCTGCACATCCATCAGCTTGGTGGCTTCGACGCCGGAGTCCGCGTGCACTGACTGCGAGCAATAGCCGCAATCCTCCGGACACCCGCCGGTCTTGATGCTAAGCAGGGTGCAGAGTTGCACCTGCGTGGGCGGGTGGAATTCGCGGTGGACGGTGGCGGCCTGAAACAGCAGCTCGGTGAAGGGCAGGTCGAACAGCCCTGCGATTTCGGGGCGGGTCCAGGTAGTGCGGGGGTGGGTCATTCGTCTTCCTTGCAAACAATTTTACCGTCAATGTCCGCGCAATCATAAGGCGACCGAAGCCGCCGTTCTGATGATCGCACGAGATGTCGGCGCACCCTCAATTCCAGACTTCGCGGATCACGGTTTGCATAGAAGCGCCCGCGAAAATTCCTCAGATCGGGCTCGAAGACGGGAACCCCGCACGCCAGCACTATTTCGCCAGGCCCGACATTTGAAGGGTCGGCATACCAGCTGTAATAGTCGATCACGATTGGTTCGTTGGTGATCGATAGGTTCATGGGATTCTTCAATATCTTGGTGACTTTGATCTTGCAGCTACGCTCGGTTGCGTCGCAACTAGCCACCCCTTCAAAGATGACATCGCTGACATCCTTGTACCATTGCTCCGGTCGATATCCGCACGCGGATGCCGCTCCGTGGGTCAAGCCGAGGGCGAGAATGCATGCCGCCGCTAGTAAACGCATTATGGTGCTCTCTCCTTTGCCATTGCAACGAGCCGCAGGCGACGCGGCAATCCAGCAGCTACCGTTTCCTCACATGGCGAGGTCAGAACCTGGATTGCTTCGCTCCGCTCGCAACGACGAGGGAGTAGAACTTACTCCGCCGCCTCGTCAAACGCCCTCGGTACAGGCGCCCCGCGCAGCAAGCCTTCAGTGCTAAGGTCTTCGTCAATTCCGGGCCAGTGGATACCGTATCCAGCCCCGGCTTTCTCCCAATGCGCCCGCTGCTGCGGCGTCGCGTGGAGCAGGCGGGGATACCATGCCAGCGGCACCGCAATCGTGCGCCCGTCCATCAGATCGACGATCAGGCTGGCATCGTCAAAGCGCACATCGAGCACACGCTCGTCGGTTACCTTAGCCGAAAAATTCATGCCATGCCTCCGTCAGCGCCGACTGGTGTTCGGCGACCATCGCCACAATGCCATTGATCTCGTGCGCGCGAAAGCCCCGGCTCCGCGCAACCTCAAGGCTGCCGAGCCAGACCTTCATCGTCGCCTCGCCCCGGTCGATATGGATATGCGGCGGCTCGTTCGGTTCGTGGCTGTAGAAGTAGAACCGAAACGTGCCGATCCGCATCACCGTCGGCATGGCTACTCCGCCGCCTCGTCCAGCCCTTCGCCCCCCAAGTCTCCGGGCGGCGGCATATTGTGCCCCAGCAGCACCAGAATATCCGCCGCGCATTCGACTACGTTTGACCCCGGCCCGTAAATCCCCTGCACGCCCGCTTGCCGCAAATATTCATAGTCCTGCGGCGGGATCACGCCGCCCGCCGTCACCTTGATGTCGCCGCGCCCGGCCTCGCGCAGCAAGCGGACCAGTTCGGGAATCAGCGTCTTGTGCCCGGCGGCCAAGCTGGAGACGCAGAGCACATCGACGTCCCGGTCAAGCGCAATGGCACATGCTTCATCAGGCGTCTGGAACAACGGGCCGGAGATCACATCGAAGCCCATGTCGGCAAACGCGGATGCAATCACGTTGGCCCCGCGGTCGTGGCCGTCCTGCCCCATCTTGGCGACCATAATGCGCGGGGGCCGGCCGAGGCGGCGGCCCACGGATTCCACTCCGTTCGTGACCTGAGCCCAGCGGCGATCGAACTCGTAAGCGCTGGCATAGACGCCCGAGACCGGCGCCGGCACTGCATCGTGGCGGCCAAACACCTCTTCCATCGCCGAGGAAATCTCGCCCAGCGTGGCGTCGGCGCGGGCACATTCGACCGCCAGCGCCAGCACGTTCTCGCCCGACGCGCAGCCTGCGGTGAGCGCTGCCAAAGCCGCGCGGCACGCGGCCTCGTCGCGCCCGTCGCGCACCTTGGCGAGGCGGGCGATCTGGCCGGTGCGGACCATCTGGTTATCGACCTCCAAGGTCTCCATCGGGTCTTCGCTATCTTTGCGGTATTTGTTGACGCCGACGATCACCGTCTCGCCTTTGTCCACCCGGGTCTGCTTTTCCGCCGCCGCACGCTCAATCGCGGCCTTGGGCGCGCCGGTGGCGACATAGGCGGTCATTCCGCCCGCCGCGTCGACATCAGCCATCATCGCCTCGGCCTGCGCGACCAGCGTTGCGGTCAGCGCCTCGATATAATGCGAGCCGCCGAGCGGATCGACCACGTTGCAGATGCCGCTTTCCTCTTGCAGCACCAACTGCGTGTTGCGCGCGATGCGCGCGGAGAAATCGGTGGGCAGCGCGATGGCTTCGTCCAGCGCATTGGTGTGGAGCGACTGGGTGCCGCCGAGCACCGCCGCCATCGCCTCGACCGTGGTGCGGATGACGTTGTTGTAGGGGTCCTGCTCCTGCAGCGACACGCCGGAGGTCTGGCAATGGGTGCGCAGCATCTTGGAGCGTTCGTCCTGCGCGCCCAGATCGTCCATCACTGTGTACCACAGCGTGCGCGCGGCGCGCAGCTTGGCGATCTCCATGAAAAAGTTCATGCCGATGCCGAAGAAGAAGCTGAGGCGGCCTGCGAAAGCGTCGATATCCAGCCCGGCGGCCATCGCGCGGGCGGCGTATTCCTTGCCATCAGCGATGGTGAAGGCGAGCTCCTGCACCGCCGTCGCCCCGGCTTCGTGCATGTGGTAACCCGAGATCGAAATCGAGTTGAATTTCGGCATGTTGGTCGACGTGTATGCGATGATGTCAGAGATAATCCGCATCGAAGGCTCGGGCGGATAGATGTAGGTGTTGCGGACCATGAACTCCTTGAGGATGTCGTTCTGGATCGTGCCTTCGAGCTTGTCCTGCGACACGCCCTGACGCTCGGCCGCGACGATGAAGAAGGCCAGCACCGGGATCACCGCGCCGTTCATCGTCATGCTCACCGACATGGCGTCGAGCGGGATCTGGTCGAACAGGATCTGCATATCGGCGACCGTATCGATGGCCACCCCTGCCTTGCCGACATCGCCGACCACGCGCGGATGATCGCTGTCATAGCCCCGGTGGGTGGCGAGGTCGAAGGCGACCGACAGCCCCTTCTGCCCCATCGCGAGGTTGCGGCGGTAGAAGGCGTTCGATTCCTCGGCGGTCGAGAAGCCCGCATATTGCCGAATAGTCCATGGACGACCGGCATACATGCTTGCTTTCACCCCGCGCGTGAAGGGCGCGAAGCCGGGCAGACCGGGTTCGAAATCCGCATGATCCTCTGCCGTATACAGAGGCTTGATCGCGAAACCTTCGGGCGTCTGCCAGGTGAGGTCGCGCCCCTTCACTTCCTTGGCAGCGAGGGCGTTCCAATCGGAGAGGGTCGGTTTGTCGGTCATGTCGCTTCCCTAAGCATATCCGTCATGCCAGCGAAAGCTGGCACCTCATGCGGCCCTAGGCCCCGGCTTTCGCTGGGGTGACGAAGAGGGGCAGCTTACTCCCCCTTGAACTCGGGCGTGCGCTTCTGGAGGAACGACATCCCGCCCTCCATCGCGTCCTTGGTGCGGCCTGCGATTTGCTGCGCTTCCGCCTCCGCGAGCAGCACCATCTGGAGGTTGGTGTCGAGCGCGGTCGCAAGGTTGCGCTTCATGTGGGCGTAAGCCACGGTCGGCCCGTTCGCCAGCTTGGTCGCCAGCGCGCGCGCCTCGTCCATCAGGTCGGCATCATCGACGCACTTGTAGATCAGCCCCCACTCTTCAGCCTGTTCGCCTGAGATTTTCTCGCCCAGCATCATCATCCGCGTGGCGCGCGCGCGGCCGACGGCGCGGGCGAGCAGCCAGGTCGATCCGCCATCGGGCACAAGGCCAATGTTGACGAAGGCCTGGAGGAAATACGCGCTGCGGCCTGCGATGGTGAAATCCGCCGCCAGCGCGAGGCTGCACCCCACACCCGCCGCCGGGCCATTGACCGCGCAGATCACCGGCACCTGTGCGCGGATCAGGTGGCTGATCGCGGGGTTGTAGTGGTTGTTGAGCGCCTTATGGCTGCCGCCCTTGCCCGTCACTGCGCTGGTATCGCCGCGCGCGGACAAGTCAGCGCCCGAGCAGAATCCCTTGCCCTCCCCGGTGATCAGCACCGCACGCGCATCGCCAAGGTCATAGAACGCCAGACCAATCTCGTCCGCCATCGCTGGCGGCATGGCATTGAGGCGCTCGGGACGGTTGAGGGTGATGGTGACAAGCGGGCCGTCACGGTCGACGCGGATGGTTTCGTAGGACATTTTCGTTTCTCTCAATTTCGTCATCCCGGTGAAGGCCGGGACCCAGTCGCGCGCTCGCCGCAGCTGGGCCCCGGCCTGCGCCGGGGTGACGGTTGGGGTTAATCAGACCAATGGGTGCCGTCCTTCGGCGTCTCCATGATCTCGGTAAGCATGCCGCCCATGTCCTTGGGATGGACGAAAAAGATAGGGGTGCCGTGCGCGCCGATGCGGGTGGGGCCAAGGATGCGCTTGCCCAGTTCTTCAAACTCGGCGCGGGCCTCGGCAATATCAGGCACTTCGAAGCACAGGTGATGCTGCCCTCCGAGCGGGTTCTTGGCGATGAAACCGGCGAGCGTGGAGTTTTCGCCCAGCGGCTCAACCAGTTCAATCTGCGTGCCGTTCATCGCGCCATCCGCACCAGGGGTGTCGACGAAGCAGACCTTCACGCCCTGTTCGGGCAGGTCGAACGCCGCGTGGATTGTGGTCGCGCCCATGACGTCGCGGTAGAACGCGATCGAGTCCGCGATCGAGGGCGTGGCGACCCCAATGTGGTTCAGTCTTCCCAGCTTCACTGGCTCATTCCTCTCTCAATTCCCGT
>JBBQWH010000093.1:0-8824 GCA_038210785.1 Sphingomonadales bacterium | reverse complement strand
GGTGATGACGTGCCATTTGGCGCTGCGCTGGATTGGGGGCCGAAAGTGCTCGCCAAGCTGATCGACGCACCGCTGGCCGAACGCACGCTGATCAACATCAACTTCCCCGCCCTCGCCCCCGAGGACGTCAAGGGCATCCGCGTCGTGCGCCAGGGCTTCCACGATTATTCGCGCGGCAGCATCGTCGAAGGGCGCGATCCGCGCGGCTATCGCTATTTCTGGTTCGGGCTGCACGCGATCGAGCACACGCTCGATCACGGCACCGATCTCGAAGCGATCGATGATGGCTATATCGCAGTGACGCCGCTGCAGCTTGACCTCACCCACTATTCAACCATCGGGATGCTCGCCGAACGGTTCGGCGGCTGATCAGGGAGACACAGCGGATGGCACAGGCACCCCTCCGCAACCCGTTCAAACGCAAGGCGCTGCTCGCTGACCAGTTCCGACCGCTGCGGCGGCAGGTTAAGCTGCCGGTGTGGGGCGATCTTGGCATTCGGATGGGCCTCGCGCTCGGATTGATCGGGTTGGTGGTATTGATCCACTGGCTGGACCGCGACGGGCTTGTCGACAACTACGATAAGCACATCAGCTTTCTCGATGTGGTCTATTTCACCATGATCAGCATCACCACGACCGGGTTTGGCGACATTGCGCCGATCAGCGACCGCGCTCGGTTGATCGAGGCGGTGATCGTCACACCGGTGCGGATCGCGGTGCTCTTTATCTTCGTGGGCGCAGCCTATGATTTCGTCATCAAACGCAGCTGGGAGAAGTTTCGCATGGCCCGCATACAAGAACAGCTGACCGATCACATCGTGGTGCTGGGCTACGGCGTATCGAATGGCCAGAGCGTCGGCGAGCTTATCGAGCGCGGGGTTGATCCGCGCTGCATTGTGGTAATCGACCTGTCAGAGGAACGTCTGGCCGAAGCCGAGAAACTTGGCGTCAACGTAATGGCCGCAGATGCAACGCGTGACGAAACGCTCAAATCCGTGCGGATCGCCGAAGCTTCAAGTGTACTGATCTCCGCCGGGCGCGACGATACGACGATCCTCATCGTGCTGACCGTCCGCCACCTTGCGCCGCATGTACCGATTAGTGTGGTGGTGCGCGCCGATGATAACGAGCTGCTCGCGCGGCAGGCGGGCGCGAACAATGTCATCAACCCGGTGCGTTTCACCGGCCTTCTGCTGGCTGGCAGCGTCAAGGGCGCGCATATCGCCGATTACCTGGCCGATCTTGCCAGCGTCGGCGGGCGGGTGCAACTCGTAGAACGCGAAGTGAACGCGGCCGAATGCGGCAAGCCGATCACCGATCTCGACAGCGGCGGGCAAGGCCTTCGTGTCTATCGCAATGGTCGCGCGATCGGGTTTTGGGAGGAGGAGTGCAAAATCCTCCAGCACGGCGACGTTGTGGTGGAGATTGTGCCATCAACGGGGAGCGAGGGGGCGTAGGCCTCCTCAGCTCCGGAACCACACGAACACGCCCCCCATCGCCGCCATGCCGAACACGAAATGCCCTGCATCGATCAGGAAATGGGTCAAGGTGTTTCGCAGATAGAGGTAGTTGATCCCGATCGCCGGGATCATCACCCCCACGGCGAACCCCACGGCCATCATCATCACCACAAACGGCGGTGGATCGGTGCGCACCAGCAGGTGCCACAGCACCATCGCGATCAGCACCTCGAAGGCGAAGGTCAGAACGAAGATCAGAGCCATGTTGCCGCTCTGCAGCTGCGTGTCCGACAGCCCTGCCGCGCGCTGCCACGGTTTGCTGAACAGCACCCCATACCAGAGCGCGCCGACCGCAAAGAATGCCGCCGCGCCTGCCAGCACGGGCAATAGGGCGAAGTCGTTCATGATAGCGCTCCTCTTGTTTCGGGTGATGCTAGCCTAATGCATCGACCTCGTGTAGAGGCGCGCCGCAATGAACACCGTCCCAATCATTCTCGCTGAGCAAAAGAAAATTGGCATAGTCAGCCTCGGCTGTCCCAAGGCGCTGGTCGATTCCGAGCGAATCCTGACCCGGCTACGCGCCGATGGCTATGCCTTTGCCGCCGATTACGCTGGCGCGGATGTGGTCCTGGTCAACACCTGCGGGTTCCTCGACAGCGCCAAGGAAGAAAGCCTCGCCGCGATCGGCGAAGCCATCGCCGAAAACGGCCGGGTGATCGTGACCGGCTGTTTGGGCGAGGAAGCCGACGCGATCCGCGCCGCGCACCCGCAGGTGCTGGCGATCACAGGTGCGCACCAGTATGAGCAGGTGGTCGAAGCGGTGCACATCCACGCGCCTCCGTCCCAAGGCCCGTTCATCGACCTGATCCCGCAAATGGGCGATTTGGCCGACATCAAGCTGACCCCGCGCCATTACAGCTACCTCAAGATTTCCGAGGGCTGCAATCATTCCTGCGCGTTCTGCATCATCCCACAACTGCGCGGGAAACTCGCCAGCCGCCGGATCGATGCGGTACTGCGTGAGGCGGAAAAGCTGGTCGCGGCGGGCACCCGCGAACTGCTGGTGATCAGTCAGGATACCAGCGCTTACGGAGTCGATATTCGCCACGAACCGCGCGACTGGAAAGGCAATCCCGTTCGCGCGCACATGACCGATCTGGCGCGTGAACTTGGCGGATTGCGCACGTCTGATGGCCGCGCGCCGTGGGTGCGGCTGCACTATGTCTACCCATACCCGCATGTCGATCAGGTCATCCCGCTGATGGCTGAGGGCCTGCTCACGCCCTATCTCGACATCCCGTTCCAGCACGCCGCGCCGTCCGTGCTCAAGCGCATGAAGCGCCCGGCGAACGAGGCCAAGGTACTCGAACGGCTGAAATCGTGGCGCGCAATCTGCCCCGATATCGCGATCCGCAGCTCCTTCGTAGTCGGCTTTCCGGGCGAGACCGAGGCGGATTTTCAATATCTGCTGGAATGGCTGGAAGAAGCCCAGCTCGACCGCGTTGGAGCGTTCAGGTTTGAACCGGTCGCTGGCGCCGCAGCCAACGCCCTGCCCGATCCGGTGCCAGAGGCGGTCAAGGAAGAACGCTACGCCCGGATCATGGCTGTGACGGAAGCGATCAGCGCCGCCAAACTGGCAGCCAAAGTGGGCCGCACACTATCCGTGATCATCGACGAAGTCGGCGAAGCGGACGCGGACGGCGATATTGGCGCGACCGGCCGCAGCGAAGCCGATGCGCCCGAGATCGACGGCGCGGTATATCTGCGCAACGTACCCGCCGCGCTGGCACCAGGCGACATCGTCGAGGCCACCATCGAGGATGCCGACGCGCACGACCTGTTCGGGGTGATTGCGCGTTAACCCCTGTTCCCGCCGCGTCCCCGCGAGGGACGCAGGATGGTTAACCGCTGGCAACTATCCGCCTAACGCGGCATAACTCTCGGCCATGATCCGCACCTTCGCTCTTTCGCTCGCGCTTGCCGCACTGCCATTCGCCGCTGCGGCGCAGTCCACCGCAGATGACGCTGCCGATGCCGCAGAAGCGGTCGCGGCGCGCGCCTCTGGTACATTCGAGCGGATTGATCCCGATTTCGCCATCACGTCGGCTGATGAAGCTGCGCTGACCTATGCCGGGCTCCCACCGCTGGCCGCCGAAGAATCCGCCGAGGAGTCCGCACCCGAAGCCGTCCTGAAGGCTGCCGAAATACCCGCTCCGGCCGAATCACCGCGCGGACCGGCGGTCCGGATGATCGCTAACCCGGTGGTACAGACGCTGCCGGTTGTAGCCCAGCTCCCGGCCCCGATGGCCGCGCCCGCTTCGCTCCCTCGTCCCAGCAATGATCCCTTCGTGATCAAGTCGATCCTGCCGATCGAGGGCAGCATCCGCTATGGCGATTGGTTCTGGGACGAAGGCGCCGCGCCGACCGCCGGCAAGCTCATCATCACAGTCGACCTTGAAGCGCGCGTGATCAGCGCCTTTCGCGACGGGCACGAGATCGGCACCGCAGTGGTGCTGGTCGGTACACAGGCGCATCCCACCCCGCTCGGCACCTTCCCGATCCTGACCAAGGAGCGCGACAATGTTTCGGAAAAGTACAACGATGCGCCGATGCCGCATACCCTGCGGCTGACATGGGACGGGATTGCAATCCACGGATCGCCGGTGATGAACGGCTATGCCAGCCACGGCTGCATCGGCGTGCCCGATGATTTCGCCGCGCGGCTGTTCGGCGCGGCCAAGCGCGGCGATAAGGTGATCATCACGCGCGGGCGCATGATCGGGCTTGGCGACAAGGTGATGTGAGCTGCGGGCGCGTTTGACCCGCTAATTCGCGCTCCCGCGCGCAGGCTCCGGCCTGAAGCGCCAGACGCGCATCATCACACCGACCTTTTCCACCCGCTCGGTCCCAGCCTGTGCCAGCACCCCGCTCAAGGAGGCGTTCTGGCCCCGCCAAAGCCGGTCCCACGCACGCCCGGCTTCGGACCGCGTAGCATGCCCGCCCAGCGCGGCGATGATCCTGAGGATTGTCTCAAGTCCGATCACGCGGGGGACATTGGCGCAATAAGTGAAGCCCAGCCCGCCGGGCGCGTCCGCGTCGCGCAGCACCATCTCGTGCCAGTCAAGTTCGGCATACCATTCGAGCGCCTGCCAGCTTTCGGCCAGGTGCGCGGCGCTGGCTGCGAGTTGCACCGGATCGAGCCATTCGGCATCGGCCAGCGCCAAGCGCAGGCGGGTGCGGTCAAACACGGGGTTGGTGTTGGCCGGGTCCTGCACAGGAGTGATTCCGACATGCGCGACGATCGCGGCAAGCTCTACCTTGCGCCAGCCGATCAGCGGGCGCAGCAGCGTGATCTCGCTGTCCTCGATCACGCCGCGCGAGCGGACCCCGGCAAGACCCGCGAGGCCGCTCCCCCGATTGAGCCGCATCAACAGGGTTTCGGCCTGATCATCGGCATGATGTGCGGTCGCGACCGCCCCCAGACGCTCGGCCGCTGCCCACTGCGCCAAAGCGGCATAGCGCGCCGCGCGAGCCCGCGCTTGGATGTTGCCCGGCAAGACCGTGACGGTAAGCGGGGTGAAGGGAATACCGCGTTCGCCTGCGATCCGTTCGACCAGCGCGACCTCGCCCGCCGCCTCAGGCCGCAGGCCGTGGTCGATGCTGCACACCGCGATCTGCCCCGGCAGCGCGGCTTGTGCGAGCAGCAGCAGCGCAAGGCTGTCCGCACCGCCCGAAACCGCAAGCCCGAGCAGCCCGCCGCGCTCGCCCTCGGGCCACAGCGCCGCCAGATCGGCGGCAAACCGCCCCGCCTGACCCGGTGCTAGCTGCACTTCACCTTGGCGCGATTGGCCTGATACTCGCTCGCCAATCGCCCGGCGGCGATCAGCGGATAGGTCTCGGCGAATTCGGCGAGCGCGATGCAGGCGCGCTTGGTGTCCTTCATCGCGATCATCGAAGCGCCGAGGTAGAGCAAGCTATCAGGCGCGCGATCTCCCGCCTTATTCGCCTGGTAGTTCTTGAGGAACCAGCGCGCGGCTTCCTCGGGCAGCCTGTCGTCGAGGAACGACCGACCAAGCAGGTTGCGGCCGAAGCTGATCCGTGCGTGGCTGGGATATTGCTCGACATATTTGGTCAACTGCTGGCGGGCTTCGGGAAAGAACCCGGCGCTCCACAGGCGGAAGCCGTAGGAGTATTCGTCATCCGCTGCATCGGTTGTCTGCGGCTTAGCGATCGCCTCTACTGCTGCGAGGCGCGCGGCGCTTGGAGCGGCGGCGGCGGCGGCGGCGGCGGCCTGCACCGGAGGTCGGGGGGCGGGCACCGCCGCTGCGGGCACATTAGCGGGGAGCGTCGCGACTGGCTGCAAGGCCGGCTGCCCGGCGGGTAGCGCGGGTGCAGGCATGATCGCCGCCGTGGCCGCCGTTTCGAGCGTCATCAGACGCAATTCCACCTGCGAGAGCGCGTTAGCCTGCTCCTCGGCCCGCGCGGTCAGCGTCTGCAGTTGTGCCTCGAGCGCATCGAGCCGTACCAGAATATCGGTCACCGGCGTGCTTGTGGGGGTGGTGGTTCCGGTCGCCGGGGTCGTGTTCGCCGCTGTGGCGGTGCCGGGCGTTATCTGCGGTTCGAAGAAGCGCCCATCGCCGCCGGGGAAAACCTTGCGCTGGAGTGCGCGGACTTCGGCTTCGACCTTGCGGATGCGCGCCTCTGCGGCGCTGTCTTGCGCGAAGGCGGGCCACGGCGCGGCGGCGATCACCGCAACTGCCAGCAACGCGCCGACGAGCCAAGCTGGGACCAAACCGAGCGGGATGATCCGGTGCTTATTGTTCCGTAGAAGGGGGATCCGCAGAACGGAGGTCATGGCTGGTCAGGCTCCCTGGCAATGGCTGCGCCGGATTGCCGCAGGCCACATGAACGGTATCTAAATCCCTGCCGCCTCGCCGCCGTCAAGTCGAGAGCGGCAGACCCCCTAATCAACCGGAAAAGTGCCAATGGCACTGTATAAGCTCATTCCCGTCCGGTCTGGGTACCAGCGCCCCGGGAGGGTGCGGGTGGGCTGGCGGGGGCCGCAGGCGCGGACGTTGACTCGCCAGTTGGCTGTACAATCCCAGTCTGGCCAGTAGCGGGAGCGCGGCGCGCCGTCGGGCGCCGGACGGGTGCGGCAAAGCCGCCAGCGCGAGGCGCCACGCCAGTCTCAGCCGACGGTACCGCCCGCGCCAGCAGCGCAGCCGCTGATACAGGGACGCCGGAGATCGTTGTCGGCCGGTCTGACAGCTTGGCGACCGACTGGCCGCCAATCGTGATCGCCAACGCGTCGGGCCGCCCGGTGTTGATCCGCGGATCGGTTGCGGTCGGCGGAACCGTGACGGTCTCGCCTCGCGTAAGTTCGCGCTCGAACAGCCGCGCGCCGCCTTCCTCGTAAATCCGCAGCCACACGCCGCCCTCAAGCGCGGTCATCACCACCGGGCCGCTGGCCGCAGGCGCAGCGGAGGGGCTGCGCGTGGCGGCTACCGACTTCCCGTCAGTTACAGGCGCGGGCCTCAATAACGATCCGGGCACGGTCCCAGCGCCGAAATAGGCGTTGTAGAAGGCAAAAACCCCCACCACCAACACCAGCGCGGCCAGCGCCATGACCCACGCCAGCCCCGCCGATGGCAGCCGTGCCGAATCGCCAGGCTCCATCCCCAGCGCGGGCACCGCGCGGCGCATCGTTCCGTCGGCCAGTTCGGCCCGCACCAGTTCGGTGATCGCAGCCTCATCCAGCCCCACCACCTTGGCAAAGGTGCGCGAGAACCCGATCGCATAAGCGCGCGAGGGCAGCTTCTCGAATTCGCCGCGCTCGATCGCTTCGAGATGGCGCAGCGGAATGCGGGTTTCGGCAGCGACACTGGCCAGCTCGAGCCGCAGCATCTCGCGCGCGGCGCGCAAGCTTGGCCCAGCCCCGCCAATGGGGGTTTCACGCGGATCGCCCGCGCTTGCTTGGTGTTCGCTGTTCATGACCCGGATCCGCGCCTTCTATCGAGGCTTTGTATGTGTGAGGCTGCGTGAATTGTGCTTGAATGGGGACTCACCTGCTCTGGGGCGTCCTGTCAAGCATCGTGGTAGCGCGGCAACCCATCCTGCACACGGTCAACCGCATAGTCAGTGAAAAGCGCCTTAATCGTACTCGATATCGCGCGCATCGGCCCAAGCCGACAGCTGGCTGCGCAGGTTGCGCTCCGGTTCGGCGAGCCAGCCGGTCATTGCCGCCGACAGCTCGGCAAGGTCGACCTTGCGCACCAACTCCTTGATCGGACCGACCGCAGCCGGCGTGATCGAGAGGCGGCGGTAGCCAATCCCCATCAAGGCCAGCGCCTCCAGCCTGCGCCCGCCCATCTCGCCGCACACCCCGATCTCGACGCCTGAGCCGATCGTGAATTGCATCACCCGGCGCAGGAACCTGAGGATCGACGGCGACAGCCAGTCATACCGCTCGGCCAGCTTGGGATTGGCGCGGTCGGCAGCGAACAGGAATTGCGTCAGATCATTGGTGCCGATCGACAGGAAGCTGAGGCGCGGCAGCAGCATGTCGAGCACCTCGGCCAAGGCCGGCACCTCGAGCATCGCGCCGAAATGGATGCGTTCGGGCAGCAGCTTCTTCTGCGACCGCAGGTAGGCGATCTGCTCGTCGAACACTGCCTTGGCCGCATCGAATTCCCACGGTTCGCTGACCATCGGGAACATCACATAAAGCGCGCGCCCCGCCGATGCTTCGAGCAATGAGCGCGCCTGCACCTTCATCAGCCCTTCGCGTTCGAGCGCGAGCCTGAGTGCGCGCCAGCCCATCGCCGGATTTTCGTCCTGCGCAGCGATTTCGGAGGCGAGATAGGGCACCGATTTGTCGCCGCCGATATCGACCGTGCGGAAGATCACGGGCTTGTCGCCCGCCGCATCCAGCACGTCGCGGTAGAGCCGGGTCTGGCGTTCGCGCTGCGGCAGGGTGGCCGAGACCAAGAACTGGAATTCGGTGCGGAACAGGCCGACGCCGTCCGCACCCGTCATGGCCAGAGCGCTCATGTCATCGCGAAGGCCGGCGTTCATCATCACCTGGATGCGGGTGCCGCAGCGAGTGAACGGCTCGACGTCACGCAGCGAGGCATAGGCGGCCTGCTTCTCGCGCGATTTGGCAAAGCGCGTCTGGAACGCATCGGCAACCTGCGGCAGTGGGCGGATGATGGCATGACCCGCGCTTGCATCGAGAAGCACTTCATCGCCTTCGCGGATCGTCGCGCGGACGGCTTTTGCGCGGCCGATCACCGGCACGTTCATCGCCCGTGCGACAATCACCACGTGCGAAGTGAGCGAGCCTTCTTCGAGGATCACGCCCTTCA
>JBBQWH010000092.1:0-8848 GCA_038210785.1 Sphingomonadales bacterium | reverse complement strand
ATGCCGATGCCTCGAACCTGCTCAACAATCCGGGCCGCCGCTTCGCCGAGCCGGGCAACCTGCTGACCGCGACCGGCAACCCGACGCCGTTCACGGATAACCTGACGATCGAATACGAACGCTTCGGCCGCCGCTACACCGGCGGTGTGCGCATCACCTTCTGATCGTCCTGCGCCGCACAGCTTTTAGGGGCTGGGTTCGAGAGAGCCCGGTCCCTTTTGCTTCACCAAAACGGCCGAACTGATCAGTTGCACCTTTCGACATCCGACGACAGCAACACGGCCGCCACCTCGCCTTTGTTGACCCAATAGTGCGAAATGCCGCCCGCTTCGCACGCAATGTCGTCCGCCTTTTGCAGGATCGGCGTTGCGCAGCTGCTGCGATTTTCGGTGATCTGTCCGCTGATGACACCAGCGGGGACCGCGGCCCATGTGGCTGTGCCGCGGAACGATGCCGCCCGGCTGGACGACAAGGGGGCGCGGGCACAGCGGCGATCAGTGCTCTGTACCAAGGTCGCTGCCGACTGAACCTCCGTTGGCGAATGGTGTGCAAGCAAACTGTTGCGTAATTGTAACAATATTTAGTTTTGTTTCCAAAACTCCTGATCGATCTTCCATAGGCGTTGACCTCACCTCTACTTGCGGCAACTTCGTTACCTAATCGAAGGCCGTCACGTGCTTCGCCACTATCTGTCAGCGGGGGCGGCCGCGCGGATCAAGTGCGATAGCAGCTGGACCGCGGTGCTGTTTATCAACCGCAGGGCGCGTCGTCGGGATCGGCCGCTTCGTCTCGACTGCAGCAAACCATTTCTCCCGGGGGGCCTTCAGACCGCCAAGCCACACGATCATGCAGCTATCTTCAAGCAGGGGTTTTCGATGCGCGCTTCTACCACCTTTCGTCATTCGGTTTCGCTGATTGCCACCGCTTCGGTCCTCTTCGGCGGCGCTTTCGTCCCGGCAGCGGCCGCAGCGACCGAGAAAGCTGACACAGCTTCTGGTTCGGCCGCCGAAACAGTCATCGTCACCACCGCCGCTGCGCCATTGGCGTTGCTTCAGGAAGTGGCGGCGAGCGTAGAGGTCGAGGATTTCGCTAATCAGCTCATCGTCACCGGCACGCGTCGCTCCAACCGCACCGTGGGCGACAGCCCGGTGCCGATCGATGTGATCCCGGCTGAACAGTTGCAGCGGTCGGGCCTGGTGGAAACCGCGCGGTTGCTGCGCGATCTGGTGCCATCGCTCAACTTCCCGCAGCCTTCGATCACCGACGGAACCGATGCGATCCGCCCGGCTACGCTGCGCGGGTTGGGCCCCGATCAGACGCTCGTGCTGATCAATGGCAAGCGGCGGCATGTTTCGGCGCTGCTCAATATCAACGGATCGGTCGGGCGCGGCACGGCGGCGGTCGATCTCAACCAGATCCCGGCATCTTCGCTGGGGCGGGTCGAAGTGCTGCGCGATGGCGCGGCGGCGCAATACGGTTCAGACGCGATTGCCGGGGTGATCAACTTCCAGCTCAACGATGCGCGTGAAGGCGGGCGGTTCTGGGTCAATTACGGCGAATTCAACACGCGACTGGCGGGGGTGAACGAAGTCACCGGAGTCAACGGCGCGGCCGGCCAAGTGCCCACGCTGACGGCGGATGGCGTGCTGCAACTTAATAGCACCGGCCGCGAACTGCGAGTAACCGACGGGCAAAACTTCTCCGCTTCGGGCAATATCGGCCTGCCGCTGGGGCCTGAGGGCTTTCTCAACATCACGGCCGAATATCGCGATCGCTCTGACACCAACCGCGCCGGTTATGATCCCCGCCGCCAGTATTCGCAAAGCGGCGCGCTTGATCCGCGTGAACTGACGATTGACCGGCGCAATCACCTTTATGGCGATCCGGCGACTGAAGATTTTAACGTCGTTGTCAACATGGGCATCCCGCTCGCTGATCAATTGAAGTTCTACGCCTTCAGCACCTTCGGCACGCGCCAGGCGACATCGGCGGGCTTCTTCCGGCGCCCCGCCGACGATCGCAACGTTCTGGCGATCTATCCCGACGGTTTCCTGCCGCTGATCAATTCGGACTCGGACGATTTCGCTGTAACCGGCGGACTGGAAGGCGACTCCGGCGGGTGGCTTTGGGATCTGTCTTTGTCATACGGCATCAACAAGGTTGCGTTCAACATCACCAATACGCTCAACGCTTCGCTTGGCTCGGCCAGCCAGACCGCTTTCGAAGCAGGCAACCTTGAGTACAACCAGTTGACGGCCAATCTGGACGTGAGCCGCGATATCGATTTCTCCGCCTTCGAGCGGCTGACGCTTGCGTTTGGCGCGGAGTGGCGGCGCGAAGAGTATCAGATCGGTGCGGGTGAGTTTAACAGTTACCTCGCTGGACCGGTTCGGATCGGAGCCAACAACGCGTTTATTACTGGCGTCAACGCTACGCGCGTCGCGTCGCGCGGCAGCCAGGTGTTCCCAGGCTTCCAGCCAACGATCGGGGGTCAGGATGTCACCAGCCCGAATAGCCGTGAAAACGTATCGCTTTACCTCGAAGCTGACGCTGACGTTACTTCGGGCTTCAACGTGCAGGTCGCGGGCCGGTTCGAGGATTACACCGACTTCGGCACCGCGGTAACGGGCAAGATCGCCAGCCGCCTCGAATTGTTCGAGGGGCTTGCATTGCGCGGTGCAATCTCGACCGGTTTCCGCGCGCCTTCGTTGCATCAGCAATTTTTCCAAGGTGCGGCAATCAACAATATCGGCGGCGTGCTGTTCGATGCATTGACGCTGGCAGTCGATAATCCTGTCGCCCTCGCGCTAGGCTCCTCCCCATTGCAGGCAGAAACTTCGCTGTCCTACTCCGCCGGGGCCGTCTTCGACAAGATCGACGGGCTGAATATCACGGCTGATGTTTACCAGATCGACATCGATGACCGGATTGTGCTGACTGACAATCTTGCTGCGACACGCGACGGGGCCGGCCTTCCGACAGGTACTAACCCCGGCGTCGGGATCGCCCAAATTCTTAACGGGGCTGGTTTCCCGGATATCACGGTAGCGCGCTTCTTTTTCAACGGGATCGACACGCGCACCCGCGGTTTCGACGTTATTGCGACTTATCGCACCGATCTTGGCAATGCCGGCAAATTGAGTTTGACGGGTGGCTACAATTTGAACGATGTCGAAATCACCGGTCGCCGCAGCACGCCCGGAGGCCTGGGAGCGGTTCCGGGGATCAACCTGTTCGGCCGGCTCGAATCCGAGCGGATCGAGCGCGGCCAGCCCCGTGATCGCATCAATCTTGGCGCGGACTGGGACTTGAACTGGCTCAGCACCACATTGCGCGCCAACCGCTTTGGCGAGGTGTTCGCCGCCGGGGCCACGCCCATCAACGACGTGCTGCTCGAACCCAAATGGATCGTCGACACCGAAATCCGCATCCGTCCGCAAACCGGGTTCGCCAACCAGTTCGAACTCGCTCTGGGCGTGAATAATCTGTTTGATGAGTATCCCACCGTCAACCCAACGGGCCGAGCCGTCGACCCCCTGACTGGGAACCAGGGTAATCTTAGCGTCAACAACTACTTCCTGCCCTATTCGGCGTTCTCTCCGTTCGGCTTTAACGGCCGCTTTCTTTACGGGCGGGTGAGCTTCATCTTTTGAACATAAAGCGGCTCGGCGGGGGCGCTTAGGGCGCTCCCGCCGTGCTGGCGTTCAATTATTCCTTGATCCGGTGGGTTTTGCCGATTGCCGCGGCGCGAATTTCGTCGGCGTTGAACGGCAGTCGCTGCCATTGTTTGGCGGCATAGGCGCGGGTCTGGTCGGCGAAGTGGGGTGAGGCGGGGTTGCTCGACTGGCTATAGCTGAGGATCGCGTCGGCTACTGGGCCCTTGTCATCAAAGCCGACGATCTGGATGTAGCTGGTCCCGTGCCGCGGAGTTAGGCCGCTCGGCACGGACAGCGATTCCTGCATGTTGAGCACGCCTGCGGCGCCGGGTCCGCCGTGGATCGCAATCGCCGCGTTGCCGACCATCACGCGCTGCACTTCGCCCCACGTGGCATCGAGCGAGATACCCGCTTTGTCGAGTTCGGCCACCGCTTCGGCCAGCGCAGCGCGCAGTTTCTCGCCCTTGGCCCCGTTGGTCGCCAACACGCGCGGGGTGCCCACCGGGTCGGCCGGATCGAACGGCACCTGCCACAGGCCTGGCAGACGCCCCGCTTTGCCCCAGAACGCGCGGAACAACGCCGCGCCCCGGCTGGAGGCTTCAAACCGCCGGTCCCATCCGGCGAGCGCCGCACAGCCGCGCGCAACCGCATCAGCCGATTGCGCCGCCGGTTCGGCCGATTTTGGGCACAGCGCCCCCAATTCGCCCGCGACCATGTCGGCAGCCAGGCTCTTGTTGGCGAAGGCAAGCGCTTTGGCGCGGGCGTGGTCAACCTTGCCGCCCTTCAGCATCGCCTCGGTCTCGGTGAAGTTGGAACGGGTGCGCAACGACAGCGCGCTGGCATATTTGCCCAATACCGGCGAAAGCTGGCGATGCGGGATTGCCGGGTTGCTGATCCAGTAAGAATCGTTCGAATTGGTGAGATAGCTGCGCACCAACGTGGCCGCCTGATCGACCGCGGGCATCAGGCCCGGAACCGGGGTGCCCGCAGCAACGTCCCAGTCGCAGGCCGAACGTGTGCCGTCGAGCAGCACGGCAAACTCGGCGAACAAGCCCGAGATCGGCGTCGCGCAGGCCTTCGCTTTGTCCGCCGAAACGTTGGGCACAGCAGTGACATCTGCATGGAGCGCGTCGCCATTGCGGTCGGCGGCGATGGTGTTGACCCACGGGATGCCGAGCGTTTCGCTGACCGCCGCTTTGACCTCGCCGACATTCTTCGCTGCGCCGATCCTGATCCAGGTCTCGATCCCGCGCTGGTTGCCGCGGTTGGCGTCGCGCATTGCAAAGGCGCTGGCCGCGCTCCACGTTGCGCCCATGCGCGGCACCACGAATACCTGCCCGAAACGGGTGGAATAGAGCGTGCGGGTGACCGCAGGCGTGCCTTCGGGCATCGGCACAGTGACGGTCTGCGGGATCATCGCTAAGCTCTCGCCATCGACCATGTAGCGGGTCGGATCGGCGGGATCGAGCGTCAGCTGGTAAAGCGTGAAATGCCGTGCCTCGGTGACGGTGTGGGTCCAAGCGATATCCTTGTTGAAGCCCAGTGTCGGGATCGGGGTGCCGGCGAGCCCTACCCCCATCACATCATAGCCATCGGGCCCGGTGACGTGCATCTGCCAGAAGCGGTTGGGGCCCTTCCACGGGAAGTGCGGATTGCCGATCAAAAGGCCGCGCCCGCCTGTGGTGGCCTCGCCGCCGAAGGCCCAGCCATTGCTGCCGATGCCCAGCTCTTTGGGATCGGGCAGGGCGATCGCGACCTTGGGCAAGGTGCTGCCGGGCGGGGCGGCGTTGGCGATCGCGGGGGCGAGCGCGAGCGAGCTTGCCAGCAGCATGGACTTTTCGGTCAGCCGCAGCAGATCATCGCTGGTGATGGCGCGCACCCACGGTTTACCGCGACACTCGGCTGGGATGCCCCCCATTGCGTCTTGCGTTCCGGCATCGCGCAGGAAACGGTTATAGCCTGCGACATAGCCGTCGATCAGGCCCCGCACGCGCGGGCTGAGGGTCTTGGCGCCCTCACGCAAGCGCGGCAGATCGATCATCGCGCGGAAGAACACGTCAGATGAAAGGTTATCGACCTGATCGGACCCCAGCACCGCGGTCGCCTCAGGCCCGAAATGCCGCGAACGCTCGCCCGCCACCGTGGCGAATTCCTCCGCCAACAGGCACAGGTTGTCCTCGGCATAGGCATAGGCGACGCCGTAGCCGACGCCTTCCCAGGTATCGGCGGCGATATGCGGGATACCGTAAGTGGTGCGGGTGATGCTTGCGGAGTAACGCTCGTGCGCCGCAAGTCCGCTCGCAGGCGCCATAACCAGCGCGGCGCAGCCCGCTGCCCACAGTACGTTGCGCATCATGGCTGTTTCTCCCCTGCGCCGCTGGCCGGCTTAGGAAGGAAGCCTAGTCCCGGGCGGGACAAAGTAAAGGGGCGCTCCGCCCTATTGGCAGAGCGCCCCTCGCAGGCCATCAGATCGCCGCAATCAGAACGAGGCGGTGACCGAGAACACCACTGTGGCATCGGAGATCGAATCACCATCCAGCGTGGCGAAATTCGGCCGGATCAGGTTGGCTTCGGCTTCGGAAATGTCGGTATCGACATAAGCGGCCGAGAGCGTCAGGCCCGAAATCGGAACCACGTCGATGCCGAGCAACCAGTCGAAATAGGTGCCGGTCGGCGCAACGCTGGTGCCGTTGGGGCCGAGGCCGGGGTTGCCGTCCGAATAGCCGATATGCGCCTTCAGCGTGATCGGGGCACCGCTGATGCCATAGGTCGCATCGCCCGACAGATAGAGGTTGTCCTCCTTGTCGCCCGGATCGGCCGGACCGACCACGGGAAACGCATTGCCGAGTGCTTCCTGCTGCGGCGCGTAGAACACGCCCGCCGTCAGCCCGACCGGACCGACGGTGCCCGACAGCTTGGCGTAAAGCTCGGCAAAGTCGGTTACGTCCGCGCCCGAGGGGTACATGTACCAGGTCAGACCAGAATCGAGCGTGCCTTCGCCGACTGGGAGCTTGAACCCGGCATAGAGGTCAAGCTCCATATTCGCCCCGCCGAACGTGCCCCAGCCCGCCAGGTTCGAGCCCCACGCGCCGGCATACAGCCCGCTTTCATGGTTGATCGTGAAGGTGCCCTGCACGGCAAAGCCTTCATCCGACTGCGACACGCCGCGGAAGCGGTAGTCCGAGGTTATCGTGGCCGCGCCAGTGACGGTGATTGCCGGGGTATCGTCTTCCTGACCGGTGGCAGTCGCAAGATCGATCGGTTCGATCGCGCGCAGCGTGGCGCCCCCAGCTTCGGTTACGGCGTCTTCGGTGACGGACATTGCGGTTTCATCGACCGGGCCAGCCAGGGGGGCTTCGGCCTCACCTGCGAAGGCAGGAGTGGCAAGGCAAACGATGAGCGCGACGGCCGATGCGGCCGAGGCAAAACGAAAGGACATAAGGAACGCTCCATTGAGAGGTCTGGATCGTTCCACCTGCGTGCCGCGCGGCGCCTCTTGTTTATGGGCGGGACACCATCGCAACTAACCTTTGCTCTTTACCGCATGGCACTGCCAGCACAAATGTTTTGCGCTGGCCCGGCGGCGCATTGCGATTGTTGCGTTGCAAACTTGCATCACCTGCATTCATTCGTCGCGCAGGCTCTCCATGTCGATCACGAAGCGATACTTGATGTCGCTCGCCTCCATCCGGTCAAAGGCGGCGGCAATGTCCTGCATCGCAATTACCTCGATATCGGGCAGGATGTTATGCAGCGCGCAGAAATCGAGCATCTCCTGCGTCTCCGCCAGCCCGCCGATCCCGCTGCCGGTCAGCACCTTGCGGCCCAGCAGCACCCCGGTGTGGAGTTCGGGCATCATCCCGATCAGCCCGACCAGCACTTGCACCCCGTCAATCCGCAGCAGGTGAAGATAGGGCACGACATCGTGGCGCACGGGAATGGTGTTGAGCACCATGTCGAAATATCCGCGCTTGGCCTTCATCGCGGCCTCATCATCGGTGTTGAGGAAGGCGTGCGCGCCCAGTGTCGCTGCATCCGCGCGCTTGCTTTCGCTGCGGCTGAGCACGGTCACCTCTGCGCCCATCGCGGCGGCGAGCTTGACGCCCATGTGCCCGAGCCCGCCGAGCCCGGCGACCGCGACCTTGCTGCCCGGCCCTACCTTCCACGTGCGCAGCGGCGAGTAGGAGGTGATCCCCGCGCACAGCAGCGGCGCAGCCTCGGCCATCGGCATGCCTTCGGGCACCTTGAGGACGAATTCCTCGCGCGCGACGATCCGTTCGGAATAGCCGCCGAAGGTCAGGCTGCCGTCGCGCCGGTCCTTGCCGTTATAGGTGCCGGTCATGCCCCCTTCGAGGCAGTATTGTTCGAGGTCGCTCTCGCAGTGGCGGCATTCCTTGCAGGCATCGACCATACAGCCGATCGCCACCCGGTCGCCGACTTGGTGGCGGGTGACCCCGTCGCCAACCGCGCTGACGATCCCGACGATCTCATGCCCCGGCACGATCGGATAGGTGGTGAAGCCCCAATCGTTGCGCGCGCTGTGGAGGTCCGAATGGCAGATGCCGCAATGCGTGATCTCGATCAGCACGTCATCATGGCGCAGACCCCGGCGGGTGATCAGCATCGGTGCGACCCCGCTAGTAGGCGAGGTCGCGCCGAAGGCTTTGGTGGGGTATTCATTGGTCTGGGTCGCCATTCCACGTCTCCTGTTTAGTGCTGGATCGAACCCGCAGGGTTTGCAAGGGCAACTGCCCGCCGGCCGGTAGGCCGCTCCCGCGGAGGCATCGGCGAAGCCGATTTGCCGCGAGCGAAAAGACTCATTTCGGCGGCATCCTGATCGCCCCATCCAGCCGGAACTGGTGGCCGTTGATGTAGCTATTGCGGGCGATCTCCAGCACCAGCGACGCAAATTCCTCCGGCTCGCCGAGGCGTTTGGGGAAGGGCACGCTGGCATTGAGCTGCGCCCACATCGGCGGGTTCCTATCCTTCATCCCTAGCATTAGCGGGGTGGCGAAGATGCCGGGCATGACCGAATTCACGCGGATGCCCATGTCCATCAGATCGCGCGCCATCGGCAGCACCAACCCGTTCACCCCGGCCTTACAGCTGCCATAGATCACCTGCCCGATCTGCCCGTCTTGCGCAGCCACGCTGGCGGTGAGGATGATGCAGCCGCGCTCGCCGTCATCGTT
>JBBQWH010000091.1:0-9397 GCA_038210785.1 Sphingomonadales bacterium | reverse complement strand
GGCAAGATCATCGCCGGCCATCGCCGCTGCTGCTTCGAGGCTTTCGATATCGTTATACACATAACTGATCAGGTGCGCCCGGTCTTCGGCAAGCGTACCGGCGGGGACCGGCGTGCACCAGGGCGCGGAACCATGATAGGCGCCTGACGCGACCAGAATCTTCCGCCGCTTGGTTTCTGCACGCGCAACAGTCATCGCCATGGTCGTCGCGTCTGTTCCGTTCTTGCAGAAAATCGCCCAATCGGCATGGGAGATCATCGCGACCAGGGTTTCGGCAAGGTCCACAATCAATGGCGATGGCCCGGTCATCGTGTCGCCGAGTGCCATCTGTCTGGCGACGGCGGCTTCGACACGGGGCTCACGGTATCCGAGCAGGTTAGGCCCATAAGCGCACATCAGGTCGAGGTAACGCGTGTTGTCGCTGTCCCAAAGGTAGGCGCCGTCAGCGCGGTTGAAGAACTGCGGAAAACTCTCCGGGAGCAAACGCACGGACTGATGGCCATACATTCCATTCGGGATTACCTTTCCCGCCCGCGCCTTGAGTATCTGCTCCGTCCCGCGCACCATGGATGATCGACCGTTCCGCCAGTTCATTACGAGAAATTGATGCAAGCTGCAGGTGTGGAAGTCAAATCGCGCGCAGTGTCAGCGCAAACGGCCTGGAAGAAGCAATTCAAACAAAGCAAAATGGGAAGTCCGTAGCCGGTGTTGCATCTGGACCGCGATGGCGCCGATTGCCATCGCAGCTGACCGGCATGGTCGATCCGTTCTTGTCGTTCGGCTACCTGACGGGCGCTTGGCCTGAGATCGCCGAGAACGGTCATTGATGCAAAGTTACCGACAAAGTACCGCAGACGGCGGTAATCCACTTATCCTGCAGCCAAAAGCCGTTCAAATGAACCGAGCGACCTCAGTCAAACGCCAGATCTAGAAAACTCTACGTTCCAGCGTTGTGAGGCGTTCAACCGCCTATTAAGGTATTATACCTTGGTGAGCTTGCGGCCCATGACCTGTAAATATTCGAACGACCGCAGGGGTATGCGGACGGAAGACAGCACTCAATCAGCTTGCTATCGTGTTCGGAGACAGAATGCCAAACCGGATCTGAAACCCACGCCGGTTTAAACGCTTACACAGAATATCTGACAGGCTCGGTCAAATAGCCTGAACCGGCAGTCGGAAGGATTGCAACAATGATGCGCAGTTTGTTGGCCCCCGCGATGGCACTGTTGCTGATGGCGCACTCGCCGCCGCAGCCCGAGATTGATGCTGTAGCCGTAACAGCAGCGCTCGATCCCGAGCTCGCGCCGGGCACAATCCTGATTGCGCGCGGCGACACGATTGTGCTCGAACAGACCGTTGGCGCAATGGCGCCAGGCGGCGGCGCGCTGCACGAACTGGGGCAGGTGTGGCGCTGGGCCTCGGTCACCAAACAGATCACCGCGACCATCGCGATGCAGGAAGTTACTGCGGGAAGGCTCGATCTCGACGCGCCAATCACGCTCTACCTACCCGATAGCAAAGCGCCCTATGCCAACCGCATCACTTCGCGAATGCTGATGCAGCACGTATCAGGGCTGCCGCGCACGGGAGAAGGCCCCATTGCCCGAGACGACTGGACAACCTTCTACAGCGTCGATCTCACCAGCCCCGAAACCGGGCGTACATGGTGCGAAGGGCCAACCACCCGCGAACCGCTGTCCGGGTTCTTTTACGGTGACTGTGATTTCATCATGATGACGGCAGTCATCGAGGCAACGAGCGGCAAACCCTACGACGTGCTGATTGCCGAACGCATTGCTCAGCCGCTTGGCCTCACCAGCGTCGGCCTGTTCCCGCGCACCGAACCAACAGTGATGGGCTACGCCGGCGGCAAGCCAGAAACATCGGCTTTCCGGCTGGAGAATTTCGGCGGGGCGGGCGCATTATACGGTACGACCCATGATTTGCTGGCGTTTGACCGCGCGTTGATGACAGGGAAACTGCTGCCCGATACCGAACGCAGCGTGATGTGGGACGGAAAGCCCGAATATGGCATGGCCGCGCTGGGCCAATGGTCGTTCAGCGCGCCGCTCAAAGACTGCGGCGAAGTGCCGGTGCGGATCGTCGAGCGGCGCGGGTTCATTGGCGGCGTGGTGTTGCGCAACATCATTCTGCCAGATCTGGACATGGTGATCATCATGACATCAAACCGCGCCGAAGCTGAGGCTGCCTATGGCGAAATCTGGCAGCAGGCAGGCATCTCCCATGATGTGATGCGCGCGGCGCTGTGCACGACAGGAACCCCGCTTTGAACCTGACCCTTCCACCCCCGCCCGCTCCGGCTGGACGGTAACAGAACCTCACAAGTTCAACGCTCGACCCTGTCTCCGCCACAACGCTGTGCGACCTGGTAGTCCTCCCTGAAAACAATCGAGTTGAGAACTGGTTTCTCGGGACCGGTTCGAGGACCGCGAGCAGCCTGGTTTCTACATGCCCGGCATTCACCGGAAGAAGGACGACCGGCTGTTTAGGGCCAGGTTGGCTCCGATCGTCATCATCGCTGACCGGCAAGGTCAATCCGATCGTGTCGTTCGGCTACCTGACTGGCACCAGGCCGAACTTCGCCGAAGACGGCCATTTGATTTATGATTGGGGAGTGTTAGCGGGATTAATGCAGAATCATAGCGTCAGACCATCGCTGCCCGGCGTCATTGCGCCGCCTCCGCTTCTTACTTTAGCTGCTTTGGCGGCGGGTGTGACGGCTCAAGCGCTTGTGCCGCTAGGCCCCCCCCGCAACGCTTTCGGGTTGGCCGCATTACGTGATTGGAGCTATTTTGCTTGCGTCTGCGATAGCGCTCATGGCCTTCGCTGCGCGAGGGATGCGCGAGGCAGGAACGCCTGTCCAAACCAGTAAAGAAACAAGTGAGCTGGCAACGAGCGGGATTTTCTCTCGCACACGAAATCCGATTTATCTCGGAATGATCCTGTTCGTCTGTGGTTGCGGTGCGCTTCTCACCAATGGTTGGCTGTTGATCTCGGCTGTACCTTTGACGATTGTTCTGCACTTCGGCGTCGTCAGGCGCGAAGAAGCCTATCTCACCGCGAAATTCGGCGAAGTCTATCTGCAATATTTAAACTGCACCCCGAGATACTTCCCTCGAGTGTGACATCTGCCGAACGGCTGAATCCGCAGCCAAAATCGGCTCTGATCGTCAACAGCGGCGAGCGGCAGGGTCACCCCAGTTCGGTCATCGGGGTCCTGCGCCGCTACAAGGCCGGAGATCGCCGACTGCCCCCAATGCTGGCCAAGGGCACCAAGGCAGCGGTGCTATTCTTCCAGGCCAACCTCGATCTCACGGTTCGCTTCTTTTGCACGGCCTAAACGCTTCCGCACAACTCAACCAGACTACCCGACTGGAATCTCGCGCCCAGCATATGATCATCATCCCATGCTGCGGCGTAAACGAGTTCGGTCGTTAAAATCCCTCCCATTTTGACAACCGCTACTGACTGCAAAGTCACTTGGTTCCAGACTTGTTCTGGCTTTTGAAGGGCAGACATCTGCGCCCGTTGTGCAGACCGGTCCTCCGCCGCAATCGCTTCGCCATAGGGGATGTAGTGATCAAACAATGCCTGCTGGATCGATGGCCGCCAGCCGTCGAACATTGCACTGATCTGGCGCGCCGCTTCCAATGCCGTGGCGTCAGGCTCTCGGCCGGAGCCGAAAAGGTTTACCGGCACGTTGGGTGTTTCGCCGACCTCAAGCGTCCCCCACCAAATTCCGCCCGAGCGCTTCAACCGGCCGATGACCGCATCGTCAAAGTGTGGGGATGCAAACAAGCCTGACATGAGCCCTCTCAGCGTTGAACGAATTCCGTTGGAGAATGTCGAGGTTCGGGCAACTTGGCCATAGGAACTCCGACAAAGGGAGCCGGTTGGGGTTTTGGAGACCGCGTTTGGAGCGGCGTGCCCGATATCTTCATTTCCTGCCGCCGCGAGGATCTGGCCCGGGCGAACCGCCGGATAGGGCCACGATAGCTCCGATCGCCATCGTCGATGACCGGCAGGGTCAACTCGATCGTGTCATTCGGCCGTCTCACCGCCACCAGGCTGGAGATCGCCGGAAACAGCCGTTAGAAATCTGATTCCCTTTCTCAAATTTAGGGAAAGAGGGCATCTACGAATCTAGGGGCTATTCATTGGGCCGTGCCCCTCGGAGCTTGTTCGCTTTTGCTCCCGAAAGGTCGGTTTCATCCAGCGGACTGCATGAGCTGCACCATTCCATCAAAGCGGCCAGAAATTGCGGCGTCGGCCAGAACATGGGCCACGTCGGCACGCGACGCTTCTGCTGATACATCCACGTTGTCGCCCAGGATCACTGCTGCGCTGCGGCCGTCATTGTTCAACGCCACGGGGCGCAGGATCGAGTAGGTCATGCCCGATGCCTTGAGATGTTCATCGGCTTCGTGCTTGGCCTTCAGGTAATGGGCCATTTCGCCGGTGGGTTCGGACTGGTCGGCTCCGACCGAGCTGAGCATCACGAAGCGCTTCACCCCTGCATCACGCGCCAGATCGATCAGACGCTTGGCGCCGTCCCGATCCACCTTGTCGGTCATATCGGGGCCGGTGGATCCGCCTGAACCTGCCGCAAAAATCACCGCATCCATCCCGTCGCACACGCCTTCCTGCAGGGCGGTCAAATCGCCCTCGCGCAGGTCAACGCCCTCGGGCAGCGCGCTGGTGTCAGAGCTTTCGCGGACAAGCGCTGTCGGCTTTTGGCCATGATCGATCAGTTCCCGGACGAGATGGAGTCCGGTCTTGCCGGTGGCGCCGGCGACAAGGATATTCGTGCTCATTGTATGGTCCTTATGGTTGTGTCCTTGGGCGAAAGTCTCGGGTCTGGTCGTTGACTGGCCCTGCGCAGCCAAGTTGGCCGTGGCGCGCCTTCACGGCAGGAAGATCGACTTCACGTTGACGAACTCCTTCATGCCAAAGCCGCCATGTTCGCGTCCGTAGCCAGAGTCCTTGACCCCGCCAAACGGCATGTTCGGATCTGCGACCCCGAAGGAATTGATGCGGATCATGCCGGTGTCGAAGTGATCGCGGGCAAGTCTGAGAGCGCGGTCCTCGTCGCGTGAAAAGATCCCGCCACCCAGACCATACCGGCTTTCATTGGCCAGACGCATGGCGTCATCGTCGTCCTTGGCCCGGATGATCGACGCGACAGGGCCGAAAATCTCATCGTCATAGGCCGGCATGCCGGGCGCGAGATCGGCCAGCACCGTGGCCGGGTAATACGCGCCCGTGCGATCTGGGGCCTCACCGCCGCACAGGACGGTTGCCCCTTTGGCGATGCTGTCATCCACCTGTTTCTTCACCACGTCGAACTGCGCCTTGCTGGACAGCGGGCCAAGCTGGCTGTGCGCATCGGTGGGATCGCCCATGCTGATCCGCTGCATCTGCGTCACGAAGGCATCGACAAAGGCATCGTAAACCTTGTCGGTCACGATGAAACGCTTGGCGGAGATGCAGGTCTCGCCGTTATTGTAGAGCCGCCCCATGACCGAGAATTTTACCGCCGTCTCGATTTCGGCATCCTCCAGCACGAGGTAGGCGTCGTTGGACCCAAGTTCGAGCACGGTTTTCTTGAGCACCTTTGCGGCGACGGCACCAACATGACGCCCGGCCCCGTCGCTGCCCGTCAGCGTCACGCCGCGGACCTTAGGGTGCGCAATCAGAATGTCGCTCGTGTCGTGGTCGATGACGATGACCTGCAAGAGATCCTCTGGCAGACCCGCCTCGATGCAGAGTTCACGCAGGCGCAGGCCGGACCCGGTGCAGATGCTGGCGTGTTTCAGAACGCAACCATTCCCTGCCATCAGGTTGGCAGCCAGAACGCGGATAGGCTGGTATAGGGGAAAGTTCCACGGCTGGATCGAATAGATCACACCGATCGGCTGATAACTGACCAGGCCGCGCTTTTGGTCGGGGCCGTGCGTGCGCACGTCATCGGCCAGAACGTCGGGTCCGTGTCGGGCCGTGTAGTCACAGATGGCTGCACATATCTCGACTTCCAGATGTCCGTCCTTCAACAGCTTGCCGGTCTCCCTCGTCATCAGGGCAGCCAGTTCGTCCGCATGGTCGCGCAGCGTCTGGCCGATCCTGGTCAGGAACGGGGCCCGTTCGTGATGGGTCAGCTTTCGCCACTCCAGAAACGCCGCGTGGCAGGCCTCGACCCGCTCGATCGCCTCCTGTTCGGTCATCAGCGTGTAGGTCTGAATTGTTTCCTCGGTGGCGGGATTGATCGTGGTAAGTGTCGACATCGGGCTTCCTTTGATTTTCCCCTTGCAACGCCTGTCGGTGCCAAGAGTTCCCGTCCTGCATCGGCGATCCGGCAGACCGTCGACGCGCGGCGCCGATCCCGCCCTCCTGGCCCCACCGCAAAGATCGGATCAGACGCAACCGACCCGGCATGAAAGCGTTTTCGCCACGCCCCCCCCTCACACAGCAGGACGCGAAATGCGCACTAAGACACTTTTCATCACCGGCGCATCGAGCGGGATTGGGGCGGCGACGGCACGGTTGGCGGTGGCGCAGGGCTGGCAGGTCGGGCTGTTCGCGCGATCAAAGGACAAGCTGCACGCTATCGCCAGTGAGCTCGGCGATGAGGCGATGGCTTTGCCGGGTGATGTAACCGATCTCGAGACGTTGAAAGCGGCACTGGCGACATTCGTTGAGAAGACCGGCGGCCTGAACGCGGCTTTCGCCAATGCTGGCATGGGTCTTTCGGCCGCCGGCACCGAGGCGGGCGACCCGGACGAATGGGAGCGGATGATAGGCGTGAACATCCTTGGCGTCCTCTGGACAGTCATGGCCGCCATGGCACACCTGAAGCAGCGGGCGGGGCATCTGCTGCTGACCGGGTCCGCCGCTGGCCGGGTTCATATTGCAGGATCGGTTTATGGCGCGTCGAAATGGTTCGTTCACGGATATGGCGGCAATCTGTCCGAGGAAATGAAGGCGTTCGGGGGCCGTTGCACGGACATAGCACCCGGTATGGTCGACACGCCGTTCTTTGACGAGCCCAAGCCGGACAAGCTCCACCCCGACGACGTCGCCCGGGCCGCCGTTTTTGCCCTGCAAGCCGACCCACGCTGCGCCGTGAACGAGATTTTCCTCATGCCAACACAGTAAATTCGTTTCGGAGTGATGCGATATGTTCCTTATCGCACTTCGCGAAGGGCGTGGTCATACCACGGGTCTCCCATTCGCCCGCCGCGTAGGCTGCCCAAGAATCCGGAGCCAATTGAAACCAGCGTCCGTTCAATTGAACCACGCCGGCAAACCCAGAGGCTGTTTGACCGCGCCCTGCAGCGACTGTGCATTCCTTCAGCGATTCAAAGTCATTGGTCTGGGCTTCTGGCGCGGAAACGCTACCGACCGGCCGCTTGGGCCCAGGTCGGCTCCCCTCGTCCGGTTAGGGGAACGGCAAGGTCAACCCGGTCGTGTCATTCAACCGTCTCACCTGCATCAGGCCGGAGATCGCCGGAAACGGTCGTTGACCCTCGACAGCGATGCTGTGCAAATCCGAACCGTCAATTCTTCGTCCTTACAGGAAGAACAGAAAGCCATGCGACGTCTTGCTCTGATCACAGTGTTAACCGTGATGGCCTTGTCTGCCTGGATAGCTCTGGTGGCTTTGGGAACGCTAAATGGCTGGGGTCGGCCGACACTTGCGCAGCCAAAAGATACGCAAGGGTTCATGAGCTCTGCCAGCCAACTGATCGACACACGTTCAAACGGAAACGCAGCTTTCGCGCTTATCGAAGGAGGGCGCCTCTTCGACGAACACTTCGTTTCAATAGGGCAGCCTGTGGATCGCAACACGCTGTTTCAGGTCGCTTCGGTGAGCAAGTGGATTACAACGTGGGGCGTGTTGACGCTGGTTGAGTCCGGACGCATCGACCTTGACGCTCCAGTGTCACAGTACCTCACTCGTTGGACGTTGCCGCCAAGCTCATTTGACAATGATGGCGTTACAGTTCGGCGCCTCTTGAGTCACACTGCGGGGCTTACCGATGGTCTTGGCTATGCCGGGTTCGTGCCGCGCGCCGAAATTCAAACACTGGAACAATCGCTGACGCGGGCCTCTGACGCCTCGCCGGGCGCTGTCGGCGCTGTACAGGTCGGCGCGCCGCCAGGCGGCGGGTGGAACTATTCGGGCGGCGGCTATACGCTACTGCAATTGGTCATCGAGGAAGTATCGGGCGAATCCTTCAATTCTTATATGCAGCGCGCAGTGCTTCAGCCGCTGGAAATGTCGCGCTCTTCATTCGAATTGTCCGACGAGGCGGAAAGCAACATAGCAGAGTTTTATGATACCGACGGCACACTCGCGACGCACTATCAGTTTACTGCTACAGCGGCCGCCTCGTTGTACACGTCAGCAGCTGACCTAACACGCTTCATGCAAGCGCACCTCGCTGGGCCCAACGGCGAGCCGCCGGGTCGTGGCGTGCTGCGGCCTGAAACCCTGGTGGAAATGCGTCGGCCGCACGCCTTCCAATACGGCGCAGAGATCTGGGGACTAGGCGTCGTTCTTTACGCCCCAAACAACGCCGGCGATTTCATTGTCGGCCATGACGGAGCTAATGCCCCGGCCATCAATACGACGGCGCGGTTTGATCCAACATCGGGTGACGGCATCATTGTTCTCGCAACCGGCAACACTCGCTTGGCAACCGAGCTTGCGGGCGACTGGGTGTTCTGGCGAACCGGTAATGTCGACCTGTTTGATGTAATCAAAGTGACACCGCGCGCGCTTTTGATCTTGGCCATCGGTTTTGTGCTGATCTTGGCGGCAGGCATCTTCGCAGCTTGGAAACTCAAGCGCGGAGGCGCCCGCCATACGGTCTGAACGACCTAGATAGCTTGATGAGGCGAGGAACATCCTGAATGCATTGCGATGCGTTACTCGCCGTGTCCGCTTCGGGCCAGGTTAGCTCCGATGATCGTTTTCGGCGTCCGGCAGCGTCACCTTAGTCCTGTCATTCGCAAGCCTCATCTGCACCAAGCAGGACTTCGCCGATAGAAGTCATTGATACAGCGCCGCCGCACGAGCGCTCGCGCCAAGCAATGTGTAAGTTATCCGGCAACCGCTAGCTGTTCAAACGAACCGAGCTACCTCATCGATCCAAGGCGGCGAGCAGACTGGACCAAGCGGTCAAAGCCGGCCGAAAATTCTTGCCTAGGATGCTCCAAAACGTGCTATATGTCACCAATAGTATGATTTTTTGCGCCCGAAGGAGCCCGGCGATGACCACCGTCCGAAAGACCATTACCCTCACCGATACGCAGAATGACTGGATCAAGGCGCAGATCGACAGCGGCGCTTACACGAACGACAGCGAAGTGT
>JBBQWH010000090.1:0-9408 GCA_038210785.1 Sphingomonadales bacterium | reverse complement strand
CTGCTTGGCACCAATTACGTCAATTTCGTCGGGCTGAATGCGTGGACTGGGCTTGAGGGCGGGTTTCAGGCCACCCGTGTGACTGAATATGACGAGCCGCAGGCGGTGATCGGGTCCTACCTCCACCGCTATGCCTATCCCGATTGGTGGGGGCTGCATGTTGACCAGAACGGGCGCGAGCTGAAGAACTGGGTGCGCGGCAAGACCTTCGATGACAAGATGAGCGGCGAGACCCAGCCGCTGGAGGAATTCGCCAACATCCATGAAGGCACCTCTGATCGCGTCGGCTGCCTGCAACTGCGCGGCGAATATATGTTCGTCGCCAGCGGCAAGGGCGGCTTTGTCGCCTATGATGTCGCCTCGATCGCCAACAAGGGCACCTCGGAACGCATCCTCAAGGGGCCGTTCTCGCCGCTCGGGCATGATACGCAGGTCAAGACCACCAACGCGACCTGCATGGCGATCCCGACCACCCAGCCGATCGCCCCCACGCGCAACACCGAGGCGATGCGCGAGGCCAATCAGGAACAGGCGTTCAAGCCGATCTACAACTACGCGGTCGTCACGGATGCCGTGGAGGGCCTGATCCTGGTCAACGTCAACACGCTGGCGGACGGCGAATTCCGTAACAACAAGCTGACGCGGCTGACCTATACCGATGGCTCGACCGCGTGGAACCCGGGCGGGGTGCTAGCCGGCGCGCGGCACATCGTGCTGGCGGGCGAGGTCGCCTATATCACCGCCGACAAGGGCCTTGTGGTGGTCGATCTCGCCGATCCCGACACGCCCAAACTGGCAGCGGTGCGCGAATTGCGCGATGCGCGCGCGAGCGCCGTGCAGTTCCGCTATCTGTGGGTGACGGACGCGGACGGGGTGAAGCTGTTCGATGTCACCAACCTGCGCGCGCCGGTCGCAGTGCCCGAGGGCACCGTGCCGCTGGCGGATGCGCGGCGGATGTATCTTGCGCGCACCTATGCCTATGTCGCGGCCAAGGGTGAGGGGCTGGTGATCCTCGACGTCAAGAACCCGCGCAGCCCCCGCATCTTCCAGAAGGTGAGCCTTGGCGGCACCCTCAACGATGCGGAGGACGTGATCGTCGGCACTACCAACGCCTCGCTGTTTGCTTATGTGGCCGACGGGAAGAACGGGATGAAGGTGCTGCAACTCACCAGCCCCGACAGTCAGCGCAATTTCTACGGTTTCAGCCCCTCGCCGGTGCCCGAGATGATCGCCTGGGCGAGGACGCCTTCGCCTGCGATCGCGCTTTCAAAGGGCCTCGACCGTGACCGCGCGGTGGACGAGACCGGCGGGCAGATGGCGGTGTTCGGGCGATTGGGCTCGCGCCCGTTCAACCGGGCCGAGATGGAAAAGCTGTTCATGACCCGCTCGGGTGTGCCGTGGAAGGTGACGGACAAGGTCGATATGAACCGCTGGGTCGGGATCGCCCCGCAAGGGCGGCAGCGAGCCGACGCGCGGGGGAAGTGAGACCTATGTCGCCCCCCAGACTTTACCCGCGGCCCGGCGTGATTAGCCGCGAACCGACCGGAGCTCACAGATAGGGGGGCGACGGGCGAGCCCGGGGCGGCGGGAACGTTGTTCCCGGAATGGGTTCACCAAAACGGCGGGAAAATTCCCTATCGCTCGGCGAACATGCCTTGGATCATCGGTTGCAGCCCGGTGTGGAAGCGGGCGAGCACCTGCCAATCGCCGACGCGTTCGTAATGCGACACCAGCCGTACCCCGTCCCAGCGGTGGATCGCATAGGTCGGCGGCTCGGTGGTGATAAGCTCGCGGTCATCGGGCACGTCCTGATCGATCGGGGTCAGGTCCATCGCCACCAGCGGCGCGACCGACGGCGTCACCCCGAGCGGGATCCCGGCAAACTGCGTGGTGATCTGGCGGTGCAGATGCCCGCAATGGATCGCCAGCACTTGGGTCTGACCGGTCAGCACCTCGCGCAGCCGCACGATCCACGGCTCGTCCGGAGCAGGGTCCATCCAGTCGATCCCGGCGACCACCGGCGGGTGGTGCATGAAGATCAGAGTCGGCGCGCCGGGCGCTTCGGCCAGCCGCGCCGTCAGCCACGCCGCCCGCGCTTCGCAAAAGGCCCCGCCGTGGCGGCCGTCCTCAAGCGTATCGAGGCAGATGATCCTGAGCCCAAGCGGCGCGTCGATCACCCAATGGAGAAAGCCGTCATCGGTCGGTTCGGCCTGCGGGAAAGCGCCCACCAATCCTGCGCGGCTATCGTGATTGCCCACCATCGCGATGATCGGAAAGGGGCAATCACGCAGCAGATCGGCGGTCTTGGCAAAGCTTTCATGATCGCCGTGATCGGTGATATCGCCCGTCAGCACCAGCACATCGGGCCGGTTGGGGCCATCGATCAGCCGCTGCAGCGTCGCGCGGAAGCGGGTGAGGTTCAATTCCTCGGGCTTTTCGTCAGGGGCAAAGCCGACATGAATGTCGGTCATCTGCGCGATCAGAACCGCGCGGTCAGAGGAAGGAGCGACCCGGTCCATACGCTACTTTGTAGCTCGCGCCAGAAATGCTGCAACCGTGGTTTTTGCAGTGGTGTTTGGCGCAGAAGGCAGGGTCGCAGGTGGCGGCTTGTAATGCGGCGCGCGGCCCTTGGGCTGCCATTGTCCGGCAGGCAGGTGATAGGCGTGGCACATCGCGCATTCAGACGGCACGATCTTTTTGGTCTTCACGGCCGCTGCACCGAGATGGCAATCGCGGCAGCTCTTGAGATCGGGTAGCAGCAGATCGGTTGCCACCTTCGAAGTATCGGCCGCGTGGCAATCGGTGCATTTTTCCTTTTTATGCGCCTCGTGATTGAAATAGCCGCTGGTGAGGAAGCGGTCCGGCAAGTTGACCGGCATCAGATCGGCCTGCCCGGTTCGCCCGCGCGTCGGCAGGTGACATTCGGTGCAGATCCCTCCCGGCGAGAGCGCGTTGGAAAAGCCGATATAGGCGCGCACCGGGCGGCCGAAATCGGCGCGATATGACGGCGCCGCGCTGCCGATCTGGCCGGGACGCTGGCGGGCGGGGGCGAGCGCCGGGCGCGGGCCGGAACTGATGCGGGCCAAGTCTTCGGCCAGATCCTGCACATCTCCGTGGCGCAGCTTGCTGAACCCGCCGCCGGCGCTGCGGCCGGAAACAAGGCTGTGGCAGCCCTCGCAGGAGTCCTCCATCTTGACTTCCTTGAAGCCGATTTTGTCGGCGTTCAGCGAATGGCAGTCCTTGCATTCGAGCGGCGCACGATACTGCGCCAGGCTCACCGCCATCCGCGCTGCGCCGCCGCGTGCGTCCATGTGGACATCATGCGGGAACACCAGACCCGAACGTTCGACCGGCTTGGTATCCAGCGAAGCGCGCACCGGCTTGGCTGCGCCAAAGCTGGCAAAATAGACCGGACGGAACTGTGGGTGGCCCTTGCCGAAATCATGCGCATTGCCGAGTTCGGTGTCGGTCAGGCGGATGTCGAGCTTGTCATGGCAATCGGAACAAAAGGCCTGTGTCGACGCCTGCTGGCGCACCGGGCCTTCGTGTTCGGAATGGCACGAAACGCAGCCCAGTGGGCCTTCCTTGCCAAGGCCTTGCGCGATCCGCCACTGGATCGCATCGCCGGGCGAGAGCGCCGGCATGCCCTTGGCCTGCCGCGGCATCGGGGCGTGGTCGCCGGTCTCTTCGTGGCAGGAGACGCAGGTTTCATCCTGCACGCTTTCAAATGCGGCAACGTGGCAGCTTTCGCAGTTATTTTCGAGGCTCTGGTGCTTCACTGACATTTCGCCGCTGGTCCACGCCGCGTCGAGCACCACCTGGCCGGGGGTATTCCCGGTGGGATCATTCTTAACCGGGGTGCGGGTGAGGTGGCTCGCCACCGGGATCGCCAGCAGCAGCAACAGGATCGCGCTTGCAAACACCCAGCTCATCGCGCGCTTGCTCGGCAGCACGCTGGCGAGCGCGAAGCCGCGCAGTGCGTCCCCCTTGCCCGCGTCGGCGGCGACTTGACGGATGGTGATGCTGATGGTGCCATCCGACTCGTGCGCCGCTGTCAGCCGCGCGGCGCCCAGCGCGATCTCGCCCCTGGTGCGCGGGTCGATGGCGCCTTCGTTCACCACCCGCCCATCGAGCGTAAAGCCCAACGTTCCAAGCGCCTCGACCGCCAGCGTGCCGTCCGCCTGCGTCGTCAGCTGCACATGGCGCTGCTCGACCGCAAGATCGGGCAGGTGGATGTCGTTTTCCGCGCCGCGGCCAATGGTGAGGCGCGTTTGTTCGAGCACCCGGTCGCGGATGATCTCACGCCCGGCGGCGGTGAAATCGATGGTGCGGATCAGGAATGCCATCGCCTGCCCCTCACCAGTAGTAGAACACGCTGACCACATGCGCGGTAAGCGCGGCGATCAGGGCGATGGTGAGCGGGATGTGGATGAACAGCCAGACCTCGAGCATCGCGCGGATGCGCAGCGCTCCGCGGATCTGGGCGAGTTGGTCGCGGCGCTTTTCCAGCAGCGCGGCCACCCGGGTGGCGGCCTCTGAGCCGGAGCCCAAGCTGCGCCCCATGCCCTTGAGCGCCCGCGCGGTGGCGCAGCGCGGGTAACTGCCCGTCAGCCGGGCCAGCGCGCCGCCATGAAACGTGTCTTGCGACAGGGCGGCGATCACCAGATCGGCCTCTGCGCGCCCGAGCGGCTGGGCAGCTCTTTCCAGCTGCCGGTCGATCGCGGTGAGCGCGTCGAGCATCTGCGCGCGGGTCATTTCCTTGCGGTTGGCGCTAAGGCTGGCGGGCAAGGTGGCATAGACCACCACGCCCCAGATCCCGGTGATGATTACCAGCAGCATCAACACATAGGCGAGCGTGTGGACGTTCCAGCCGACCTGAAACCCGGTGTGGAGCGTGCCCACCACCACCAACGACAGGCCAAGATAGACATGCGCGCTCGTCCATGCCTTGAGGCTCCACACGCCGGGATTGATCCGCCGTTTGCGCACGCCGAGCAGCGACAGCCACAGGATGAGGCCAATGCCGATGGTGCCGAGCGTGTAGCCATACCACGATCCGCCGTTGGGGCGCGGTTCCTGATCGATCAGGAGGTAGCCCGCGATGCTCGCGCCGCTCAGCAGCAACGCGATCCATAGCCAGCGGAAGCCCTTGTGCTTGAGGAAGCTGACGTGATCCGAATCGCGTCGCTGTTCGTCCTGCGAAAAGCGGCTCTTGACCGCGCCGCCTGCCCCTGCAGCCGACTTTGCCCGGCTCGCCATTATTCGGCGTCCTCGGCCAGCTTGGTGAAGGTCAGGAACTTGTCCGGCGCAACGCGAATCGCTGCGCCCGTGGGGCAGGCGCGCACGCAGGCGGGGCCGCCGTCGATGCCGGAGCACATGTCGCACTTGATCGCGAGCTTGGCCGAGGCGGTGCCTTGCTTTTCGGCGGTTTTCTTGCGCCAGCTATAAGACGCCTCGCCGGGGCCGGGGCCAGAGCCGAACAGCATCCACTGGAGCAGGCTGGGCTTTTTGGGCGGCTTGGCATCCATCCGGATCACGCCGTAGGGGCAGTTGCGCTGACAATTGCCGCAGCCGATGCAGGTCTCGTCGATGAACACCTCGCCGTCCGGGCCGCGCTTGATCGCGTTGGGCGGGCAATCGGCCATGCAATGCGGGTGTTCGCAGTGGCGGCATGACGTCGGCACATGGAGGTGCGCGTACGTCTTGCCCGCCTCGCGGTCGAGCCGCGACAGCCCGTCATGGCTGTCAGCGCAGGCTTTCTCGCAATTGTCGCAGCCGATGCACAGCTTTTCGTCGATCAGCAGCACGTCGGTCGCCTCGCCGATGCCGTTGTCGATCAGGAACTGCGCGGTTTGCGAATACATATCGACCGCGCTGGAGAAGCTGTCCTTCTGGCCTTCGATAAAGGCGTTGGTGGCGCGCCGCGCAGTCATGTCCTTCATCGCGCGGTCCCGCAAAGCCGGGTTGCGGGCGAGCAGTTCGAGGAAGCCTTCGCCGGGCAGCCGGATCACTTCGGATTTGATCGCAGCCTTGACCGTGGCGGTGCGGGCCGAGCCGTCGATCACCGCCATCTCGCCGAAATAGCTGCCCGCAGGCAGGTAGGACAGGAACACCGGCCGGTCGCCAATCTGCTTTTCGACGATCATCGACCCGCGGCGGATGATGAACACGTCCTTGTCTTCGGCGCCTTCGGTGATCACAATCTCGCCCGCGCGCTTTTCCTGCACCTGCGCCGCTTCGACCAGCGGGGCGACATCCTCGCGGCGGAGGCCCGATCCGAACATCTGGAGCAATTGCCGCTCAATCGAAATCCGCTCGATCGCCTTTTTCGCGGCAGGCACCTGTGATTGCAGCTTCAACGCGGCGAGGCGCGAGATTTCGACCACGACCGTGTCTTCGGCGGCACGGATTGTCGCGCCCCGTCGGCGGCCCGAAATCAACCCGACCTCGCCAAAGATCGAGCCCTGTTCGATTCCGATGGTGATCGAGGGATCGGCCGGGTTGACCTCTACCGCGACCGACCCGCTGGCGATCCCGAACAGCGATGATCCGGGCGCATTGCGTTCAAAGATCACTTCGCCCGCGCGAAAGAAACGCGCGCTGGAATCGAGCATGAATTCGCGCATCTGCAACGGGTTCATGCCGTTCAGGATCGACACGTTGCCGCGCAGGAATTCCAGCCACTCATCGGTGCTGCGGGCGCCGGGGAGGGCTTCGAACTTGGCGGCGATAATTGGCTCGTCGGCGGGCTTTAGCGCGGTGTTGCCGTTGATGAACTCGACGGCGTCATGGCCCTGGTTCATGCAATGTTTGATCAGCGGATAGCCCGCCAGCGCGCCAATCACGAAAATGCCCGGCGCGGTCGATTCGAACACGGGCGACAATTTCGGAAAAGCGGTGCGATCATTGCTGGAAAATTCGATTCCGCATTCTTCCACGAAGGCGCGCGGCGGGGCCGATCCGATGCGCGCGATGATCCGATCGCACGGGATGCGCAGCTCGCCGTCACGGGTGGTCAGCGTGATGAAGCCCGGCTCGATCGAATGGGTCTCGCTTTCGGTGCGGATCATCAGCTTGCCAGCTTCGTGATCGGCGGTAAGCGCCATGACATTCGCATCTTTGGCGGTCGAAAAATCGGTCCCGCGATTGAGGATCGAGACGGTGTTGCGCTGCTTGGGGTCCTCGGCAAGCCCGCGCGCGTTCTCGATCCCGGCATCGCCGGTGCCGACAATTACGATGTGCTCGTCATTATATTCGGCCGGATCATCGAGCTGGTACTGGACGTGCGGCAGATCAGCGCCGGGGCAGCGCATGCGATTGGGGTTGCCCTGCGTCCCGATCGCGAGAATCACGTTCTCAGCCATGATGGTCTCGCCATTGGTGAGCTCAATCGCATAGGGCGGGGCGTGGCGTTGGATTTCCCGCGTCGCGGTCGTGCCATCGCGCGCGCGGGTCACGAGGGTTTGCACCGAGCCGGGGATCGGATCGCCGGTGCCGCGAATCGCCTTGGCTTCAGCGTGGTATTTCACATTGACCTTGTGGCCGTCGATCTGTTCGTCCCACGTGCCGAGGATCACCTCGCGCTTGCCCGCCTCGAAATCGACGTCGCTGCGCAGCACCAGATTGCTGGGCGTCGCCATGACGTGCTTGCCCTTTTGATATTTGTAGATTGTGTCGGACAGATGATCGGTTTTCTCTAGCAGAACGTGGCTCAGGCCCAGCGCTGCGGCACGCGCGGCTGCGCTGAGCCCGGCAGGCCCTGATCCGACTATTGCGACCTTAAAAATCCCCGACAACTATCCCCCCCTTCGGATAGGTCTCACCCCGTGCACCACCATAATGAAATCGGCCTGCGACGCCAGAGCGAATTGCCCGATTTCGCGCAGGGTGCTAGCGCTTCTCCCCATGGCGACAGACAATCAGGCAGTGGCGGGCAAACAACCGGCAGCGGGCGGCTCATCGCGGGCGGGCTGGTTCCTGCTGGGGGCAGCGCTGCTGCTGGCGGCCGGCTCGATCGGGTACAATATCTATGAAGGATCGACCGGCGACCCGGTCCCTGTGCCGACCGACGGTGCGCCGCCATCGATCGAGGCGCTGCGCGCCGCGGCCGAGGCCTCGACCAAGGATGCCGATCCCTGGGCCGAGCTCGCCTTTGCCTACTTCCAGCAGGGGGAATTCGTCGAGGCGGCGAGCGCCTATCGCCGCGCGCTCGCCATCGCGCCGGACACAGCGGTCTTGTGGTCGGCGCTGGGCGAGACGCTGGTCTTGGCGAGCAAGCGCGATCCGCTCCCGCCCGAGGCTTTGGACGCGTTCAACAAGGCGCTGGCGCTCGACGCAACTGACCCGCGCGCGCGCTATTTCATGGCCGCCAAGCAGGACATCGACAAGGATCACCAGGGCGCGATTGCCGCATGGCTCGATCTGCTCGCCGATTCGCCGCAAGGCGCGCCGTGGGAGGCCGATCTGGTGCGCACCATCGAACAGGTCGGGACGATGAACAAAATCGAAGTCGTAAGCCGAATTGCCAAGGCCCAAGGCGCGCGCAAGCCCGCGCTGCTCGCGCCGGGATCGGGCAGCGTGGCGGGCGATGCGGCCTCGCCCAACGTGCGCGGGCCGAGCGCGGCGGAGGTCGCAGCGGCGAGCAAAATGAAGCCCTCTGAACAAAGCGAAATGGCCAAGGGCATGGTCGCACAGTTGGAAACGCGGCTCCAGAAAGAGCCCAAGAACGTCGACGGCTGGGTGATGCTGATGCGCAGCCGGATGACGCTGGGCGAAGCGGCCAAGGCCAAGGCGGCGCTCGATGCTGCGGTAAAGGCGAACCCGGGCGCGGCAGCGGAGTTGCGAGAACAGGCGGCGGGGTTGGGGGTTAGTTAAGTTCCGCTTCCAGAAGCTGGGACACTAAACCGACGTGATCGAAAATGGGTGGTCAGCTGCCCTGTCTCCAATCGTCGCCCCGGACCAGATCCGGGGGTAGGCTTTTCTTCTTTGCTATCCTGATACAAAGTTATCCAAGCCCCGTGTCAAGCACGGGGCGACGGTTAAAGAGAGCGCCAACTTCGGAGTTGTTTGCCGAAATTCCGCTGACGGCCAATTCCGGGCAAAAGACGCGGTTCCGCTTTTGGGGTTACGCCGGGGCGCGGCGAACGGCCGAAGTTGGGTGGATTGCTACTGTTAAAAAATGATCCGCCGCTGGTCACCTAAGGCGGGGATTGCCCCGTCTTAGGCGGTCCCATATTGGCAATAATATCTGCCATTTTATCGCGTAAGGTACAGCCTTCGGGAAAATCTGGCTTACACGCCTGTTCAAAAAGCAAATAAGCCGTCATCGCTGGATTTGATGATGGAACAATTCCATCCGCATATTGCCGTCCAGCATACGCACATGCCTGTGGAGATCCAGCATCGCAG
>JBBQWH010000089.1:0-9532 GCA_038210785.1 Sphingomonadales bacterium | reverse complement strand
GCGCAGGCCGTGTGGTCAAGCGCAGGACCGGACGGCGTCATGGTCGCCTATCCCGACACTTGCGTCGGCACCGACAGCCACACCACCATGATCAACGGCCTTGGCGTGCTCGGCTGGGGCGTCGGCGGGATCGAAGCTGAGGCCGCGATGCTCGGCCAGCCGGTCTCGATGCTGATCCCCGAAGTGGTCGGCTTCTACCTCGAAGGCCGCATGGCCGAAGGCGTCACCGCTACCGATCTGGTGCTGACCTGCGTGCAGATGCTGCGCGAAGTCGGCGTCGTCGGCCGGTTCGTCGAGTTCTACGGGCCGGGTGTGGCCAACCTCACGCTCGCCGATCGCGCCACCATCGCCAACATGGCGCCCGAATATGGCGCAACCTGCGGGTTCTTCGGCATTGATGACAAGACCATCGAATACCTGCGCCTGACCGGCCGCAGCGAAGAAAACATCGCGCTCGTCGAAGCCTATGCCAAGGCGCAAGGCATGTGGTTCGATCCCGCCAACGTGCCGGTGTTCACCAATACGCTCAGCCTCGATATGGCCGCTGTCGTCCCCAGCCTCGCCGGGCCCAAGCGCCCGCAGGACAAGGTGATCCTGCAAGAGGTCGATGATCTGTTCAACGGCGACCTTACCAAGGTTTACGGCAAGCCCGGGCCCGCGCGCGTCGCGGTCGACGGCGCGGCGCACGACATCGGCGATGGCGACGTGGTGATCGCCGCGATCACCAGCTGCACCAACACCTCGAACCCCGACGTGCTGATTGCCGCCGGGCTGGTTGCCAAGAAGGCGAATGAGCGGGGCCTCAAGCCCAAACCGTGGGTCAAGACCAGCCTCGCACCCGGATCTCAGGTGGTGACCGACTATCTCGTCAAATCGGGTTTGCAGACCCACCTCGATGCGCTCGGCTTTGATCTGGTCGGCTATGGCTGCACCACCTGCATCGGCAATTCCGGCCCGCTGGCCGCCCCGATCAGCGCCGCGATCAACGGGAACGACATCGTCGCTGCCTCTGTGCTGTCGGGCAACCGCAACTTCGAAGGCCGCGTCAGCCCTGATGTGCGCGCCAACTTCCTCGCCTCGCCGCCGCTGGTGGTGGCTTACGCGCTCAAGGGCACGGTGACCGAAGACATCACCACCACCCCGATCGGGCAAGACCAGAACGGGCACGACGTGATGCTCGCCGATCTGTGGCCGACCAACGCCGAGATCGCCGAAAACCGTGCCGCCAATATCGACCGCTCGATGTTCGTTACACGCTACGCCAACGTCTATGACGGTGATGAGCACTGGCAGGCGATCACGGTCGAGCCTTCGGACACCTACCAGTGGCGCGCGGGATCGACCTACGTCGCCAACCCGCCCTATTTCGACGGCATGACCATGACACCCGCGCCGGTGACCGACATCATCGATGCCAAGCCGCTGGCGATCCTCGGGGACAGCGTGACCACCGATCACATCTCGCCCGCCGGGTCGATCAAGGAAGACAGCCCGGCAGGCTCCTTCCTGATGGGCAATCAGGTCGCAAAGCGGGACTTCAACTCCTACGGCTCGCGCCGCGGCCACCACGAAGTGATGATGCGCGGCACCTTTGCCAATATCCGCATCAAGAACGAAATGGTCCCCGGTGTCGAAGGCGGCGTCTCGACCTATAATGGCGAGACGATGGCGATCTACGACGCGGCCATGCGCCACAAGGACGACGGCACGCCGCTGGTGGTGATCGGCGGTAAGGAATACGGAACCGGATCGTCGCGCGACTGGGCAGCAAAGGGCACGATCCTGCTCGGCGTGCGGATGGTGATCGTCGAAAGCTTTGAACGCATCCACCGCTCGAACCTGGTCGGGATGGGCGTGCTGCCCTTGCAGTTCAAGGATGGCGACACCCGTTCGACCCTCGGCCTGTCGACGGACGACATCTTCTCGATCCGCGGTCTGGCTGATCTGGTGCCCGGCCAGGACGTGACGGTCGAAGTGACCCGCGCCGATGGCACCGGTTTCACTTTCACGGCGCTATGCCGGATCGATACCGCCAACGAGATGGAATATTACCGCCACGGCGGGATTCTCCATTACGTCTTGCGCAAGCTTGCGGCATAAGAAGGGCGATGACGCCGCTTCGGCTAGCCCTGTTGCTGTCTCCGCTCCTGCCGCTGGCGCCTGCGCTGCTGGTGCTATCGGCCTGCGGGGAACAGCACAACGGGGCGGACGAGCGGCGGGAGCGGCCTGCTGCCCCGCTCGGGTTCGAGCTGGCGATGGCGGGCGCAGGGGCGGCTGCCAGCGCGGCTGACGATACGATTTCGGCTGCAGCTTCGCCCACACCTGCCCCGCTGATTTCGCTCTCACCCGAAGAGCTTGCGGCGCGGCTGGCCAAGGGCAATATCCGGCTGATCGACGTGCGCACCGATGCCGAGGTCGCCGAAGGGATGATTCCCGGGGCCGAACACATCGCGCTCGACCGGCTCGACCCCGCCAGCCTCGACCCGTCTGACGGGCGCGAGGTGGTGCTGTATTGCCGCTCCGGGCGCCGCTCAGCCATCGCGGGGGAGAAGCTGGCGGCGGCGACGGGCCAGCCGGTGGAGCATCTCGCAGGCGGGATGCTGGCGTGGGAAGAAGCGGGCCAATCGGTCGCCAAGCGCTAAGGCGCGTCACCACCACGCAAACGAAAGCGCGCAATCAAAAACGGGCGGCCGATCACAGGCCGCCCGTTTTGTTTTGCGTTGCTGAACCGTGTCAGCCGATGAACTTGCGGCGGCCGAGGATCGCGCCGGCGGCGAGGCCGAACAGGATCATCATCGGCGGCGCGGGCACATCGTGACCGCCACTGCTGCCGGTGCTGGTGCTGCTGCTGCCGCTCGACGAAGAGGACGATGAGCTGCTGGTGCTCGACGAGCTCGACCCCGAAGAGCCGCTGCTGCCCGACGAACCCGAAGATCCGCTGGTGCTGGTGCTGCTGCCGCTCGAGGAAGACGACGATGAAGATGTCGACGACGAGCCGCTGGTGCTGCTGGTCATGTCGCCCGAAGTGCTGCTGCCACTGGTCGCGCCGCCCGAGGAGCTCGACGAGGACGACGAGCTTGAGGAGGAGGAAGACGAGGACGATGAGGATGACGATCCCGAACTCGAAACCGCCCCGGTCGAGGAACTGACATTCCCCGACGAACTGGAAACGTTGCCTGAAGAACTCGACACGTTGCCAGACGAGCTCGACACATTGCCCGAAGAGCTGGAGACATTGCCCGAAGAGCTGGAGACATTGCCGGAGGAGCTGGAGACGCTGCCGGTCGAGCTCGACACGGCGCCAGTCGAACTCGACACTGTTCCGGTGCTGCTGGAGACCGCCCCGGTCGACGAACTGACATTACCTGAGCTCGAAACCGCACCGGTGGAACTCGATACATTGCCCGAACTGCTCGAACTGGTGCTCGACACCGCGCCGGTCGAGGAACTGACGCTGCCCGAAGTGCTGGTGCTCGACACCGCGCCGCTGGACGAAGACACCTGCCCGGTCGAGGTCGAGGTTGAAACCTGGCCGGTCGAGGAACTGATCTGACCAGAGGATGAAGTGCTCGAGGTCGAATTGTCGATGTTGATATCGATCACGACGCCGCTGCTGCCGCCCGTGCTGGAGCCGCCCGTGCTGGAGCTGCCCGAAGACGACCCCGAAGTCGTGCCGCTGGTGCCGCCGCCGGTGGTCGTGGTGCTCACCACTGACACATCGCCCGAAGACGACCCGCCGCCGCCGAAGAAGCCCCCGAAGAACCCGCCGCCGCCGCCACCGCCGAAGCCCAGCCCGCCGCCGAACCCGCCATAGCCGCCGCCAAAGCCGCCGCCGCCCGAAATGGGCGGCAAGGGGGGCAGCGGGGCGGGCATATAGGCGACCTGCGAAACCGGCGGGCATTCATTGGCGTCGAAATAGGCCTGCACTGCACCTGCCGGGGCGCTCGGCGCAGACCCGGCGCCGGGAAGCACCGGCTGGCATTCGATCGTGCGCTCGACAATCCGGCGGCGGCGCTGTTCGGGCATCGGGATCTCGCGCTCACGGGTCTTGATGTAGCGCGCACCCGTCACCGGATCGACCTTTACCAACTTGCCATCGATATTGGTCGAGTAATCCGGCGCATTGGTGTTCATCGGCTCGGCAATGCGCACCGCGCCGCCTTGCAGCAGTGCAACGCCCGCTGCAGCGGCGGAGAGCTTTGCGATGGCCAGTTTGAGCGACATGGTTCGAACCCTGTTCTGCCTGCGGCGGAGGATGCGGCCCATCCGCTCCCTCACCAAATCCAGCGTCCTTTTGATGGTAGATCGGCCAATCGGGCAATCCGCTTAACCATGACAAAGGCCGGCGTCCCGTCGGATTCGCCGCCAAATCCGGCGATTTCGCGGGCGTTGTCCCGAACTGGCACCGAAAACCGGGGGTCGGTTAGCCGCAGGGTTAACTTTCGTCGTCGAACAGCCCGTTCTGCGGCGGAGCAGAATCGCGCGGCGGCGCGAGCTCGAGATGCGCCCAGCCGGCATCATTGAGCATTCGGCCGCGTGCGGTACGGGCAATCAGGCCGAGCTGGATGAGGTAGGGCTCGACCACCTCCTCCACTGTGTCGCGCGGTTCGGAGAGGCCGGCGGCAAGCGTCTCGACCCCGACAGGTCCGCCTTTGTAAATGCCTGCAATCATGGTGAGGTAGCGGCGATCCATTGCATCAAGGCCCAGCCGGTCGATCTCCAGCCGGGTCAGTGCCTCATCCGCCACGGTGCGGGTGACGCTGGCCGCGCCTGCGACATCGGCAAAGTCGCGCACGCGCCTGAGCAAACGCCCCGCGACTCGCGGCGTCCCGCGCGCGCGCCGCGCAATTTCATGCGCGCCATCGGGCTGGATCGCCAGGCCGAGCAGCCCGGCGGCGCGGGTGACGACGCGTTCCAACTCCTCGTGGCTGTAGAAATTTAGCCTGACGGGAATACCGAAGCGGTCACGCAGCGGCGTGGTGAGCAGGCCCTGCCGGGTGGTCGCGCCGATCAGCGTGAAGGGCGGCAGGTCGATCCGCACCGAGCGGGCTGACGGCCCCTCGCCGATGATCAGATCGAGCGCGCGGTCCTCCATCGCGGGGTAGAGCACTTCCTCGACCACGGGGGAGAGGCGGTGAATCTCGTCAATGAACAACACGTCATGCGGTTCGAGATTGGTGAGCAGCGCGGCGAGGTCGCCCGCCTTGGCGATGACGGGGCCGGAGGTGGCGCGGAAGCCCACGCCAAGCTCGCCCGCAATGATCTGCGCCAGCGTGGTCTTGCCGAGGCCGGGGGGGCCAAAGAACAGCGTATGATCCATCGCCTCCCCCCGTGCCCGCGCAGCGGCGATGAAGACGGCGAGGTTCCCCTTGGCGGCTTCCTGCCCGACGAACTCGGCCAGGCGGCGCGGGCGCAGCGCGGCGTCCGGGTCACCGGGCTGGCGGGTGGGGGTGTGGAGGGGGGTGTCGGAGGATGTCATTCAGCTTCCAAGGTTGGAAGTGGTTTGCGAGGCATCAAAACGATGTCGTCCGCAAGTGGAAGGATCGCCATGAGGTAACCTTCAGCAGTTAGGATATTACTCGCAATATCTTCCCCAAATTCCGACCCATTAGCTGCACCATCAGGCTTTACTGTATCGGTAAATGCCTGAGTATAAGTGTAAAAAGTTACGATCTTGGAAACTTGATGGGGTTCAAGTTCGGACAACTGGAAGGCATTAGCCTCGAAAACTCGCGTGAAGTTGCTTCGAATGTCGACGACATAGGTGGATTTACCATCCCACGTACCTGCACGCACTTTGTTGGCAAGAGAATGGAATTTTTCAAGGTATTGGTCTGAGCGAAGCAAATGAGAGATCGCTTGAATTTCTGAGGCTATCGCGACCAATGTGGATTGCCGCCGCTTAGCCCGATCACAAACTTTGTCGATCATCTGAAGGGCCCAAACAATAAGGGCACCAATCGCTACGACGGCGATTTCGTCCCCCATCACCCCGCCGCCTTCTTCAGCGCCACGCGGATCAGGTCGCCCTCGCTCGCGCCCTCACCCAGTTCCTCCAGCGCCCGCGCCACCGCTTGCGCCGCCACCGCAGGCTTGAACCCGAGGTTCTCCAGCGCGCTCGCCGCGTCCGCGCCCTTGCTGCCTGCGGGAGCCGCCGCCACACCCACCGCAAAGCCGCCGCTCCCGCCCGGCATGGCGCCCGCCTTGTCCTTCAGCTCGTTGACGATCCGCCCCGCCAGCTTCGGCCCCACGCCCTGCGCCCGCGCCACCATCGCCGCGTCGCCCTTGCCGCAGGCGTCGCGTAGCTCTCCGGTCGCAAGCGCCGACAGGATCGCCAGCGCCACCTTGCTCCCCACCCCCTGCACGCCGGTCAGCAGGCGGAACCAGTCGCGCTCGGCACTGTCGGCAAAGCCGAGCAGGCGCATGTCGTTCTCGCTCACCTGCAATTGCGTGTGGACGGTGCAGCCCTCTCCCACCTCGCCCAGCGCGGCGAGCGTCCGGCTGGAGCAGTGGACGAGGTAGCCCACCCCGCCGACGTCCACGACCGCCCAGTCCTCACCGGTCGCATCGAGCCTGCCTGAGAGTTTGGCGATCATGGTTTGTTCGTGCCGGATGCCGCTGAGGTCGTCCAGCCTTTATGGACAGATGCCCACACTTGCGCCAGATGGCGAGCCATGAGCTGGAACACCTTTGGGCGCGTGCTGCGCTTTACCACTTGGGGCGAGAGCCATGGGCCTGCACTTGGCGCAGTGGTCGACGGGTGCCCGCCGGGGTTGGCGCTCAGCGAGGGCGATATCCAGCCGTTCATGGATGCGCGCAAGCCGGGGCAGAACCGCTTCACCACCCAGCGGCGCGAGGATGACATCGTGCGCATCCTCTCGGGCGTGTTCGAGGGACGCACCACCGGCACGCCGATTTCGCTGATGATCGAGAACACCGATCAGCGCAGCAAAGACTATTCCGATATCGCCCAGTCCTATCGCCCAGGCCATGCCGACTATGCCTATGACGCCAAATACGGCATCCGCGATTATCGCGGCGGCGGGCGGTCTTCGGCGCGGGAGACGGCGGCGCGGGTGGCAGCGGGCGCGGTGGCGCGGCTGGTGATACCTGAGGTCACCATCACCGCCTATGTGTGCGAGCTCGGCGGCGACCGGATTGATCCGGCGCAGATCGACTATGCCGAAATCGCGAACAATCCGTTCTTCTGCCCCGATGCGGCTGCCGCCAAGCGCTGGGAAGAAAAGGTGGATGAGGCCCGAAAGGCCGGATCATCGCTCGGCGCGGTGGTCGAGTGCGTCGCGACCGGCGTCCCCGCAGGCTGGGGTGCGCCGATCTACGCCAAGCTCGACAGCGATCTCGCCGCCGCGATGATGAGCATCAACGCGGTCAAGGGCGTTGAGATCGGCGACGGGTTCGAAGCCGCGCGCCTCTCCGGCGAACAGAATGCCGACCGGATGCGGCCCCCTGAACCTGGGAGCAATGACGGCCTGCCCGTTTACGCCAGCAATCACGCAGGCGGCACCGCGGGCGGCATCTCGACCGGGCAACCGGTGGTGTGCCGCGTGGCGTTCAAGCCGACCTCCTCAATCCTCACCCCGGTGGAATCGATCAATTCGGCGGGCGAGGCGGTGGAGGTGGTCACCAAAGGCCGCCACGACCCCTGCGTCGGCATCCGCGGCACCCCGGTGGTCGAGGCGATGATGGCGCTGGTGATGGCCGATCACAAGCTGCTGCACCGGGGGCAGGTAGGGTAGGCGTAGCGCGGCAGAAACGCGCGCAAGTAGCGCAGCGATTGCGCAGATAGAAACCGCGCATTGCGGAGAAGGTAAGGCGCATGCCAGCCTCCGTCCGGGATGCGGCGGTCGGTGAATTTTTATCGATGAATGGATCGTATTGCCGTCCTTGGGGTTCTTGGACCATGGGACAAGACGTTGGCATTGCGGATGCGCTCCCTGATCGCGGAGTGGATCGCCAGGTTCGGACACCGCCGGTTCGCGGCAGTCTGCGAACGGATGCAGGCACGCCCGAGCCACTGACAGGAAGCTTGACGCAGGCGGCATATTTTTCGCCCACCGCGCGGCTTTCAAAATGGCTGCAAGCAGTGATTTCGTCGACACCGATTGCATCGGTCGTGTCTGACCCGCGCCTGCCGGACAATCCGATCATTGCTGTCAATCAGGCGTTCATTGATCTCACCGGCTATGGCCCAAGCGAAGTGCTTGATCGCAATTGCCGGTTCCTGTCGGGCACAGGCACCGAACCATGGCTGACCGAGAAAATCCGCGAAGGGGTGGGTAGACACCGCCCGGTGCTGGTCGAAATCCTCAACTACAAAAAGTGTGGCACACCGTTTCGCAATGCGGTGCTGGTCGCGCCGCTCTATGACGACGAGGATGAACTGATCTATTTCCTCGGCAGCCAGATCGAAATCACCGGGAGCGAGCAAAGCATCAGCGAAAACCGCCGCGAGCGCGCGGTTGCTCTGCTCAAGCAGCTTTCGCCGCGCCAGCTTGAAGTCACCAAGCTGGCCGCCCAGGGCCTGCTGAACAAGCAGATCGCCGGGACGCTGGGATTGTCGATCAAGACGATCAAGATGCATCGCGGATTGGTGATGGAAAAACTGGGTTTGCGCACCCAAGCCGATCTCATCCGGCTAGCGGTCGAAGCGGGGCACTGACCGCGCCCGCGCGCGGCCGCGCCGCCGCTTGCAGCCCCAACGCGGATACCGCCTTTGGTCTAGGGCGGACCAAGGTCCATGTTCACTTATCACGCCGGTCAGCCCACAGCGCGCTCAAGCGTTTGCGCAAGGCGATGTTTCCGCCATTCCCCCGAATATCGCCCGGCGCGGGCGCTGCATTGTTACCTTCGCTGGAAACATGCCTGTTCCGGCAAACGATACAGGAGCCGACTATGGAGCAATTGCTCTCCCCCTTTCAGTATTCACTGATCTATAATGCCTTTTCGTTCACTTTCGCGACGATGGCGGCGACCACGTTGTTTCTGTGGCTCAGTCGCGGCCAAATATCGGACCGCTACAAAGGCGCGATCACGATATCGGGCCTCGTCTGCGCCATCGCCGCCTACCATTACTGGCGGATCGGAGCGAGTTGGGAATCTGCCTTTGAACTCAAAGAAGGCGTGCTCTCCGCCAGCGGCTACGCGTTCAATGACGCCTATCGCTACGTTGACTGGTTGCTCACAGTGCCGTTGTTGCTAATTGAAATCGTGCTGGTGATGGGCCTCAGCCGAGAGGAAACCGTCAGGAAGTCGACTCGACTTGGCATTGCGGCGGCATTGATGATTGCGCTGGGTTATCCGGGCGAAATCTCCGATGACAACACGACGCGAGCGATCTGGGGCGCGATTTCGACCATTCCGTTCCTCTACATCGTGTATGAACTGTTCTCAGGCCTCGGCGATGCTATCGAACGCCAGCACGAAGGCGTGCGTGATCTGATCAAAAGCGCCCGGCTGCTGACCTTCGCCAGCTGGGGTTTCTACCCGATCGTTTACATGGCGCCGTTTGCCG
>JBBQWH010000088.1:0-9602 GCA_038210785.1 Sphingomonadales bacterium | reverse complement strand
CATCGCCAGCCGCAAAGGTTCGGGCACCACGGCTACGATCCGTCTACCGTGATCGAGACGCACACTGATCTGCCGGACCTAGCGGCGATGGATGCTTTTGGTGCGGATATAGCGGCGCAGCTGCGTGCTGGCGATGTGGTGGCGCTCGAAGGTGGGCTGGGGGCAGGCAAGACCACACTGGCACGCGCGATCCTTGCTGCGCTGGGCCACATGGGCGAAGTGCCATCGCCGACCTTCACCATCATCGAGACATATGACGCCCCGGCGCTGCAATTGCCGGTGGTCCACGCCGATTTCTACCGGCTTGATGATCCCTCAGAACTGGCCGAAATCGGGCTGGACGATTACCGCGAAGACGCGGTGCTGCTGGCTGAATGGCCCGATCGTGCTGGCGGGTTCGGGCATGAGGCGGGATGCCTTGCGATCAGCCTCGAATTGGTGGGGGAAACCGGTGAAGGCGGAAGGATTGCGATTGCCCGCGGCGGCGCGGATTGGGTAGGGCGGATGCCATGAATCAACTGCCCGAAGGTCTTGCCGAATTTACCGCCCGCGCCGGTTGGGCCGATGCGCGGATCGCGCCGCTGCCGGGCGATGCCTCGTTCCGGCGCTATTTCCGGCTGCTGCGCGAAGGCGGGGGAGAGGGCGGTGAATCGGCGATGCTGATGCACGCCCCCCCGCCGCACGAAGATCCCGCGCCGTTCCTGCATGTTGCGCACTGGCTCACTGCGCACGGAATGCGCGCGCCCGCGATCCTCGCCGCCGAGCCGCAAGCCGGCTGGGTGCTGATCGAGGATTTCGGTGATGACCGGATGCGCGACTGGCTTGATGCCAATCCGGCTCATGAAGAGGCTGCCTATCGAGCGGCGATCGATGCGCTAATCGATCTGCACCGCCTGCCGCCCGGCCCATTCGCGCCCTATGATCTGGGCACCTATTTGCGCGAAGTCGGGCTGTTTACCGAATGGTATGTCCCGGCCATGGGGCTCCACGTCGATTTGGATGGCTATGAGGCGGCGTGGCGCGAGGTGCTTGCTCCCGTCGAAGCGCGCCAATCGCCCGGCGTGACGGTCCTGCGCGATTATCATGCGGAGAACATCATGTTGCTGGGAGGCAAAGCTGGCACGCCGCAGGGGCTGATCGACTTCCAGGATGCCTTGGTGGGCCATCCTGCCTATGATCTGGTATCCTTGCTGCAGGATGCACGGCGCAATGTCGATCAGGGTTTCGCTGACGGGCTGCTGTTCGAATACCAGGTCGCGATGAACCGCTTCGATGAGCACTTCATCGGCGACTTCGCTACGCTCGGAGCGCAGCGCAACACCAAAATCGTCGGCATTTTCACCCGCCTGTTCAAGCGCGATGGGAAGGACCGTTATCTGGCGATGATCCCGCGGGTCTGGAAGTTGCTCGAAGCCGACCTTGCCTACCCCGCGCTCGCTCCGGTGGCGCGCTGGTTCGATGCCAATATCCCTGCCAAATGGCGCGACAGCGGCGGGGGAACGGTCGCATGAGCACCGCGCCGCTCGCTTCCGACACCGCGATGGTGCTCGCCGCGGGGCTGGGCAAGCGGATGCGTCCGCTTACTGCAAGCCAACCTAAGCCGCTGGTGCGGGTTGCAGGGCGCGCACTGATCGACCACGCGCTTGATCGGCTGGCCGAGGCGGGCGTGGGGCGCGCGGTGGTCAATGTGCATTATCTTGCCGACGCGCTTGAGGCGCATGTGCTCGCCCGCGCCGCGCCCAAGGTCAGCGTGTCGGACGAACGCGCGCTGCTGCTCGAAACCGGCGGCGGAATGGTGAAGGCACAGGCCCACCTGCCCGATCCGTTCTTCGCGCTGAACGCCGACAATATCTGGCTCGACGGGCCCAAAAACGCGTTCCAGGATTTGTCGCGCCGCTGGGACGGGCAAGCGATGGATGCGCTGCTGCTGGTGGTGCCGCATGCGCGTGCGGCCAATTTTGGCGGGCCTGGGGATTTCCACATGGACCCGCTTGGTAAGCTCTCGCGGCGGCGTGACGGGCGAATCGCGCCGTTCATCTACACCGGCATCCAGTTGGTCAGCCATCGCTTGTTGCGCGATGCACCGGAGGGGCCGTTCTCGACCAACATCCTCTGGAGCAGGGCGATGGCCGAGGGGCGATTGTTCGGCCTCGCCTTCACCGGCCAGTGGTTCGAAGTTGGCACGCCGGAGGCGATCCGCCCGACCGAGGAGGCCTTGCTGAGTGGCTGAGCCACGCCGCGCCGGTCCCTTGGTCTATTCGATCCCCGCGCATCGCGGATTTGCCGATGCGCTGGTGGCGGGTCTGGTGCCGCGCTACCGCGAACCGGGTTTCGGCCTCGCCCGGCTGACGCTGCTGGTGCCGTCGAGCCGGGCCGCGCGCACCTTGTCCGAGGCCTTTATCCGCCATGCTGGTAATATGGACGAGGGCGGCCTGTTGATGCCGCGCATGATCGCGGTCGGCGATCTTGATCTCGATGAGAAACTCGGCGCAGCGCTCGATCCGCTGGGGGCAGCGGACATTCCGCCGGGCTGCGATCCGGCCCGCCGCTGGCTCGTGCTTGACCGGTTGATCGCCGAGGAGCGGGCGGCGGAGGGGATGGAACCGCTAACTGGCCGTGCACGGCTTAACCTGGCAAGGGAGATGGCGCGGACGATTGACCGGCTGCTGGTCGAGGAAAAGACGCCAGAGGACCTGCTGGGCGAGGCGGTGCTCGATAGTGTGGCGGGCCTTGCCGATCACTGGAAGCGATCGATCCGGCTGTTCGCGCGGGTCAATGCGCGCTGGCAAATCGCGCTCGGGCCACGCGGCGAGATCGATGCCGCAGCGCGCCGCAACCTGCTTTTCGATCGCGCTGCGCGCCGCTGGCGGGACGCTCCCCCGCCGCATCCAATTTTGGCAGTCGGCGTCACCAGCGCCGCGCCCGCGCTGGCGCGGCTGCTCAGGGTGATCGCTGAATTGCCGCAAGGCACGGTGGTGCTGCCCTACCTTGACCTGGCGATGAATGACGCCGCGTGGGACGAGTTAGGCCTCGCCGGAGCCGCCGCCGAGCCGGGCGGGCCGGTGTTCACTGCGGGCGACGCGCTCACCCATCCGCAATATCATCTCAAGTTGCTGCTGAACCGCATGGGGGTGAACCGGGCGGAAGTGCAGCCGTGGCACCGGCGCGGGACCGCGGCGGCCGAACCGATACGCAGCCGGGCGATCTCCTCGCTGTTCCTGCCGCCGCGCGCCAGTCGCTCGTGGGCGGGGTTGCCGGCCGACCGGCGGCGGCTGGCGGGTGTGCGGTTGCTGACCAGCGCCACCATCGAAGAAGAAGCGCAGGCCATCGCGCTGCTGGTGCGCGAGGCGCTGGAGCAGCCTGAAAAACGCATCGCGGTGGTCACCGCCGATCGGACCTTGGCGCGTCGGGTGGCGCAGCATTGCGAACGCTGGAACATTGTCGCCGACGACAGCGCGGGTCGCCCGCTGGCGCTGACCCCGGCGGGGCGCTTGCTTGGGCTGCTCGCCGAGATCGCCGCACATGGCCCGGACCCAGCCAAGTTGGTCGCCGCCTTCGGCCATCCTCTGGTGCGCGCATGGGACGCAGAAGCGCGCCGCGGCTGGCTTAAGGCCTTGCGCGCGTTTGATCGCGAACTGCGTGGCCCCGCGCTCGCGCCGGGGATAGCGCCGCTGCGGGCGGCGGCGAGCAAGGCGGAGGTTAGCGACTGGTGGGCCGAGGCCGAAGCGCTGATCGTCCCGCTCTCCGATTGGCCGCGCGAGATCGCGCTCGCTGACGCGCTGCGCCGGCTGGCCGACGCCGCAGAGGCCCTTGCCCGCAGCGCGATCTGGGAGCGCGAGGACGGGCGGATGCTCGGCGGCATGATCGAGGAATTGCGCGGCCATGCCGAGGCGCTCGGCACGCGGATCGAGACCGCCGATATTGCTGGCGCGCTGCGCGATGCGATGGACGCGGTGGCGGTGCGCCCCGGCTATGGCGGGCACCCGCGCGTCTCGATCTACGGCTTGCTTGAGGCGCGCATGGCGCGCGCCGGTCTGGTGATCTGCGGCGGGCTCAACGAAGGCAGTTGGCCGCAGCCGCCCGGGGCGGACGCGTTGCTGGCCCCCGCGATCTTGCGCGCTCTCGGCGTGCCCGGGGCTGAGTTCAGGATCGGCCTTTCCGCGCATGATCTGGCAGGCGCGATGGGCGCGCCAGAGGTGGTGCTGAGCCGCGCCTTGCGAAATGCGGATGGACCGACGCTGCCCTCGCGGTTCCTGCTGCGGGCCATGGCGCTGCTGGGCGATGATTTGGCAAAGGAGCACCGCGAAAGCGCCATCCCCGCGCTGCTCCCGCACCTCGACCGGTGGCGCCCGCCGGCGACCCAATACCCGCGCCCCGCGCCCGATCCTGCTCCGGAATTGCGCAACGTGGTGATCCGGGTCACCGCGCTCGACCGGTTGCTTGGCGATCCGTATCAGTTCTACGCGCAGACAATCCTTGGTCTGCGGCCGCTCCAGCCGCTCGCCGCCGATCCGTTTAGCGATCCGGCGCTGCGCGGCACGCTGGTGCATGAGATCCTTGATCACTGGCACAAGGCGCGGGCAGACAATCCCGGCCTTGCGCTCGCCCCCTTTGCTGCTGCGCATTTCACTGCCGCGCGCGTTCACCCGCTGTTCCGCGCCTTGTGGCAACCGCGCCTGATCGCCGCACTCGAACGATTCGAGGCGTGGGTCAGCACGGATGCGGGCGAGGGTCGTACCGTGCTGGCGAGCGAGATTTCAGGCGAGATGACACTCGACGGGGTCAAGGTCATGGGCCGCGCCGACCGGATTGACCGGCTGGCCGACGGCAGCCTCGCCATAATCGACTACAAGACCGGGCGCGTGCCGAGCAAGGACGAGGTCAAGGCAGGCTACGCGCTGCAACTCGGGCTTCTCGGGTTGATTGCGCAAGCGGGCGGCTTTGCGCAAAAAGGCGTGGCTGCAGGCGCGGTAAACGCGTTCGAATACTGGTCGTTCGGCAGGGAAGACGGCGGTTTCGGCAAGCGCCAAACGCCGATGAAGGAAGGCAAGGCCAAGACTGGGCTTATGCCTGACGAGTTCCTGCCGCACCACATCGCCAAGCTGTCAGACGCCATCAGCGACTACATCAAGGGCCGCAGATCCTTCACCGCGCGCGAAAACCCCGATTACAAGGGCTACACCGATTACGACCAGCTGATGCGGCTGGAGGAATGGATTGTCGGCGTGGCTGACAAGGACGCTGCGGCATGAGCGGCGGCGTAAGCGGGAGCGGGGGCCTCGTATTCCCCTTGCAGGACAACCAGCTTAAGGCGGCCGACCCCGATGAAAATGTCTGGCTTTCGGCCTCAGCCGGGACGGGCAAGACGCAGGTGCTCTCGGCCCGCGTGCTGCGGTTGCTGCTGCGCCAAGAGGTCGAACCTTCGCAGATCCTATGCCTTACCTTCACCAAGGCGGGCTCGGCTGAGATGGCCAACCGCATCAACGCGGTGCTCGCCCGCTGGGTGCGCCTTCCCGCCACGGTGCTAGCAAAGGAGCTCGGCTATCTTGGCGCGGATATTGGCCCTGCCACACAGGAACGCGCGCGCAGCCTATTTACGAGTGTGCTCGATTGCCCCGGCGGGGGCCTCAGGATCGACACCATCCACGCTTTCGCGCAGTTCTTGATCGGCAGTTTCCCCGAGGAATCAGGCCTCGCCCCCGGCACCAGGGTGATGGATGATCGCAGCCGCGAATTGCTTAGCCGCGCGGTTTTGGCCGATCTGTTCGAGGAGGCCGAGCGGACCCATGACGTGCGGGTGCTCGATGGAATCGCGCTGTTCACCACCCGCAAGGACCCGGCCAGCCTGCACAAGTGGCTGATGCGCGCCGCTGAGGCGCAGGACCTTTGGGAGGGACCTGCGGGCTGGCAATCGCCGATGGCCACGCGGGTGCGCCAGACTTTGGGGATTCCCGCTGATGCGGATGAGGTGTGGGCGAGCGAGCCGCTCGATCCGGATATCTTTCCCGATGGCGAATTGCAGGCGATGCTGCCGCTACTTGATGGCTGGAAGGCCAAGACCGGCGAGGAAACCGCTGCCTTCATCCGCCACTGGCTGGCGCTCGATCTGCCGGGGCGGGCCGAAGCGGTCGGCGGTTTCAGAGATAATGTGCTCAAGAAGGATGGTGACCCGCGATCCATGCCCACGCCGGAGAAGCTCGACCCCGGCTTCAAGGCGCGGCAGGAGGCTATCGCTGCCGCGGTGGCGATGGTGGACGACCGCCATGCGCTGCTCGCTTGCGCCGAGATCGTCACAAGCGCGCTTGAGATCGGACGCGCCTTTGCGGTGCGCTGGGAGGCCCGCAAGGCGCGCGAAGGCTTGCTCGACTTCGGTGACCTGATCCGCAAGGCCGCCGCGTTGCTCGGCCAAAGCGAGGCTGCCGACTGGATCCGATACAAGCTTGATCGCCACTTCGATCACATCCTGATCGACGAGGCACAGGATACCAACCAGAGCCAATGGGACATCCTCGAGGCGCTGATCGACGATTTCTTCAGCGGTGAAGGCGCGCGCGGCGACACGCTGCGGACGATCTTCACCGTCGGGGATTATAAGCAGGCGATCTTCGGCTTTCAGGGCACCAGCCCGGAAAACTTCGCCCGCGCCAAGGACCGCGTGCGCGCCCGCATCCTCGCGGCGCAGGACGGGATCAGAGCGGGACGGGTCAACCGCCGCGTGCCGGGCTGGCAGGAGCTCGATCTCGGCAATTCGTTCCGCACCGCCAATATCGTGCTCGGCTTCGTCAACTGCGCGATCGACCTTCTCGGCTTTCCAGCCTTCGGGCTCGACCAGCCGGCGCCCGAACACAAGGGCGCCGAGCGGCCGGGCCTTGTCACGCTGTGGCCGCCAGTGGTGCCCGAGAAGGACGAGCCCGAGGCTGAGGACGACGAGAGCGAGGACAGCGAGCAGGACTGGCTGCCGCGCCACGACACGCTGCTGGCCGAGCGCATTGCCGATCAGGTGGCGTGCTGGGTCTCGGGCGCGGAACCCTTTGTGCTGGAGAAGGGCACCCGGCGCCACGCTGGGCCGGGCGATATCATGGTGCTGGTGCGCCAGCGCAAGGACCTTGCCGCGCAGATCGTCGCCAAGCTCTATGCGCGCGGGGTGCCGGTGGCCGGGGTCGACCGGCTGCGGCTGGGCGCGCCGCTGGCGGTTAAGGACGTGCTGGCCGCCCTGCGCTTTGCCGCGCAGCCGCAGGATGACCTCGCGCTTGCCAATCTGCTCGCTTCGCCGCTGATGGGGTGGACGCAGGACGATCTCCTCGCCCATGTTCCGCGCGCGCCGAAGCAGCGGTTGTGGGATCACCTGCGCCGCACCGACGCGGCGCCGCAAGTCCTCGAAACGGCCGCGAAGCTGCGCGATCTGCTGCGCCGCGCCGATTACCACACCCCGCAGGTGCTGATCGCTTGGCTGCTCACCGGCCCGTGGCAGGGCCGCGCGCGGCTGGTCGAGCGGTTGGGGGCAGAGGCCAATGACCCGCTCGACGAACTCGTCAACGCCGCATTCGCCTACGAGGCCGAACACTGGCCGAGCTTGGCCGGTTTCATCGCTTGGTTTGACGCCGGAACGGTTGACCTGAAGCGCGATTCAGACAGCGCCAGCGGTCAGGTGCGGGTGATGACGGTGCATGGCTCGAAGGGCTTGCAGGCGCCGATCGTGATCCTCGCCGATGCTACCGGCGCGCCGGGTGATCCGGGCGATTTGGCGCTGGTGGACAACCCGCATGGCTTCGCCGAGCCGGGCGGGCGCTTGCGCGAAGTGCCGCTCCCACCGCTGGCTAAGAACGAACGCAAGGGGGCGGTTGCCGTAGCCGAGGAGGCAAAAAAGGCCGCCACAATGCAGGAGCACTGGCGGCTGCTCTACGTCGCGCTCACCCGCACCGAGGAAGCGCTATTTATCGTCGGATCTCTGAACAAAAACGAAGCAAAGAAGGGCGTGCCGCATCCGGACAGCTGGTACGCCCGCTTGGCCCCGCTGTTCGAAGGCGAGACGATCGACGACCCCTTGTGGCTGTGGCGCAAGGAATGGGGCCACCGTGCTGACCCGCTGGTGCCCGACGATGGCCCCATCACCGGCGATGCCGCACTGCCCGCGCTCCCACGCTGGATGACCACTCCGGTCGGCGAGGAGCCGCGCCCGCCGCGCCCGCTGGCTCCGTCGAGCGCTGGTGAGGACACCGGAGCTGAACCGCCGCTGCCGCCCGGCGCCGTACGCCATGCTGCTCGGCGCGGGAGCCTGATCCACAAGCTTCTGGAACGCCTGCCTGATGTGCCTGAGGCCGAGCGCGCAGATGCAGCGCGGCGCTGGCTCGAACGTCAGGCGGGTGATCTTGCTCCGGAATTGCGCGACGACATGCTTGGCGCGGCCCTTGGCGTGCTTGATCACCAGGATTTTGCCGCGATCTTCTCAAGTAGCGCGCTCGCCGAAGTGCCGCTCGCGGCCACGGTTGAGGGCGTGGTGGTGGCCGGCACCGCCGACCGGTTGCTGATCGAGGACGCCTGCGTCACCGTCGTCGATTTCAAGACCACCCGCCGTCCGCCTGCCAGCGCTGACAATATCCCGGTCTCGACCCTGCGGCAGATGGCGGCCTATGCTGCGGCGCTCGCGGCGATTTACCCGGGACGGCAGGTGCGCGCAGGGGTGCTTTACACCCATTCGCCGGTGCTTTTCGACCTCTCACCTGCGCTGCTCGCGCCGTACAAGCACGCGTTGCAGGATGCGCAGCAAAGCTATCTGCCGCTCGATATTGGGTGAACAAGCACACGCATTAGATTGCATTAGTGTGCCCGGCGCTCTTAAGGTCGCCGGGAAAAGGAGAATAGGCTAATGGCGACTGTCAACGTGACCGATGCGAGTTTTCAGGCAGATGTGCTCGACAGCGACACCCCCGTGCTGGTGGATTTTTGGGCGGACTGGTGCGGCCCGTGCAAGATGATCGCCCCGGCGCTCGAGGAAATCAGCGAGGAACTGGCAGGGCAAGTCACCATCGCCAAGATCGACATCATGGAGAACACCGATATTGCAGCGCAGATGGGAGTGCAGTCGATCCCACTGATGGTATTGTTCAAGAACGGCGAAGCGGTGGCGCGCAAGTTGGGAGCAGCGCCTAAGGGTCAGCTCAAGGCGTGGCTTGAAAGCGAGCTGTAAGGCCCGCTTGCTAGGCCAACACTCGCGCCACGAATGCGTCCCAGATCGCCGGGCTCGACGCGCCGACCAAGCCCGGCGCGTCATGCTGGTCCACCCGGTATGCGCTGCCGTCGAGCCGCGCGGCTTTCCCGCCCGCTTCGTTGAGCCATAAGACGCCTGCTGCATGATCCCACGCCAGCGTGCGTTTGAAGCTGGAAACGTCGTTATCGCCGAGCGCGAGGCGCGGGTATTGCTCGGCGGCGCAGCGCGGGATGTCGACCAGTGTGTAGTGCGGGGCGAGCTTGGCATCGACCATCGCCGATTGTTCAGGGGTCAGGAACGTGCGGCTGACCGCACTGACCGGGCGCGCGGCACCGGTGGTGCGTGCCGCAATCCGCTCGCCATTGACGAAAGCGCCCTCGCCCGCGCGGGCATG
>JBBQWH010000087.1:0-9835 GCA_038210785.1 Sphingomonadales bacterium | reverse complement strand
GATCCTGGTGCTGACCGCGCAAGGCTATTTGCGCGGGCCTTATGTGGGCGATATCCACGTGATCGCAGGGCTGGTGATCTTGGTGCGCGAAATTGCGGTGAGTGGTCTGCGCGAATTTCTGGGCGGGATTCAGGTGTCTGTGCCGGTGTCCAAGCTTGCCAAGTGGAAGACGACGTTGCAGCTGGTGTCGCTCGGCGCGCTGATCCTTGGCGGTGCGCTGCACGGCCCGCCGTGTCAGGCGGTGGGTGATATGTGCAAGACCATCGCGCAAAGCTGGGTGCATCTGGTCGGGCTGGCGGCGCTGTGGGCGGCGGCGGTGCTGACCTGTGTGACGGGGTGGGATTACCTGCGCGTCGGGCTCAAGCACATGGATTAGGCTAGCAAAATTGGGCTGGCGGGAACGGCAGTTTTCAGGTTATCATGTCTCATGGGACCAAAGGAATCACTCTCCGCTAAGGCTTATGTCCGCTTGCTCGCAGAAGAGGCCAAGCGGCTTCAGCAGGAGGCGCGCGGCGCGCTTGAACAAGGTCATTATATTCGTGCCACGGCGCTTCTCAGCGATGCAGAACTGCTGGCTGAGGATGTTCACCACCTCGTTGGTGATTTCGAACGGTACGAAATTGGCGAGCTGTTGACGCTCGATGATTACGATGTGAGGGAGTTGGCGCTGCCCGCACCCCCCCGCTCGCAGCTACGTTTCGCGCTGCCTTCGCGCCGGCTGCGCTTGGCGATTGGCACCAGCCTCGTGATGAGCCTTGCGCTGACCGAGTGGTGAAGGCGCCCTTGGCTTCAGGCGAGCGGCGCTGCTACTTTGCCGATGAGCCCGGTGCCTTGTCAAACCGCAAAGAAACCTCCAGATTTTAAGCTGCGGCGCAAACCCGCAAACCGGTTGGCGTTTGAAATGGGGGTCCAATGACAACCGAAGGCGCGGCGACGGCAAGCAATCATCCGCGAGGGTTGTATTTCCTGACAGTTACGGAGTTGGCGGAACGATTTTCGTACTACGGAATGGTTTCGTTATTGCCGCTTTATTTGGGTCAAGAATTGTTACTGCCGGGTCATGCGGAAAAAGTTATTGGCTTGGCAGGACTGCGCGCGCTGTTCGAATTCGGCGGCCCGATGTCGAACCTTGCATTCGCGTCTCTGATTGTCGGCTGGTACGGCGGCCTTGTCTATTTCACCCCGATTATCGGCGGATGGATCGGCGATCGCTGGCTCGGCATCAAGCGCGCCGTCATTCTCGGCATTGTGCTGATGAGCATGGGTCATCTTGCGATGACGTATGATCAGACCTTCCTGATCGCGGGGTTGTTGTTGATTCTCGGCTCAGGCTTCCTGAAGGGCAACATTTCGGCGCAGGTCGGAACGCTTTATCCAGCCGCCGCCGAATCCCTGCGCGATCGGGGTTATGCGATCTATTCAACCGGGATCAATTTCGGTGCCGTGACCGGTCCAGTCGCAGTCGGCACCGTTGCCGCGATTTATGGGTGGCATACGGGGTTTGGCCTCGCCACGGCCTTGATGCTGGTCGCGCTGGCCTTCTATCTGGCAGGGCTCCGGCATTTCCCCGCGACAACGGTTCGCAAGTTCGATCAGAGCGGAACGCCTGCCATGACCAGCGAAGAGCGTGGCCGGGCCATGGCCATCGTCGCCTTGATAGCCCTGATTGCCCCGATCCAGGCCGCATATGCGCAGATCTGGAACATCGGCATCGTCTGGATCGACCAGCGCGTGGACCTGGTTTCGCCGCTGGGAGCGGTTCCGGCCAGCTGGTTTGTATCGCTCGACAGCGTGGGGAGCATCCTGATCGCCGCGCCGCTCGTCGCGCTTTGGGCGCGGCAGGCGCGGGCTGGGACCGAGCCGACCAGCATTGCCAAGATTGCGATCGGTGCCGCGCTGATTGGTGCATCGGCGTTGCTGCTTGCTACCGGTGCCTTGCTTGCTGGAAACGAGGGACGGGTTTCGGTGCTGTGGGTGCTGGCGGGCTATATCGGGATGGGGATCGGGTTTATGTGGTACTGGCCGGTCATGCTGGCGCTGGTTTCACGGGTCGCACCAGTTCAGGTCAAAAGCACCCTGATGGGAGGCGCGTTTCTCGCGCTGTTCGCTGGATCGCTGCTGATGGGTTGGGTCGGCAGTTATTATGACCAGTTGAGCGGCGCACAGTTCTGGTTGCTCGACGCATCGATCGGCTTGGGAGCGGCACTTGCCATCGCGCTCGCTCGCCGTCCGCTTGAGGCAATGCTCGATGCTACCCCGCCCGCAGTTCTTCAGCTAGCAACTTGAAATCCGCCTCGCGCGGCGAGTTCTTCCTCCACGCCAGCACGATCTCGCGCTTGGCGGTGGGGCTGTCCACCGGCCGCGCAACCACTTGCGTACCCGCAAGGATCCCCGCCTTCAGCGCCATTTCGGGGAGCATGGTGAGGCCAAGATCATTGTCGACCAGTTGCACCAGCGTGTGCAGGCTCGTGCCGATCATCGCCGCGCTGGCGCGCAATTCGGCGCGGTTGCAGGCCGCGAGCGCGTGGTCGCGCAGGCAGTGGCCATCTTCCAGCAGCATCAGCCGCCCCTGATCGATCATCTCGGGCGGAATGCTCGCCGGGGGATCGCGGGGATCGTCCTTGGGAAAGGCGATGAACAGCCGGTCGTCGGCGATGTGGGCGATCGCGGCGTCGCCGGTGTCGAATGGCAGCGCCAGCAGCACGCAATCAACCCGCCCGTGGCTTAGCGATTCGAGCGCATCGTGGCTGGTCTCCTCGCGCAGCAACAGCTTCAAATCGGGCCGTTCGCGGCGCAGGCGCGGCAGTACGCGCGGGAGCATGAAGGGTGCGATGGTCGGGATCACGCTCATCCTGAGCTCGCCCGACAGCGGCTTGCCCGAGGCTTGCACCAGATCGGCGAGCTCCTCCGCCTCACGCAGCAGCCGGTTGGCCTTGGCCACCACCTGTTCGCCCAGCGCAGTGAAACGCACCACGCGGCGCGAGCGTTCGACCAGCACTACGCCGAGCAGCGATTCCAGCTCGCGGATGCCTGCCGATAGTGTCGATTGCGAAACGAAGCTGGCATCCGCCGCGCGGCCGAAATGGCCATGCTCGTGCAGCGCCACGAGGTATTGCAGCTGCTTAATGGTGGGCAGGTAGGTGCTCACACGCGCGCCATCATTCCGCCGCCAGGGCGTCGGGCTCGTCCAGCTCCGCAGGCCCTACCACCACCACATCATCGATATGGGTCATCTTGAGCTTGCCGCGTTCAACCGCAAACGCCAGCTTGCCTTCGACCAGATCGAGCGCGTCCTTGCCGAACACCTCGTAGCGCCAGCCCTGCAGCACCGGCAAATCGCGCGCGCCTGAAGCGAGCGCTTCCATCTCGTCGGCGCGGGTCAGGAGGCGCGGGGCGACGTCGATTTCGCGCGCGCGGATCTTGAGCAGCAGCTTGAGAAGATCCGCCACCAGCGCGCCTTCCTTGCCGAGCGGGGCGCCGTGCTTGATCTTCTCGGGCATTTCCGCCTTGGGCAGCGGCTCGGCATCGCTGAGGATTTTCATCAGCCGCTTGCCGATGTCATTGTCCTTCCATGCCGGCGAAAGCCCGCGCACTTTCGCCAGATCGGCCTGCGATTTGGGCGGGTGGCTGGCGATATCGGCGAGCGTCTCGTCGCGCATGATCCGGCCGCGCGGGATGTTCTTGCGCTGCGCCTCGCTTTCACGCCACCCGGCAAGCGCCTTCATCCTGCCGAGCACCTGCGGATTGCGACCCGATTGGCGGATGCGCTTCCAGGCGACGGCGGGATCGGTAAGGTAGTTGCCCGGATCGCCGAGCTTTTCCATCTCGGCATTGAGCCACACTCCGCGCCCGGTCTTGATCAGCTTTTTCAGGATGCGCGGGAAAATGGTGGCAAGGTGGGTGACATCGCCGATCGCATATTCGATTTGCCGCTCGGTCAGCGGCCGGCGGCTCCAATCGGTGAAACGCGCGCCCTTGTCGATAGTGAGGCCCATCCAGGTCTCGACCAGATTGGCATAGCCGATCTGTTCGGACTGGCTGATCGCCATCATCGCGATCTGGGTGTCGAAAATCGGGTGCGGGGTGCGCTGTGTAAGGTTGACGATAATCTCGACATCCTGCCCGCCGGCGTGGAACACCTTGAGCACGTCTTCATTGTCGCACATCAGATCAAGCAGGGGCTTGAGGTCGATCCCGTCGGCCATCGGATCGATGGCGGCGGCTTCCTCGGTATTGGCGATCTGCACCAGGCACAGCTCGGGCCAATATGTGTTCTCGCGCATGAATTCGGTATCGACTGCGACGAATTCGGACTTGGCGAGGCGGGCGCAGAGTTCGGCGAGGGCATCGGTGGTGGTAATCAACGGATGGATTTTCATATCAACTTTGCTCGTAGGGGCGGAGTGCCGCCCTCGGGTTTGAACCCATCGTATTCCCGCAACCTTGACAAGCGCCGCTTGACAAAGCGCAAGGCTTCCCCTGTTAGCGCGCCGGTAACGGACCGGATACGGCCCCGGTAACGGCCGTCCCGTTCCCATCGCGAACGCGCCCTAGCGTCATAGCCCCGGACAGGACAAGAGTTTAGATGCACCCCTACCGCACGCACACTTGCGCACAGCTTTCTTCCGCTCATGTGGGCAAAACCGTCCGCCTGTCGGGCTGGGTGCACCGCAAGCGCGATTTTGGCGGGTTGCTGTTCGTCGATCTGCGCGATCATTACGGCATCACCCAGATTGTCGCCGATGCGGATTCGCCCGCACTGGCGGTGCTCGATCGGTTGCGGGTGGAATCGGTCGTCACCATCGAAGGCGAGGTCAAGGCGCGCTCGGCCGAGACAGTCAATCCGCGCATCGACACCGGCGAAGTCGAGGTGTTTGCGCGCAGCGTGACGGTGCAGAGCGCGGCGGAGGAACTGCCGATGCCGGTTGCGGACGAACAGCCATACCCTGAAGACATCCGCCTCAAGTACCGCTTCCTCGATCTGCGGCGCGAGACGCTCCACCGCAACATCATGACCCGGGTGGCGGTGGTCGCCGATATCCGTGCGCGGATGGCGGCGATGGGCTTCAACGAGTTCTCGACCCCGATCCTGACCGCGTCCTCGCCCGAAGGCGCGCGCGATTTTCTCGTGCCGAGCCGCATCCATGCGGGCAAGTTCTATGCGCTTCCCCAAGCGCCGCAGCAATACAAGCAGCTGCTGATGGTGGCGGGGTTCGACCGCTATTTCCAGATCGCCCCATGCTTCCGCGACGAAGACCCGCGCGCTGACCGGCTGCCGGGCGAATTCTACCAGCTCGACCTGGAAATGAGCTTCGTCACTCAGGAAGAAGTCTGGGAGACCATGGAGCCGGTGATTCAGGGCACCTTCGCCGCGTTTGCGGGCGACAAGGCCGTGACGCCGGCGGGCCAGTTCCCGCGCATCGCTTACGATGAAGCGATCCTCAAATATGGCAGCGATAAGCCCGATTTGCGCAACCCGCTGATCATCAGCGATGTGTCGGCGCATTTCACGCAAAGCGGCTTTGGCCTGTTCGAAAAGATCGTCGGTGGGGGCGGGGTGGTGCGGGTGATCCCGGCGCCCGGCACCCATGAAAAGAGCCGCAAGTTCTTCGACGACATGAACGATTGGGCGCGCAAGGAAGGCTATGCCGGCCTCGGCTACGTCACCCGCAAAGCCGGTGAATTCGGCGGGCCGATTGCCAAGAACCACGGTGCTGACCGCATGGCTGAGCTCTATGCCGAACTTGGGCTGGGAGAGAATGACGGGCTATTCTTCGCTGCCGGCAAACAGGCCGACGCCGCCAAGCTGGCAGGCGCCGCGCGCATCCGCGTGGGCGAAGAACTCGGCCTGATCGACGAGAACGCCTTCGCGCTCGCATGGATCATCGATTTCCCGTTCTACGAATGGAACGAGGACGAGAATAAGGTCGATTTCAGCCACAACCCGTTCTCGATGCCGCAGGGCGGGATCGACGCGCTGAACGAGCAGGATCCGCTCACGATCAAGGCGTTCCAGTACGATCTGGTCTGCAACGGTTATGAAATCGCCTCAGGCTCGATCCGCAACCATATGCCCGAAACGATGGTAAAGGCGTTTGAGATCGTCGGGCTCTCCAAGGCGGATGTCGAGGAGCGCTTCGGCGGAATGTACCGTGCGTTTCAATACGGCGCGCCGCCGCATGGCGGGATGGCGGCGGGCGTTGACCGGATCGTGATGCTATTGTGCGGGGCCAAGAACTTGCGCGAGATTTCGCTGTTCCCGATGAACCAGCGCGCCGAAGACCTGCTGATGGGCGCACCGACCCCGGCCGAACCCCGCAGTTTGCGCGAGCTGCATCTGCGCGTTGTCGAACCACCGGCAAAGCCAGCGGGCTGATTGCGCCTGCGAACTGGCTTGCCCTGATCGAAAAAGGCTGCGAAATTCGCTGTTGTAGCTTGGTGCGCGGCGGGGCTTGGGCGATGCGACTGACATGGTTGATCGGATTTGGCGCGGCGGCAGGGTGCGGGGCCATCGCGCATGCCGAGACGTTACCGGTTGAGGGGATTTACGCCGCCGGAACCGATGCGCCATCGCAAGTGCGCTCGATCGCGGTAGCCGATTTCTCGGGGCGCGCGGGCGAGCGGCTCGCATTCGCCATCGATTCCGCCCTGCGCGGCGCGGTAATCGAAGGGCGGCCTTACTTCGACCTCACCTTCACCGCGCCCGCCTTTGGCAACAGCTACACCTATGACGGCGGCAATGATGCGCGCGGGCAGGCCGATCGGCGCGGCGGGCCCGATGCTGTGATGCGCGGTATCGCCGAGGTCGAATGGCGCGATAGCGATGCAGGCGCCAAGGACGTCGAGGAATGCGCTATCAGGGACGACCGCGGCAAGTGCACTGAAAAGAAGACGGTGAGCTATCCCTGCCGAGCCCGCGAGGTCAGCCTGCGGCCCGAGGTTCGGCTGGTCGCGCACGGGGGCGAGTTGCTCTATGCCAAAGGCGACACGCTGACCGCCAGCCGCCGCTTCTGCAAGGATGAACGCGATACACCGTCAGTCGATTCGATGATCGAAGAGCTCGCCGGCGGTTTCGCCGCGGCGATGCGCAGCGATCTGGCGCCGCAATACCGCAGCGAAGGTATCCGCCTGCTCGAAAGCCGCGACGCGATTGCCAAGGCTGACCATACAGCCTTCAAGGCAGCCGTCCGCCAGACCAAGACCGACATCGCCGGCGCCTGCAGCGCCTTTGAAGCGCTGGAACCCGCCAACCCGCGCGCGGTCTCGGTGGTGTTCAACATCGGGCTATGCCACGAAAGCGCGGGCGACCTTGAAGCTGCGGGCCAGTTTTACCAGGCGGTGCTCGATGTGAAGCTGGGCAAGGTCGAAGCGCAAGAAGGTCTCGGCCGGATCGCTTCACGCCTCAGGGCCGAGCAGCAGATTTCCATCCATACCGGCCGCGACGCTCGCTGACCGTCATGCCCACTTGCACTTGCCCCCGCCGTTCATTAGGGCGAGGCCAATGCATTTAACCCAAGTCCAAAAGGGAACAACATGAGCGATACTGCCGACCGGGTGGCCAAGATTGTCGTCGAACATCTCGGCGTGGAAGCCGAAAAGGTCACTCAGGATGCGAGCTTCATCGATGATCTCGGTGCTGACAGCCTCGACATCGTCGAACTAGTTATGGCGTTCGAAGAGGAATTCGGTGTCGAAATCCCCGACGATGCGGCCGAAAAGATCACCACCGTTGGTGACGCGACCAAGTACATCGAAGAACACAAGGGTTAATCCCTCACCTTCCCCGTTCACCCTGAGCTTGTCGAAGGGTTGTCCTTCTTGCTGGCAAAGCGCTGGAAGAAAATTCGGGGCTTCGACAGGCTCAGCCCGAACGGGTTGAGCCTGTCTTGCGTTTAGGAGAACACTATGCGCCGTGTGGTTGTTACCGGGCTTGGCCTTGTTACCCCGCTTGGGGCCGATGTCGAAACGACGTGGGCAAACCTCATCGCCGGGCAAAGCGGGGCGGGGCAGATCACCCGCTTCGATGCCTCGAACCAGAAATGCACCATCGCCTGCGAAGTGAAACCCAAGGATCACCCGTGGGGGTTCGACCCCGACAAGCGCGTCGACCATAAGGTTCAGCGCCAGGTCGATCCCTTCATCATCTTTGGCATCGACGCGGCCGGACAGGCGCTCGAGGATGCTGGCCTGACCGACATGACTCAGGCCGAAAAGGAGCGCACCGGCTGCTCGATCGGATCTGGCATCGGCGGCTTGCCGGGGATCGAGCTTGAGAGCGTAAACCTGCACGAACGCGGCCCTTCGCGGGTTTCGCCGCACTTCGTCCACGGCCGCCTGATCAATCTGATCACCGGTCAGGTGCAGATCAAATACGGTTTCATGGGGCCGAACCACGCGGTGGTGACCGCGTGTTCGACCGGCGCGCATTCGATCGGCGATGCGGCGCGGATGATCGCGGCTGACGATGCCGATGTGATGCTGGCAGGCGGCGCGGAAGGCACAATCTGTCCGCTCGGCATCGCCGGGTTTGCGCAGGCGCGCGCGCTCAACATGAGCATGAACGACCGCCCGACCGAAGCCAGCCGCCCCTATGACAAGGGTCGCGACGGGTTTGTCATGGGCGAGGGCGCGGGCGTGCTGGTGCTTGAGGAATACGAACGCGCAAAGGCGCGCGGCGCGAAAATCTACGCCGAAGTCACCGGTTACGGCCTGTCGGGCGATGCCTACCACGTCACCGCTCCGCATCCCGAAGGCCGCGGCGCGGAGCTGGCGATGCGAATGGCGCTGAAGAAGGCAGGTCTGGGGCCGGGCGATATCGATTACATCAATGCCCACGGCACTTCGACGATGGCCGACACCATCGAACTCGCCGCGATCAAGCGCGTGCTGGGCGCGGATCTTGGCGGTGCGTCGATGAGTTCGACCAAAAGCGCGATCGGCCACCTGCTCGGCGGCGCGGGCGCGGTCGAGGCGATTTTCTGCATCCTTGCGATGCGCGACGGGATCGTGCCGCCGACCTTGAACCTCCACGATCCCGACGAGGGCACCGAAGGCATTGATCTGGTGCCGCTGGTGGCGCGCAAACGCGAAGTGCGCGCCGTGCTCAACAACAGCTTCGGCTTTGGCGGCACCAACGCCTCGATCATCATGCAGAAGGTCAATTGACACCGTGAGCTCCTTGCGAGGTCTGGTGCTGGCACTGGTCGGCCTCGCGCTTGCAGGGCTGATGTTGGCGTGGACCATGCTGGGTTCGGCGACGGTGACCAAGGACACCAGCTTCACCATTCCGGCAGGGGCTTCGGTCGCCTCGGTGGCAGGCAAGCTTGAAGACGCGAAACTGATCACCTCGGCATCAGGTTTTGTGCTGCATGCGCGTGTGTTCGGCTCGGACGCGCCGATCCAAGCGGGCGAGTTCCTGCTAACGCCGGATATGAGCACGAGCGACATCCTCGCCGCGTTTCAGTCAGGTGATGTCATCCGGCGGTTCATCACCATCCCCGAAGGCATGCCCTCGATCGTGGTGTGGGAACGGCTGATGGCAGAACCGTTGCTCTCCGGCGAGGTGGCGGTGCCGCCCGAAGGCTCGATCCTGCCCGATACCTATGCCTTTGAGCGCGGCCAATCGCGCAAGGCTCTCGTCGAACTGATGCAGGCAGCGATGGACCGCGCGCTGGCCGAGGAATGGGCCAAGCGAAGCCCCGGCATCGCGGTCGATACGATGCGCGATGCGCTGATCCTCGCCGCGATTGTCGAAAAGGAAACCGGCAAGCCCGAAGAACGCCGGATGGTCGCCGGGCTCTATTCGAACCGCGTGCGCACCGGGATGCTGCTGCAG